>DATKOE010000139.1:0-30141 GCA_035524815.1 Rhizomicrobium sp.
AGGTGGAACACCAGCGTCGTGGTGTTGAAGGCGAAGGCCCACTGGGTAGCCATCGGGTGCTCGGGGAACTGGAGGCTGGTCACGCCCGAGCCGTCGGCGGCCAAAGCGTAGAACCGGCGCGCCTGGTCGAACTTGTTGTTCTCGTACCAGACCCCGCCCTCGATCGAGTGGCTGCCCAGCGTCAGGACCAGCGAAGAGGTCTCGCCGTAGCGGTTGATGCTGTATTCCGTTGTGCGTACCGAGATCGGAGCCGCGCCGGCGATGAAGGCGGTGGTCGGCACGTAAGGCGTCCACCACAGGCCGCGGCCGGCGTTGTTGTGGCCGTAGCCGGTGACCTTGAGCTCCAGGTTCGGAAGGATCGCCCAGTCCGCGGTGACGCCGCCGATGACGTCGTTGCGCAGGCCGGAAGCGTTGTAATAGGCGTCGTCCACGGTTTCGAACGGCGCGGGGAACGGCAGGCCGTTCTGATAGTCGTTGGCGACCTCGACCGCGAGATCCCAGTTGTTGCTGATGTTGTCCCAATTGCGGCCCAGACGGTGCCACATGTCGAGCGAGAAATCCTGGTAGTCGTTCTCGCGGCGCACCGAGTAGTTCAAGAAGCCCGTGAGCGAGAGCGTATCGCCCAGGTCCTGGACGATCTTGCCGTTGACCTGCTGCTGCTTGTGCAGGCCGTCGCCCTTCCACTTGTCGGACTGCTGGAAGCTGTAGCTGACATAGGCGCGCGTGCCGGTGGCAAGCTCGCCGGATTCGAGGCGGACGTACTCGTGGATGGAATCGAAGCTGCCGTAGGAGGTGGAAGCGGCGATGCCCATGTCCTTGCTCGGGTCGATCGAATAGAACGCCAGCGTGCCGCCGAGATTGGAGGTCGAGGCCGTGCCGAGCGCACCGGTGCCCTGCGCGAGTTCGGTCTTGGCGATGTTCTCGCTCGAGATCGCGCGGCTGATGTGCAATCCGTTGTAGTTGCCGTAGGACATGTCGCCCAGTGGCACGCCGTCGAGCGTGAAGCCAAGCTGGTTCTGGTTGAAGCCGCGCACCGTGATGCGCGTCGACCATTCGTAGGCCCCGAAGGAATCCGCCGACTGGAAATTCACGCCCGGCAGGGTGGCGACCGTCTGGAACGGGCTCGCCCCCGGCTCCGCATAGGCGAGGTCGTTGCGGGTGACCGTCTGCACCTGCCTGGTTTCGCCCTGCCCGTATACGAGCACGGTTTCGACGCCCTGGTCGTTCGACGCAACCTGCACGTTGTTGTCGGCGGCGGCCGCCGAGCAGCCAAGCGCCAGCATGCCGGCGCCAGCCAGCAAAAGAGTCTTCTTCACTTGAAACCCCTCTGTTTTGAAACGGGATCGCGCACCAACACGCGCGAGCTACGGAACGAGCCGTATCGGCGCCATGTGTCAGTTGAAGAACAGACAAATGAAGAATTGTCGTTGCCTGCACGTTGGCCGTTGTATGTGGCGCAACAATGCAACAGGATTGCCGCTTCGCGCATGTCGCGACCACAACGGCACAAGAAAGCGGCAACGCCAAATGAAGCACTTTGCCTTGATATCGGGCATCGCCATGCTGCTGGCTCTCGGCACGGCGTTTGCACGGGACGACGACGCTTCTTCACAAATGCTCCCAACCGGCCAGCGCATCACGCCCGCAGCCGCGCCCGGCGCCGTTCTCCAGGATCTCGACCCCCAGCTTCCCGCCCATCCCGATTTTCGAGCCGGAAACGCGGTCACGACCGCGATCAGTCACAACGGAAAAACGCTGCTGGTTCTCACGAGCGGATTCAATCGTCTGGCGACGCCGCAAGGGCGCATCGATCCTGCAGGATCCGCCGAGTACGTGTTCGTCTACGACATCGCCGCCGGCGCGCCGCGCAAGACCCAGGTTGTGCTCGTCCCCGATACGGACAGCGGCATCGTCTTCGCGCCCGACGACCGGCTCTTCTATGTGAGCGGCGGCGTAGACGACAACGTGCATACCTTCATCGACCGGGACGGAAGCTGGAGCGAGGCCGGCCCCGCCGTTCCGCTCGGGCACAAGGCCGGTCTGGGACTCGACGTAAAGCCGAGCGCGGCCGGTCTCGACGTTTCGCAGGACGGCACCAAGCTGGTCGTCGCGAACAGACAGAACGACTCCATATCAATCCTGCTCAACGGTTCCTTGGCCGCCGAACTCGATCTGCGGCCGGGAAAGAACAACGCAACGCAGCGCGGCATTGCCGGCGGCGAGTACCCCTATTGGGTCTGCATCAGAGGCGACGACACCGCGTACGTGTCCAGCATGCGCGACCGCGAGATCGTCGTGGTCGACGTCCGCGATGCCGCAAAGCCCGCCGTCACCGGCCGGATCGAAATCGACGGCGTCCCGAACCGGATGATCCTGAACCGGGAAGGCTCGCGCCTGTTCGTGGCCGCGGACAACAGCGACACCGTTTCGGTGATCGACACCGCCGCCAACAAGGTCGTGCGGCGGATATCGGCGGCGCCCGGATCCGGCGGGAAGAAGACCTTCAGCGGCGCGACCCCCGATGCGCTGGCCCTGTCGCCGGACGAGTCCTCGCTCTACATCACCGACGGCGGGATCAATGCCCTCGCGATCATACCTCTCGCAAAGCCGCAGGCCGCCTCTTTCGTGCCCACGGGCTGGTATCCCAATTCGGTGAGCGCGACCGGAAACATGCTCTATGTCGTCAGCGGGCGCAGCAACACGGGGCCGAACCCGCTTGGCTGCACCACGACGGCCGACAAGGCGAAAGAGGCCGCGTGCCGGTCCAACAACCACTACGTGATGCAGCTGTCGAAAGCCGAGCTGCTTGCAGTTCCGCTGCCGCCGCAAAAGGACCGCGCCCGGCTGACGCGCATCGTGGCCGACAACAACGGGCTGGCGTCACGGCACGACGACCGCAAGCTGATGGCTGCGTTGCGCGCCCGCATCAAGCACATCATCTACATCGTCAAGGAGAACCGCACCTACGACCAGGTGCTGGGCGACCTGAAACCGGGCAACGGCGATCCCTCGCTGACGCTGTTCGGCGAAGCGATCACGCCCAACCAGCACGCCCTGGCCCGCCGGTTCGTCACGCTCGACAATTTCTACGATCCCGGAGAAGTGAGCGGCAACGGCTGGCCGTGGAGCGTCAGCGCACGGGAGACGGACTTCGGCGTCAAGACGATCGCGCTCTACTATGGCGAGCGCGGGCAGAGCTACGACGTCGAGGGCCCCAACCGCAACATCAACACCGGTCTGGAGACCAAGGCGGAGCGCCTTCGCGCGAACCCGCACACCCCGGACGACGACGATCTCATGCCCGGCGCGCACGACGTGGATGCGCCCGATTCGAACCAAGGTGAACGGGATCGCGGACACATCTGGGATGCGGCCTTGAAGGCCGGGCTTTCGGTGCGAAACTACGGCTTTTTCGTCGATCTCACGCGCTATTCGCTCGCGGATCCCAACCCCATCGCGCTCGAGCGCGATCCCGCAAAGGCCGGGGTCACGGTCGCCTATCCTTCCGCTTCGGGATTGCGCGACATCACCGATCCCTATTTCCGCGGCTTCGATGTGAAATTCCCGGACTTCTACCGCGAGCGCGAATGGGAGCGGGAGTTCGCCTCCTATTCCGCCCACGGCAACCTTCCCAATCTGACGCTGCTGCGGTTCATGGAAGACCACATGGGAGACTTCGGGCACGCGATCGACGGCGTTTCGACGCCGGAAGCGCAGGTCGCCGACAACGACTATGCTGTCGGAAAAGTGGTCGAAGCGGTCGCCAAAAGCCCCTATCGCGATTCGACCCTGGTCTTCGTCGTGGAAGACGATGCCCAGGACGGGCCGGACCACGTCGACGCCCACCGCAGCATCGCCTTCGTCGCCGGACCCTTTGTGAAACAGGGCGCCGTCATTTCCGCGCGCTACTCGACGGTAAACATGCTGCGGACGATCGAAGATGTGCTGGGGATTGCGCCGCTCAGCGTCAACGACGCCCACCAGCCGCCGATGAGCGAGGTTTTCGACCTCAAGCGCAAGTCGTGGAGTTTCAAGGCGTCACCTTCGCGCGTGCTCGCGGGCACGAAACTCCCGCTGCCGCAGGACCAGACCGGAGACGCGCTGCCGTTTGCGCACGACGCCGCCTACTGGGCCAAGGCCACGCAAGCATACGACTGGTCGGCCGAAGACAGGATCGTCGCGTCGGACTTCAACGAAGTCCTGTGGCGCGGGCTGAAGTCCCCGGCCGGCGGATCGGAAAACTGAAGCAAGGCGTTTTCAAACGGAGCCGTCGCCGAGTTCCCGTTCTTCGAGCGCCGGGGACGAACGGGGAGCACGCCTTCGGGCGCGTCCGCGCGCGACTGCACGGCGTTCCGCCGCGCTGCCGACATCAATGCTTCACAGGAATGACCATTAATGCGGCCGCGAGCTTTTCAAAGGTGACAGCGATGAAGGTGTCTGCATTTGTTTCTTGCCTTTTTGCCGCGGCAACGATCGCGGCGGCGGCCGGGGCCAATCCGGTCCTGATGATATCGATCGACGGCTTGCGCCCGGCGGACGTTCTCGACGCGCAGAAGCGCGGACTGAAGGTGCCGAACCTGCGCGCCTTCCTGGCGGAAAGCGCCTATGCCACGGGCGTGAGAAACGTCGTTCCAACCGTCACCTATCCCAACCACACGACGCTCGTCACCGGCGTGGCGCCGGCGCTGCACGGCATCGCCAACAACGTGACCTTCGATCCCTACCGCAAGAATCTCGAAGGCTGGTACTGGTACTCCAGCGACATCAAGGTGCCAACGCTGTGGGACGAAGTGCACGCCAAGCACCAGGTCACGGCCAGCGTGGCCTGGCCGGTGTCCGCGGGCAACCGCTCCATCGATTACGATCTACCCGAGTACTGGCGGGCGCTGACGATGGACGACTTGAAGCTCATCGCCGCCCTTTCCACGCCCGGACTGATCGACACCCTTCAGCAGGACACCGGCATTCCGCTTGCGGCGGCCATGCAGGAGGACGCCGCGGGCGATGCGGTGCGCGCGCGCTATTCCGAAGCGCTGTTCGAGCGGGTGCATCCCGAGTTCATGACCGTGCATCTGGCCAGCCTCGATGCCATGCAGCACGAGGAAGGTCCCGGCACGCCGCAGGCGCACGCCACGCTGGAGGCGATCGACACGATGGTCGGCAGCCTGATCGCCAGGGCGCGCAAGGCGGAGCCCGACGTCGACATCGCCATCGTTTCCGATCACGGCTTCGCGGCGGTGGACAAGGAAGTGAATCTGCCGGCCGCCTTCGCCGCCGTCGGATTGATCGGCGTCGATCCGGTCAAGCACAAGATCGCGGGCTGGGACGCGATGCCGTGGAACGCGGGCGGCTCTGCGCCGATCGTATTGGCACACCCGGAAGACCAAGCGGTGCAGGCAAAGGTGGCGGATCTCCTCGCCAAGCTGGCGGCCGATCCGTCGAGCGGCATCGCCAAGGTGATCGACAGACGCGGGATCGAGGCGTTGGGCGGCGCCAAGGAGGCCTCGTTCTGGGTCGATTTCAAAATCGGTTATTACGGCGGCGACAATCTCGACGGCGCGCTCGTCACGCCCGCCGATCTCAAGGGCCACCACGGCTATCTCAACGACCATCCCGAGATGCGCGCCACCTTCATGATCGCCGGACCCGGCATCAAGAAGAGGGCGCTGGGCGAGATCGACATGCGCGACATCGCCCCGACGCTGGCCAAGCTGATGGACGTGCCGCTGCCCGACGCAACCGGCAAGCCGCTGTTCTGAATTCGCGGGGGTCGCGGCCACCTTGGAATCGCGGGCAGCCGCCCCGAATCGGGCACATGTCCGTCAAGTGAATTCGCCGCGCGGCGATGCCGCAGGAATGCGCCTGTTCAGCCTCATCACATCATATTTCAATCCCTTGAATCCGCGGCAGGCGATTCCGATATGAGAGGGTGCCAAACGCAGGAAAAGCGCGATCCGCAGCTTTGCAGGGCATTCTCTTCGAAGTTCAGCAGGCGGACTGACCGGCGCATTCGCGCTGCGCTTCTTCGTGCGCAACCAAGGGGGCTCATGTGATCGACGCACTTCACCTCGGCGACATCCTGATGGATAGCTGGATCGTCTACGCCGTCGTCTTTCTCGCCGTTCTCATCATCTGGAAATCCATCCGCATCGTGGGACCCACCGAAGTCGGGCTGGTGCGCAAGCGCTTCGGCTTCAAGCGGCTTACCGCCGGCAGCGTCATCGCCTTCGACGGCGAAGCGGGCTACCAGGCCGAACTGTTGATGACCGGCTGGCGATTCAGGCTGTGGCCGGTCTACGACGTGACGCGTCATCCGCGCGTTCAGATTCCGGCGGGACAGATCGGCGTCGTCATCGCGCAGGTCGGCGAACCGCTGCCGGTGGGCGCCAAGTCGGCCGCCTACAAGCCCGAGTTCGGCAACTTCCACGACGTGGCGGCGTTCGTACGCAGCGGCGGGCAGAAGGGCGTGCAACGTCCGGTTCTTCCGCCCGGCACCACGCTGGCGATCCACCCGGTGGGCTTCCTCGTCATCACCAAGGACACCGTCTACGGCGTGCCGATCGACGAAGAATATGCCGCGCTCGAGCGCAAGCACGGGCTGAAGCCGGAATCGTTCGGGCTCAATCCCGACCAGCTCAACGTCGTGCGCATCGAGCCCAAGGTCTTCGGCGGCGGCAAGGTGGTCGACATGATCGGCATCGTCACGACGTTCGAAGGCCCGCCCCTGCCCAAGGGCGCCATCGCCAACCGCATCGGCGATTTCGCCGAAATCTCGGAGCTCGAGGCGAAGCCCGGCACCGCCGACAGCGATCTTATGGAATCGGTCCTGGCGGTCAAGAACGAGACCCACAACAACTACCAGGATTTCCAGGCGTTCCTCGACAGCGGCGGCCGCATCGGCTTGCAGCATGATCCGTTGATGTACGGCGCCTATAACCTCAACCCGTTCCTCGTCTCGGTCGAACTGGTGCCGATGCTGGTGGTGAACCAGGGCGAGGTGGCGGTGCTGAAGGCCTATGTCGGCCTGGCGACCGAGGACACTTCCGGCGCCGACTTCAAGTTCGGTTCGCTGGTGCGTCCCGGCCATCGCGGCATCTGGCAGGAGCCGCTGCGCACCGGCAAATACGCCATCAACCCGCGCTGCTATTCGGCGGAGATCGTTCCCACCTTCATCCTCACCCTCAACTGGGCCGAAGCAACGAGCACGGCGCACGACCTCGACAAGAGTCTGAAGCAGATCGAGGCGAAGTCGAAGGAAGGCTTCGTGTTCGACATCGACCTGCAGGTGCAGATCCATGTCCCCGACACCGAGGCGCCGAAGGTGATCTCCATCGTCGGCACCATGCTGAACCTGGTCACCGAGGTGCTGCAAGCGGCGGTGGGCAACCACTTCCGCGACAAGCTGCAGTCCATGCCCGCCATCGACTTCATCGAGAAGCGCCAGGAAGTGCAGCAGCAGGCGCAGGATCACATCTCGCAGAAGCTCAAGGAATACCGCATCGAAACGCGCGGCGTGTACATCCAGGACGTGGTCTTCCCGCAGCAGCTCGTGGATGTGCTGACCCAGCGCGAAATCGCCAACCAGCAGCAGGAAACCTACAAGGCCGAGGAACGGGCGCAGGGCCAGCGCCTGACCCTGGAACAGACGCGCGGCAAGGCCGACATGCAGTCGGAACTGGCTCGCTCGGCGGTCGGCATCGACATCGCCAGGAACAAGGCCCAAGGCGTGCAGAACGAAGCCGACGGCGAATCCTACCGCCTCGAAAAGGTCGGCCGCGCGAGCGCCGTGAAGACCGAGGCCGAGGGTCTGGCCATCGCCAAGGGCCTCGAAGCCCAGCAGGCGGCCATCGGCAAGGACCAGACCACGATGGTCAACGTGGCCCGCGCCCTGGCGGGCGGCGCGCAGCGCTTCATGCCCGAGAACCTGGCGCTGACCTTGGGCGGCGGCGATCTCGGCTCCAATCTCGGGGCGCTGGTGCCGCTGATCATGAAGAAGCTCGACACCAAGGCGCCGCAACCGGCAACTGGAACGCCGCCGGCCGCGCAACATGTCCCGGAGCCCACCGCGACGTTCAAGGACCTGAGCTACGCGGCGAGCATCAGCGACAAGCACTGAGGTTCCCCGGCCGATCCGATGCAGCGGCCCGTCGCGCAATACGGCGGGCCGCTTTTCTTCAACCCGGGGGGCGCAGTCGCGTCCCCAGGCAAAACGCCTTCACGCAGAATCGGCGTTTTCACGCAAAGCCGCACACCGTCTTGTGCACGCCACTTTAGTGGTTGGTATCGTGCTTGATGTTTCGCGCCTTGCCGCTCGTGTCCACGGCGAGCGCATAGCAGGTCTTCATTTGCTCGGCCAGGAACGCCTTGTCGGCCATGCTGTCGTGGGAATAGGCGTCGAACATCACCTGGGCATAGTGCAGGCGCGCTTTGCTGTAGGCATCGGATGTCACGAGGCCGGCCTTCAGCACTCTCTCGTAAACCTGCTTCATCACGTCCGAATAGAAGCCGGACGGCGGAATAAAGTAAGGCTTGTAGAGGGCGACATGGGGGTCGTTGGGCGCGGCCGCTATGATGACGTCCGATTCCAGCTTGGGATCGGACAACAGGAACCGCGTGACATCGCAGATCGCCAGCGCGTCGGCCCAGGTGTCCGCCTTGGTGACGTCGTAGTCGGTCATCTTGGCGGCAAAAGTCGGAACGGTTCCGGTCAACGCCGCGAGCACCATGATCGATGTGTGGAGAATTGCTTTAACGCTCATGAGCAGGGCCCCCTTGGAAACCGTATGGAGTTTGGCACCGCCGCAATACGGCAGGCATTCACAGCTCTGTGAGCGCTAACAGGATCTGCCCGGCACGGGCTTCGATTGCCTGCCAATGCCTTGGAGGTGCGGCGCTCCGCAGCGCGTGCCTTTTATCATGGCTTGGTGCGAGCGTCACGGCGCGCGACCGCGCGGAAGATTCCCCGGATGCACAAAAGGGGGGCGCATGCGCGCCCCCTTCTTTTTCACCCCACCAGACCGCGAGCCTACCTGCCGGGGACCTGGACCTTCGGCGGCGCCATGAACTCGCCCGTGCGCGGCAGCACCTTGCAGGCGTCGGCGCTGCAGTGCTCCACCTCGCCGGTGAAGCGGTCCACGACGTAGATCGACCAGTTCAATCCGGGATAGATGGTGACGCGGCCCACGATCACGAATGCGATGAGCAGCAGGAATATCCCCGCGATCAGCGCGAGCCAGATCTCGGTCGTCACCGACTCCATGATGGCCCCCGCGCCCAACAGGACGGCGGCGGCAATGATCCACGGCATCGCCGCGGCCACCTCGCCGTTCAAGGCGCCGCGGAACTGCCAGGCGACGAAGGCGCCGGCCAAGAGCAGCAATCCTGCGATCCCGAACGCCAGGCGCACGCCCCAGGGCGTCGCAGTGGAGGAAATCGTCTCGATCTTCTCGATCTCTTCGTGATGGTGATGTTCGGCCCCGGCGACTGCGTCGGTCATGAAAACCCCCTCGTGAACTGCGCCAGCAAGATTGCGCGCATTGCCCATTTCTATCCGTCGAGTGCGGCAGAATCTTGTAGGTTTGGAGGCAAGCGGCGGGCTTGCGGCGGCGAGCGGCGATCAGGGAAGGGCGTAGATCACCGCGTTCCAGAAGCGGACGCGGTGCGAACCCGTCTGGCGGAAGCCGCGGCGGGCAAGCTCGCGCCCGATCATGGCGTTGAAGTAGCCGTGCGCGACGAGCGCGGTCGTGCCGTCTTCTTCGGCGCGCGCGGTCAGAATGTCGGCCGCCTCCTTGGCGCGCATTTTCGCCGTGCGGTAATTTTCGATCTCGGGATGATAGCCAGCGTGCCAGAGGATGCGGCTCATGACCGCCCAGGCGGGCACGCGCAACTTGAGCAGCGGGATGCGCGGGGATGCCAGCGGAGCCTCCACGAACAGCGGATCGGCGATCAGCTCGGCTTGCGGAGCCAGGGCGCGGGCGCTGTCGTGCGAACGGGGCCGGCCGCTGGTGTAGACCGCGGACAGTTCCTTCACGAGATCCTGAAGCTCCTCCGGCGGGGCGCTTTCGGGATCGAGACCGGAGGCCTCGTAAGCGTCGATGTAATCGCGGAACCCATGGTGCGAGGTGCGCTCGCCGTAGCCGATCGCCGGCCTGCCGTGACGCACGAGGATGATGCGCAGGCCGCTGTCCGCTCGGGCATGACGCCGCGTACGGCCGGATAGCCGCATGCGTGCACGCGCAAAGGCGGAAGGTTCAACGCTAATGGGTGCTCCTTGCAGCGTCATCTGAACTCGTTACGATCGGCACCAAGGTGCATCCGAACGCGCAACACCGGCAAGACTAATACGGAACGGTCTCATGGAACAGCGTGACTTGAAAGGCAAGACCGCCATTGTCACAGGCTCGGCCACCGGCATCGGCGCGGCGACCGCGATCGGGCTGGCGGAGCGCGGGGCGAACGTCGTCGTTAATTTCACCAAGAGCGAAGACGACGCGCGGCACACCGCCGATGCCGTCAGGGCGGCAGGCGCCGAAGCGCGTCTCATTCAAGGCGACGTGGCGCGCGACGAGGATTGCCGGCGCATCGCCGCCGCGGCGAAGGAGGCCTGGGGACGCATCGACATCCTCGTCAACAACGCCGGCACCACCAAATTCGCAAGCCACGCCGATCTCGACGCGCTGAGCGCCGAGGATTTCGCCAGGATCTATCGCGTGAATGTGATCGGCGCATTCCAGATGGTGCGGGCGTGCGCAACCCTTCTCGCGGCGCACGGCGAGGGCGCGGTGGTCAACGTTTCGTCGATCGCCGGAACGCACGGCATCGGCTCGTCGGTCGCCTACGCCGCCTCCAAGGGCGCGCTCAACACCATGACGATGTCGCTGGCGCGCGCACTGGCGCCGCACGTGCGCGTCAATGCCGTGTGCCCCGGCTTCGTGGCGACGCGATGGTTCGCAAACGAATTCGGAACCGAGGCGGGCGAGCGCATGGCGGCGGAGCACAAGAAGACCCTGCCGCTCGACCGCGTCGCCGGGCCCGAGGACATCGCGCGCGTCGTGCTGTTCTTCGCCGGGCCGGATTCCCGCAACGTCACGGGCGAAACGCTGCTCGTCGACGGCGGCCTGCATCTGACCATCGGCCCGGCGGGGTTTCGTTGAGTCGAGATTGGCGAGAAGAGTGTAATACGAATCATTCGCTGCCGCCCAATCAGGCAGCAGTCTGATTAAGCCCTCGCCAGTCGGTGTTGCCCGGCAACAACTCTGCACCGAAACCGCCGATTCACGCGTTAATCACGTCAACTTCCACCCGCGATATATATTGCCATCGGGGGCTCGCTGCCCGAAATCTGACCTGCACGGCTGCGAAAGCGGCGTTGCGGAAACTTCGAGGGCGAGTGACATGAGATTGACGGGCCTGAAACTGACATGCGCCGCTGCGGCGCTTCTGGGTTTGGGAGCGACGGCGTATGCGGACGATACGGCCGCGGCCGCCCCTGCGGCTCCCGATTGGGGCAAGGTATCGGCCTATGTCGCGGTCCAGAGCGACTATCGCTTTCGCGGCATCAGCCAGAACGACCGGAACATAGACCCCGAAGGCTCCATCAACTGGAGCGGGCCGATGGGCTTCTACGCCGGCACGTGGGTGGCCAAAACGAACTGGTCGGGCGTCGCATACTCGCCGACCGACGGCGCCTCGCCGACCGTCGAAGTCGACCTCTACGGCGGCAAACACTTCGACCTCGACGGCACCGATCTGAACATCGAGGCGTATTACTATTCCTATCCGGACGCCAACAAGAACATCCTTCTGACCTATGCCAGCTATTACGAGACCATCGTGCAGCTCAGTCACACCTTCGACAAGCTGACGCTGACGGCGACGGGCGCGAATTCCCCCGAATGGAGCCTGCACGGCGGCACCGCCTGGTACGCCGAAGGCACCGCATCCTATGCGCTCGACGACTGGCTCTCGGTCAGCGGCAATCTCGGCCATCAGTGGGTCCAGCGCGCGCCGAGCGACTACACCCACTGGGACATCGGCGCGACCGCGACATGGAAAAGCTGGTCGCTCGACGTCCGCTACATCGGCAACGACATCTCCAAGGCGAATTGCAGCTTCTGGATCGGCACGGGCACGGGCTCCTGCGCCGATACCGTCGTCGCCACGCTGACCTTCAACATCTCCGATCTGTTCCAATAGGCGGCTTGCCTCCGTAGCCGCCGAAAGGCCCCGCGGACATCGTTCGCGGGGCCTTTCCTTTTGGGCCGCGTCAGCGGAAGTTCTTCGTCCGGGGCCAGTATTCCGAAAGCGGCATCTTCATGCCGCGCAGCACGTAGACCGGCAGACCGGTCTCGTTGGGCATGGCATAGGGATCCTCGATCCAACCGGCGACCTCCACGGAACGGAACAGCGCTTCGTAGTGCTTGCGGTCGCCGCCGAGAATGATCACGACGCTGCCGTCGTGGCCGCGCGGCCCCCATACCCAGTAATTGTTGTGCCCGCTGATCGCCGGCGGCAGGCCCAGCGGCCGGCCCAGCACGTCGATGGCGGCGGCCTCGCCGTAGTTTTCGCCGAAGAACACCGCCTTGGCGCGGTCCTTCGGCGGCAGCGCCCAGTAGACCTTGGCCACCTTGGCGGCCAACTGCGGCCAGCCGTGCATATCGGCGAACAACTGCGGCAAGCGTCCCACCCGGTGGTGCTCCATCGCAAACGCCGACGGACCCAGCCCGAGAGCGGCGGCGTAGCGGATATAGGTCTCCTCCGGCAGAACCGGCAGCGACAGCGGCACCGTGACGGCGCCGGCCAGCGCGATCAGGCCGAGCGCAATGCCGCGCGCCGCCGCGTTCGCAAGCCAGCGCTCCCACGCGATCGCGCCCGGCGCGAGCAGGATCGGATAGATCGACGCCAGGAAGTAGGCCTTTCCGTGCGTGGCGACGAAGAAGGCGAACAACAGCACGTATGCGACGGGCACCGCGCGAAAGACGGCATAGGCCGGCTTGCGCACGCAAACCCACAGCCCCGCAAGCCACACGGGGGCGGCAAGAGGCCCGATCAGGAGAAGCTGCGCCCCCAGGAAAGACTGCGGCGAGAGCGCCACGTTCTTGCCGCCGGCCGCGGCCCTGCCAAGCTCCAGGAACGGCCAGCCATGCGCCTGCTGCCACAACACGTTCGGCAGCACGAGCAACGCGCCGGCCAGCGCGCCCACATAGACCCACGGGCGCAGAAGCGAACGGCGCAAAGGCGTGAGCACAAGCCCGATCGCCAGCGCCACGATGTAGAAGGCGATGACGTATTTGCTGAGCAGGCTCAACCCGGCCACGAGCCCGAACGGCACCCACCAGCGCTCGTCCTGCGTCTGTTCCAGGCGGATGAGGATGAAGGCGCAGGCAAGCCAGCCGATCGGCTGCAGCATCTCGGTGAAGAACAGCAGGCCGGAGACGAGGAAGAACGGCGCCAGCAGCGCGCAAAGCCCGCTCAGCCACTGCGCGAAACGGCCGCCGCCGAGGAACCGGGTGAACTCCGCCGTGGCGGCGGCCGTCGCGGCCATGGCCAGTGCGGGGATGAGCCGGAAGCCGGTCAGCCAGCCGCCGAACAGCCAATGCGAGGCGGCGGCCAGCAAGGGAATGAGCGGCGGCTGGTCGACATAACCCCAGTCGGGGCGCTGGCCGCAGACGATGAAGTAAAGCTCGTCGCGGAAAATGCCGTAGCCGCCGTTGGCGAACAGGTGGACGAGCAACGCGGCCGATGCGAGCACAAACGACGGAGCGGTCAAACCGAACCGCCTCGCCATAGGCGAAGATGGCGTCATCGTCTCTCCCCTGGCGCGACGTTCAGGGCCGATTCATCAGCGGAAGTTTTTCATCTTCGCCCAGGACTTTTCCAGCGGTTCTTTGGTCCCCCTCAGCACGAAGATCGGCTGATCGGTTTCGTAGGGCATGGCATAGGCAGCGTCGGTGCGGCCCGCCTCTTCGATGGAACGGACCCAGTCGGCGTAGTCCTTCCGGGTGCCGCCGACCACGATCAGCACGCTGCCGTCTGCGCCGCGCGGTCCCCAGACCCAGTAGTTATTGTGGTTGCTGATCGCCGGCGGAAGCCCCAGCCGCCTGCCGTAGAGATCGATCGCCGCCGCTTCGCCGTAGTTCCAGCCGAGGAAAACGGCCCTTGCACGGTCGGGCGGCGGCAGCGCCCAGTAGACCTTGGCCACCTTGGCCGCCATCTCGGGCCAGCCGTGCATGTCGGCCATGTGCTGGGGCAACGCCGCCTGCTTGATGGTCTCGCCGGCCGTGGCGGAGGGCGCCAGGCCCAGCGCGGCGCTGTAGCGGATGGTGCCTTGCTCGGAGAACACCGGCACGGCGATCGGCAAAGTGATGAGACCGCCGATGGCGACCGAACAGAGCGCCACGCTGCGCCAGACCTTCTGCGCGAGCCAGCCTTCGATCGCGACGGCACCGACCGCAAACAGGATCGGATAGATCGAGCTCAGGTAGTACGCCTTGCCGTGATCGACGACGAACAGCGCAAAGAGAAGCACATAGGCGACCGGCAGGGCGCGGAACACCTGGTACTTCGGACGCCACGCGCCGGCGAAGAGGCCGCTCAGCCATACCGGCGCCGCGACCGGCCCCATGATCAGCACCTGTTGCAGGAAGAACTCGACCGGCGACAGCGCCACGTTCTTGCCGTTCTTGGCCGCCTCGCCGAGTTCGAGGAACGGCCAGCCGTGCGCCTGCTGCCAAAGCACGTTGGGCAGGATCATGACGGCAGCGATCAGCGCGCCGGCATAAACCCACGGCTTGCCGAGCGAGCGGCGCAACGGTGTCGCCAGCAACCCGATCGCCAGCGCCACCAGGAAAAAGGCGATCATGTATTTGCCGAGCAGCGTCGCCCCGGCGATGGCGCCGAACGCCAGCCACCAGCGCTCGTCTCTGGTCTGTTCGATGCGCACTAGGCACCAGAAACAGCCGAGCCAGCCGACGGTCTGGAAGGTGTCGGTGGTGAAGAGCAGGCCGATGGCGAGGAAGTGCCCCGCGCCGAGCGCGCACAGGCCCGCCAGCCACTGGGCGAAGCGCCCGCCGCCGATGGCCCGCGCGAACTCGGCCGTCATCGCCACCGTCGCCGCCATCGCCAGCGCCGGAACCAGGCGGAACCACGTCATATGATCGCCGAACAGCGCGTAGGACCACGCGGCCAGCATCGGGATCAGCGGCGGCTGGTCGACATAACCCCAGGCCAGCCGCTGGCCGCACACGATGAAGTACATCTCGTCGCGGAAAATGCCGTAGCCCGCATTGACCAGCAGGTGGATCGCGACGGTTGCCAGCCCCAGCACGACCGAAGGCCGCATCCAGACCGGCGACGTATCTGCTTGCGCCTGAGCGGTCGACATGGTCCCTCCCCGTGCAACGCTGCCGGGCGCTTTCTACCACCCGCGTTAAGGCCTTATTATGGCGTGACGATCTGGACGGTCCGGCGCGCTTGCCGCCTTTGGCGCACCTCGCTATAACCCCGCGCCTCGCCCCACCGGGGCGGTCGGCCGGAGAGTAGCTCAGCCTGGTAGAGCACAACGTTCGGGACGTTGGGGCCGGAGGTTCGAATCCTCTCTCTCCGACCAGCCTTCGCCCGCGGCGCGGGCCTCGGCCGGCCTGCGCCAAGCCACCCGATCAGCACGGTCCTATTTCACCGGCACCATCAGGTGCTGGTAGGGCGTACCGGCCCACATCACATAGGGCGCCTTGGTGTCGGGATCGGCACTCTTGGGGTACTGGTCGTAGAACGCCTGATCCGCGCCCAGGATCATCACGTGCGGCCCGGTCTTGATCCAGTGGTTGGAGGCGGTGGGCTTGGTGGCGAAGGGATCGGTGTTGCTCGCGTCGGTGCCGCCCGCCAGCATGTACATGAAGCCGACCTTGCCCTTCGGCGGCGGCTTGCGCGCCGACATGGCGCCGATGAATTCCATCGCGTTCTTGTCCATGCACATCGGATCGGGACCGGGCGTGGAGGGATCGTCGGGGATGCACGTCCATCCGTTCGAGCCCGCGCGCAGCGTGCGCATCTTGCCGCTCGCATCCAACGCCACGACCGTGGCGCTGGCCGATACGGCCTTGGGCGCGGCCGACATCGCGCTCACGATCAGCTTGGCGTCGCCCGCCGACGCGTTCATCGGGCCCGACATCGTACTCATCGAACCGGACATCGAACTGGACTTGTCGGCCGCGTAGGCGGCCAGACAAAACGCGACGGCGCTCATGCCAAGCGCAATGCTCCTCAGAGCGGTGTGCCCCATCGGATTGCTCCCATCGAAGCGGGCCCCAGCGCCCGCATGCGCGGCGAGCGTTACATGCGCTTTCGGATCGCGTCAAAGAATGACGCCGGGTCGTCTGCGATGCTTACGGACGGGAATGACACGTGGGCGCGGCGTCAACCTGCCGGAGCCGCGAAACAGATCGGGCTGGCTGGGGCGCCAGGATTCGAACCTGGGAATGCCGGAATCAAAATCCGGTGCCTTACCGCTTGGCGACGCCCCAAGAGGCGGCGGACCATACTGGCAAGGCACCGGGCTTTCAACGCCGTGGCGCGGGCGTCAAGCCGCGAATGCTTCAGCGGCCGAGCAGCGTCGGCTTTTTCAGCGGATCGGCGGCGGCGACCGGCGCCGGGCTCTTCGCGTCGGGCGAAAGCGCCTGTACGGGCCTCAACGCAGGCCTCGCCGAAGCCGCGCCGCGCACCGCGATGTCGCCAAGGATTTCGCCGCCGCGCTCGACTTCGATCTGGCCGTAGGACAGCGTGCCGCAGATGCGGCCGGTGGCCCGAAGAAAAAGACGCCCAGCGACGTTCAGCGTGCCCTCGAAGCGGCCTTCCACGTCGCCTTCCTCGATCTCGACCGTGCCGTTGAAGCTGCCGCCCGCACACACGATCAACTGGCGCGCCGCGGCGTTGCCTTCCACGCTGCCTTCGACGCGCAGCGTGTCGCAACCGAGAATCTCGCCCTTCAGCGTCACGCCGGGGCCGACGTAGAGATGGGCCGCATTCGACAGCGCGGACTGTTCCGCCATGACCGGCTTCGCAGCGGCGACCACTTTCGGCTTTGCCGCCGCCGCCGGCTGCGGCGGAAGCTCTTCGACCGGACGCATCGGCTGAACGGCGGCGGCCGGCGGGGCGTAGTTGCGCTCCAGCTTGGCCCGTTCGAGTCCGGTCATGTTGCCTGCGTCCTGCGCGCGCGAATTGTTCGATGAGCGAAACATCTGCTTCCCCCATTCAGCGGTCTTGCAGCGATCTTCTCTACACGCGCGGCGGATCGCTACCAAGAGGAGAGCGCAGTATTCGGCACGACTATCTCTTGCGCTGGTTAATTCCGCACCCGTTGCGACTTGCGTTTACCTACACCGGATCGGTTGGCTCGGGTTTGGGCGGTTCGTGCGGAAGAGGAATGAACTCGCGATCGTCCGACGGCGGCAGCTTCATGCGTCCGGCGCCCCAGTCGCGCCGTGCGTCCTCGATGCGGTCGAGGCTGGAGGAGACGAAGTTCCACCAGAGATGCCGCGGTCCCACCGGCGCGCCGCCCATCAGCATGACGCGCGCGGACGCGTCCGCGGTTTCGATGTTCGCCTCGCCCGGTGCGAAGACGACGAGTTGACCGGCCGCCAACGTGCTGCCTTCGACCGTGACGGCGCCGTTCACCACATAGGCCGCGCGTTCGGCGTGATCGAAAGGAAGGGCAAAACGGCTGCCGGGCCGCATCTCGAGATGCACGTAGAACAGCGGCGACAGCGTCTCGAGTGCGCGAAGGCCGAGGAACGTGCCGGCGATCAGCGTGCCGCGGACGCCGGTTTCTTCAAAACGCGGGAGTTCGTCCGAATCGTGATGGGCAAAGTGCGGATCGGCTTCCTCGTGCTCCCGCGGCAGGGCCACCCAGGCCTGGATGCCCTCCATCCGGCCGCCGCGGGCGCGCCATTCCTTCCTCGTGCGCTCCGAATGCACGATGCCGCGCCCCGCCGTCATCCAGTTCACTTCGCCGGGAAGGATCGCCTGCACCGTGCCCAGGCTGTCCTGATGCAGGATTTCCCCTTCGAACAAGTAGGTGACCGTGGCCAGTCCGATGTGGGGATGCGGCCGCACGTCGATGCCCTCGCCCGGCGCGAAGCTCACGGGGCCCATGTGGTCGATGAAGGCAAACGGCCCCACCATGCGCCGGCCGGCTGACGGCAGCACGCGCCCGACTTCGAGCCCGCCGCCGAGGTCCTTGCGGCGCGCCGCGACGATGACTTCGATCATCAGGCGTTTTCGACCCGTCGCGTGGTTTCGAACAGGAACCAGGCGCGGCGCTCGGCCTCGTCGATCCACACCTCGAGCAGGCTCGTGGTGGCGACATCGCCGTTTTCGTCGCAGACCTCGTGCGCCTGGCGCATGGAATCGGCGAGCGCCCGGTTGTCGTCGCGAAGCTTGGCGAGCATGTCGAGCGGCGTCACGAATTCCGCGTCGTTGTCCATGATGCGCTGCAGCCGGGCGATGTGTCCGATCGAGCGCAGCGTGGTGCCGCCGACCTTGCGCACGCGCTCGGCGATCGGATCGGCAATGGCGAAAATCTGGTCGCCCTGCTCGTCGAGCAGGAGGTGATAGTCGCGGAAGTGCGACCCCGACATGTGCCAGTGGAAGTTCTTGGTCTTGAGGTAAAGGGCATAGGTGTCGGCGAGAAGGGCGTTGAGGGCCGCGGCGATGTCCTTGGTCGCGTTGCGGGAGAGAGAGGTGGGAGTCTCGAGCGCGCTGTCGATGTGAGGGTTCTTGTCCATCGCTGATCTCCGTTGCGGCCGCGGCCGGAGCGGTCTTCCGCCCCGAAGAAGGCGATGCGCGGCCATGTTGCCGAAAACCAGCAAATAAGCACAAAAGATACTTGTTTCAACAAGGAACCGGCATGAAACGGCCGTCAGCCGGATTGTTCCGAGAAGCGCGCATCGAGGCGGTCAAGAATCTCGTCCGCCGAAAAGCCCAGCGCTTCCAGGCGCCCGGCGCGGGCGAGCAGCGCCATCCCGCTGAGCGCGGCGGCCACGAGCAGCACGTCGCACTGCGCCTGACGGCTGTCCGAAGACTGTCCCGCCGCCTCGGAAAGCACCTTGAGGACGGCGATCAGCCGGCCGTTGAACAGCCGTTCGGCGTCGCCGGTTCCCGCGGTGGCGGGAAGGACGGCGGAACCGGCCGCGATGGTCTCGGTGTTGCGCAGCAGCGCGAGCGCGGCCCTCGCCGCCGCGGCGAGCCTTCCCCTGCCCTCGCAGCCGGCGGCAGCGCCGCGCATGGCGCGCGCGATCGAGGACAAATCCTCGGCGGCGAGCGCCAGGAGCAACTCGTCCTTGCCGCTGAAATAGCTGTAGAGGGCCGCGGGCGCGTATCCCGCCTCGGCCGCCACCCCGCGCAACGAAAGCTCGCGGGCGCCTTCGCGTGCGGCCACCCGCCGGGCTGCCTCCAGAATCGAGGCGCGCGTCGCGATGTGCTCGCGCGCGCGCCGCTCGTTACGCCGGCTGGCCAACTCGGAACGGCTCATCATGCAACGCATGATAAGCGATTCGCGCGGATGCGTCCGGGACGATTACTTCGGCGTACAACCCGTCAGGCCGCTGCCCATGGCGCAATAGGCGCCGTGCAGCTTCTGCCAGTCGGTGACCACCTGGGTCTCGGTGTCGACCGTGTTGTCGTACTGCTTCTGGAGACCGTCGATCTGCTGCTGGGCGGCGGCGGCCTTGTCCTTGTCGCTGGCAGCGGCTGCCATGGCCTGCTTCTGCTGGTTGGTCTGAGTCTGAAGACATTCGCGGAACGTGGTCAGCGATCCCTGATAGGCCTTGATCGCGTGCATCGAATCCAGAACCATCTTGTGCGCGTCATCGGTGGTCTTCCCGTTGACGTCGGCCGGTGCGGGAATCGCGGGGGCGATCGGGGCCGAGCCGCAACTCTGCGCCAGCGCGGGCGCCGCCGTCAGAAGAAGAACACCCGCCAGACATACGCTTTTCAACATGACAACTCCCCTGGATGTGAATTCGTCCCCAACCGGCGCGAGATAAGCACAAATCGTACGGGCGGACAAAGCGGGCCGTCCGCGTCACGTTAATCCGGCGTAGGGCGGGGCCGGATCGTATTCCATGCCGCGCTGCACGGCGCGGGCGAAATCCGGGCCGTGAAGCTGGCCCGTCACCCAAAGGGCCATGTCGATGCCCGCCGACACGCCCGCGGCGGTAACCACGTTTCCGTCTCGTACGTAACGATAATTGGCCAGAACCTCCGACGCTTCGCCGCGCTCGCGCAGGGTCTCCACGAACGACCAATGGGTCGTCACCCGGCGGCCTTTGGCGGGACCGGCGGCGGTCAGAAGCAACGCACCGGTGCAGACGCTGGTCACCCATTGCGCCTGACGTGCAATCCCGGCAATCCAGGCGAGCATTGCCTCATTTTTGGCCTCCCGGCGCGTGCCCCAGCCGCCGGGCACGACCAGCACGTCGAGTTGGGAACATTGCGCCGCGGTCAGGTCGGGCAGCACGCGCAGACCCTTGGCGCAGGTCACGGGCCCGGCCCCCTCCGCGATCAGCTTGACGTCGTGGACCGGCGGCCTGCCCATGTGCTTGGCGACCTCGTTGGCGATCGTGAACACCTCCCACGGTCCGACGAAGTCGAGTTCCTCCGCGTCGTCGAACGTCAGGATGCCGATGCTGAGCGTCATCGCGCCCTCCTTCTCCTGCCGGCAGTGTTAACGGCCGACGTTGCGAAACGCCACGGCGTAACCGTTCACGGCTGCGTGGGCTTCCATCCGCGGGACGCAGGACATGAAACCGGCGACATCGAAGCCGTGTCGCGCCGCCAGCAGCCGCAGATAGGTTTCGGAGTGCCGCCAGCGGCGCTTGGGACCGAGTTCGAACCCGTCGCCGTCCTTGGCCTCCACCGTGAAAAGAAAGAACCCGTCCGGCTTCAGCGCGGCGCGGACGCGGGCCGCAACCGCGCCGAGATCGCCGAGATAGACGAGCGTGTCGGCCGCCAGAACGAGGTCGTATTGCGCAGGTCCGAGATCGCTCTCGATGTCGCCGGCCGACAAGGCGGTGTAGATGCCGCGCGCTCGCGCCCTTTCGATCATCGCCGGACTGAGATCGACGCCGTCGAGCCGCGCCGCGCGGCCGCCGAACGCTTCGCCCGAAAGCCCCGTGCCGCAGCCCAGATCAAGCACGGCAAGGCCGTCGCGCCCGGGCATGACGAATCCGGCAAGCTCGCGCAGGATCAGCGGTGCGCGATAGGACAGGTGCGAAATCATGCGCTCGTCGTAATCGGCCGAGAACTGGTCGAACAGGTGGCGCACATAGCCGGCATCGCAGCGCGGCCGCGCGCGCATGTCCTGCGCCTCGAGGATTGCGTCGGCCAGGCCGGGAGTGGCCGGATCGAGCGCGGCGAACGCCTCCAGGGCGCGGTCGGGCTCGCCCGCCTTGAGCCAGGCGCATCCCAGAAGATATCGCGCCGGCCCGCAATCGGGATCGAGCCGCAGCGCGCGCTGGAATTCCGCGATCGCCGCCGGAAGCGATTGCGCCTTCAGCAACACTTCGCCCAGGCCCGTTGCCGCCTCGGCGATGCCGGGACAAAGCGCTGCCGTCTCGCGCGCGCTCGCCAGCGCGCCGTTGGGGTCGCCCGCCGCCCACAGCGCGCGTGCATGAGCCAGGCGCGCCAGCAGTCCGCCGCGGTTGTCGCCGATCAGCGTTCCGAGCATGTCCGCCGCTTCGCGCGCGCGGCCTTGCGACAACAGCCGTTCCGCGGCTTCGAGTGGATCGTCAGTCCCGAAGGGTGCACTTCCCATTGCTCAAGACTACCACATCGCGCTCCTTCGCCTTGCAGCGGAACGAGACGGCGGCACCGTCCACCCACATCTCGGTCAGGATCGTCTCGCCGGGAAACACCGGCGCGGAGAAGCGCGCATCGAAACCCGCGATCTTCGTCGCATCGTAATCGCAGACCCCCGATATCACGGCGCGGCAGGCGATGCCGTAGGTGCAAAGCCCGTGCAGGATCGGCCGCTCGAAGCCCGCGAGCCTGGCCACGTTGGGATCGCGATGCAGCGGGTTGCGGTCGCCCGACAGCGCGTAAAGCAGGGCCTGATCGGGCCGCGTGCCGCTTTCGACGGCGAGATCGGGCGTGCGTCCGGGAAGCGGGTGCGGCTCGGGGGCGCCTTCGCGCGGTCCGCCGAATCCGCCGTCGCCGCGCGCGAAGATGGTGGCGCCGAGCGTGCACAGCTTCTGGCCGGTGGCTTTGTCGCGGATCACCTTTTCGAGCAGGATCAGCGCGCCCCTGCCCGTGCCTTTGTCGATGGCGCCGACGACGGCCTCGTCGCAGATCACCTCCGCCTCGCAGGGCAGCGGCTTGTGCAGGGTGAGGCGCTGCTCGCCGTGCACGACCATCAGCCAGTTGATGCCGGAATGCGCCAGGGTCGGCTGTCCGAAACCGATCACCGTGGCGAAGGTGGGCACGGTTTGAAGGTCATTCTCATATACGTAGCGCAGTTCCCGGACGTCCAGCGGGTCGCGGCCGAACCCGATGCCGAGGGCGTAAAGCATGGCATCGCGGTCGGTGTAGCGGTGCATCTCGCCCGCCGACTTGAGTTCCATGATTTGGCCGAAGTTGATCGCCATACCTGTCTCCGCTCAGGTTTCGTCAGGGATTTTGACTTAAGACCAGAAGCCCGCTTGCGGCAATCGCCGCCACGGGGTTTTGTATGGGTGTCTCGGGGGAAGCATGGACCCTTATCAGCAACAACCGCCGCCGCCGCGCCAGAGCCACGGGTGCCTGTGGGGCTGCCTCGGCACCGTGATCGCAATCGTCGTCGTCGTCGCGGGCGTCTTCGGCTTCGGCGCCTGGTATTTCTACAAGGGCTTCGAGCACGATTCCCGCATCCAGGCGGTGATGCAGACGGTGCGCAACGATCCGCGTGCCGAAGCCGTGCTCGGAAAGAACATCAAGCTGCTCCAGGTGGAGGTGCACACCTTCGACTATTCCACCGGACGCGGCGGCACGGCGAGCTATGTGCTCAGGCTGTCCGGTTCGCAGGGCGAAGGCGACCTCAAGGTCAACCTCGACATCACCGGCAACGGCACGAAGATCACGCTGATGATCCTGACCGGAAAAGACGGCCAGAAGCACTATCTCAAGGGTGCTCCGCCGCCCAACCCGATGATGGACAGAAGCATCTGAATTCCCGGATGTCGCGGCGGTTTCGCGCGAATCCGCGCGCCCGCCCGCGAACGCCGCTTCATCGCGGCGGGATCGCCAGCGCGGGGCCTTCGCTCCACACATCGGTGAGCGGAATGCCGTGCTTTTCGATCATCTCGCAGGTGTGGCGGTAGCCCTCGGCCACGGCGCGGTCGAAGGCGCGCCAATCGAGCGGGGCGAGGTTGGGCAGCGGCGGCTCGTAGAGGAAGTCGGCCTGCTCGCGCACCAGCTTGCGCTGCGCTTCCGAGCCCAGCGTGCCCGCACGCATCAGAACGTCGAAGATCGAGGGCGTGCCGCGCATGCGCTGCCACAACAGGCGCCAGGCCGGGCGCTCGCCATAGCGGCTGTCGCGCACCGAAAAGTCGACCTCGCCGGTGACGTCGGAAGCCATCAGCGGACCGATGCGGCGCCGGCGCATGAGATCGACGGGCAGGTTGTTCATCACCCCCCCGTCGACCAGCAGGTGGCCGCGGTTGTTCACCGGCGGCAGGATGCCGGGAAGCGCCACGCTGGAGCGCAGCGCGCGCCAGACCTGCCCGATGCGGTGCTCGTGCACGCGCCCGGTGGTGAGATCGGCCGAGATGCAGAAGAACGGCTTGGGCAGCTCCTCGATGTGGGTCTCGCCGAAATGCTGGCGCAGGTGGTTGGCCACCTTCTTGCCGCGCAGTAGCGCAATCAGGGGCAGGGTGTAGTCCGACAAGGGCTTGCGGGTAACGAACACGTCGCGCATGCGGTCGGTCAACTCGGCGACGTCCCACTCGGCGGCGAGACCGGCCGCGACGATGGCGCCCATGCTGACGCCGCCCAGGCTGTCGAACGGCACGCCCGCTTCGCTCAGCGCCTTGACCACCCCAATGTGGGCGAAACCGCGCGCGCCGCCGCCGCTCAGAACCAGTCCGACCGCCCGGCCGGACACGAAACGCGCCAGCCGGCGCACATCCTCGGTGCGGCCCTGGCGGACGTGATGATGGGTCTCGAACATGGCGCTCTTGACCGCGAAATGTTCGGGCAGTTCGGCATCCCTGTCGTTGGGATGGATCAGAACCAGCTCCGGCAGGCCGCAGATGCGCTCTTTCGCAGCCTTGGAGGGACGGTCGGGCAGCGGCCGGTCGGCGCGGGCCAGCAGGAAGACGCGGTCGGCCTGGCGCACGCAATGATGGGTCCACGCCGTGTCGGGCCCGTCGCCCCGGTAGAACACGATGTCGTGCGCGGATTCGAAGGTGTTGAACCACTCCGCCGATTGCTCGCAGGCCCCCGCATCGAGCACCGCCGCTTTCGCTCCCATTCCGGCCAGCGCCGATGCGATCTTCTGGGCGATGGGCTCGTGCCCCAGTCCTTCCTGGATGGGGACGAACGCGAAAGTCCGGGGCCGCGAACGGTCGCGGCCGCCGCGCGTGGTTTGCCTCAGCCGGCGGGCCATGACGCGCATCATGTTCAGCATCACGCGCGGATGGCGCGAGACCAGCGCCTCGTATCCCTTCTGGCTTACGCGCAAGAGTTCCGTGTCGCGCAGCGCGACGAGCTCCGCCGAGTGCTCGTCGCCGGTGAGAAGGCTCATTTCGCCCACCGTCTCCCCCGGCGGAATCTGCGCCACGATGCGCCGGCGGCCGCGCTCGTCTTCCACCAGAACGCCGAGTGCGCCGGTGACGACGAGAAACACCGCCGCGTCGTTTTCGCCGGTGCGCACCAGCCGCGTCCCGCCGGGCAGGCCGAACCAGTTGCATTCGGGAAACACGCGCCGCAGCGACGCCTCACTGATGCCGCCGAGCAGGGGAAAGGCGCCAAGGCGTTCGTAAAGCTGCGCCGGGAAAGACGTGTCGGGTTCGGCCAGCAGGGAGGAAAGCAAGCTCATCGCATCCGCTCCCTCATATCCTCCTGCACCAGCATGTAATCCGGGCGGCTTGAATCGCAAGACCGGCGGCCGTCAAAGATCGCACGAACCGGCGGCCCGAAATAAAGACGCGTGTCCGGCAGATCCGTTGCGCCGAGGCCGGTTCAGACCTGCGGCCACAACGCGGGATTAAGCAGCCGTTCCGGAAGCCGGGGAACGCGCGCGTCGACGATCCGGCATTCCTCGGCCGTGAGGGGCCGCCTGACCGCCAGCCGCAGATCGAGATCGAGCCGGTCGCCCGCCTCGGCCCCTACAACGACGCCGTCGATGAACTCCTGCCCGCGGGCATAAGCCATGCAGAGGTCGGCCGGGCTTTCGCGGCCCAATTCGTCCGTCAACTGACGGATCACGGCGAGGACCGCGCGAGCATCGACGCCGTCGATCGCGGGCCAGGCCGCCGGATCGGCGGCGACCAGCAGGCCCTTCAGGAACACGTCGCCCGCATGCACGGTGAGGTCGCGGCGCCGGAGCATCTGCGTCACCAGCCCGGATTCGCGCCAGCGCCAGTCCAGGAGATTGAAGGGCATCTCGATGTGCACCACGTGGTGGTTGACCAGAGCCGCGCGTGCGTCCTGGGGCGTCTGCACCGAAACGCCGAGGCGCTGGATCCTGCCGGCCTGCACGAGCTCGAGCAGGCGGCGCCAGATCGCGCCGTGCCAGGCGTTCATCTGAGCGACCTGATGCAGCAACAGGCAATCGAGGCTGTCGCGCTTCAACGTCTTGCACGACTCGGAAATGCTGCGGTCGACAGCGGCGACAATCTGTTCGTGCGTTGGTTCGGCCGGCAACTCCGGCAAAGGGCCGAGCTTGGCGACGGTGAACGCGGAACGGTCCTTCGGTTCCTCGCTCGAAGCCTGACTCGCATCGCCGTTCGCACGCGCGGTCGCGCCTTGCCGCCGCCTCGAATCCCCGACCCACCGGCCCGAATTCAAATCCCTGCCGGGCCACGATTTCTCGGAATTGCCGGGAACGCTTTCCATCACCCTAAGCTGCACTTGCTCAGGCACGAACTCGGCCGTTGCCTGCTACACGAAAACCTCTCGGACAGTGTGTCACGACATGGTTAAGAATATGCTACGGCCGGTTGCGGCGTGTTCATCTTGCTGCGCCGCAATATCACTGCCGGTCACTTTCGACGCAGGCTTTCGCCACAATAAAGTTGCATAGTGGCTGAAGATGCGCGATGCGGGCGCCGCGCGGTGCTTCGCGTTACCAGCCAGGGTGAGGAATTCCATGACAAAAAGTCTGTTGCGGGCCGCATTCGTTGTCTGCCTGCCGTTGTGCGCGATGGGCATCGCGGCCGTGACAACGCCGGCCTTCGCCGCCGATCAGCCGAAGATGAGCAAAGGTGCGCTCAAGCCGATCCAGGAATGCAAGAAGGCGAACGAGGCGAAGGACTGGACGACCGCCGTCGCCAAATGCAAGGAAGCCCTCCAGGTCGCCGACCGGACTGATTACGACAACTATCTGATCAATCGCCTTCTCGGCGTGGCCTATTTCAGCCTCAAGGACCATGCCGATGCGAAGGCCGCGTTCGAGGCCGTCGTGCTCAATCCCGCCACGCCGATCGACGACCGCAAGTACATCGAATCGCCCGCCATGCAGCTGGCCGTGGAAGAGAACGACAACGCCGGCGTGCTCCAGATGGCGCCGATCGCGCTGCAGGACAACCCCACCGAGCCGGACGTGCTCTCCTCGATCGCCATCGCCTATTACAGCACCAACGACTATCCCAACGCGGCGGCCTATGCGCAGAAGGCGATCGACGCCGCCCTCAGCCAGGGCAAGCTCGCCCAATACGGCACCTATCAGGTGCTCACCTTCGCCTACGACAAGCTGAAAAAGCTGCCCGATGAGATCAAGGCGTTCGAGCTGATGGCGCGCGACTACGGCCGGCCCGACGACTGGAAGTACCTGTTCGACTTCTCGCTGGACCAGCTGCCGGCCGGCAGCAAGGCTCAGCGCGAAATCGCCGCTCTCGACATCTATCGCCTGCGCATGCTCACGAATGCCGGCTGGACGGCGCAGAATTACGCCGAAATGGCGGACGTGGCACAGGCGCAGCGCGCCTGGGGCGACGCGCGCGCCGCTCTCCAGAACGGGATCGACAAAGGCGCATTGCCGCAGGCCAAAGTGGCCGCAACGCTGAACACCGTGCTGGCCAATGCGAAAAAGGACGAGCAGGCCCTGCCGCAGGCCGAAAAGCTGGCGAACAACGGCAAGGAGGCCGTGAGCGTCGCCGAGGGCTATTACGGCTACGGCCGCTACGCCGACGCCGCCCGCGCGGCGCAGAAGGCGGCCGGCCTCGGCGGACCGACGCTGGCCGAAGCCGAGCTGGTGCTCGCCATGGCGCAGGTTAGACAGGGCGATCAGGCCGCCGCGGAGAAGACGCTGGCCAGCGTTCAAGGCGATCCGGCGCTGGTGCGGGCCGCATACCTCTGGAAGCTCTACGTCGACCGCAAAGACGGCAATCCGACCGGACAACCGGCTGCTGCCGCGACTCATTAGCCCGAAGTATCGCCGGGCGTCCCTTGCGGATGCCCGGCCAATTCCCTCACCATTGCTGCATGCGATTCGACGGAAGCGTGTTACCCGCCTTCCTGCCGCCGCTGGTTTACTTCGTGCTGGCTCCCGTTTCGGTGAGCCTGGGACTCTGGCTCGGGCTGGCGGCGGCGTTTGCCGTCGGCATCGGCGTCTTCATCGAGCAGCGGCGCGTGCGCCTGTTCGACGCCGCCGGTCTTGTCCTGTTCGGCGCACTCGCACTTTATGATGCCGTGTTTCAGGCCGGCACGACGGGATCGGACATCAGCCTCGACCTCGAAATCGGCTATCTCGCGGTAACCGTGTGGTCGATGGCCGCCGGCAAGCCGTTCACGGCGCAATACGGGATCGTGCCCGCCGGCGGCGGCGCGGCGATCGCGGCGCGCGCCAATCTCGTCGTCAGCGCCGTGTGGGCCACGACCTTCGCGATCATGGCCGCCGCCGACGCCACGACCACGATCCTCCACACGCTGCCGCCGGTCTGGGGCACGGGATTGGGCATCGCGACGTTCGCGCTCGCGCTCGTCTTTACTTGGCAATTCCGGGAATATATCGGTGAGCGCGACGGGCCTGCGCCCGCATTCGGGAAGGGGTCGCATGCCGGTCGCGAGAGCCTTGGTGCCGATCCTCCGGGACCTCTTGGCAACGTTCGTCTTCGTGGCGCTCTTCTGGATCACCGACAACATCTTCGTCGCGACGGCCTTCGGCATGGCGCTCGGATTAAGCCAGACGCTGTGGACGCGGCTGCGCGGCCGCGCGGTCGGACCGCTCCAGTGGCTGACGCTGGTGCTGATCACGGTTTTCGGCGGCGCGACGATCCTCTTCCATGAGCCGCGCTTCATCATGGTCAAGCCGAGCCTGTTGTGGCTGGCGCTCGGCATCGTTCTGCTGCGGCGCGACTGGATGGCACCCTACCTGCCCCCGATCGTGACCGAGAACCTGGACGACCGCGTGATCGTGCGCGCGGGCTACGCCTACGCGACGCTGATGTTCACGCTTGCCGTGATGAACCTCGCCGTTGCCTACGCGGCCAGTCCCAAGTTCTGGTCGGTCTATGCGCTGATCGCCCCGGCGGCGGGGCAGATGGTGCTGCTGCTCGCCCTTTATTTCCGCTTCCGCAAGCGGATCGAGAGCCGCATCCGCGCCCGTGCCGCAACGGAACCGCAGACGGCACGGATCACCTGAACAACCGGGCTTCCGCCGCAGGCGACGAACCGATACCGTGATCCGCTTTCACGCGGGAGACGACGATGCGCGAAGCCGTGATCGTATCGACGGCGCGGACGGGTTTGGCCAAGTCCGTTCGCGGCGGTTTCAACATGACCCACGGCGCGGTGATGGCCGGGCACGCCATCCGCCATGCCGTCGAGCGTGCGAAACTGGATCCGGCCGAGATCGAGGACGTTGTCCTCGGCTGCGCCCAGCCCGAGGGCGCCACCGGCATGAACATCGCCCGTCTCTCCGCGATCAAGGCGGGCTGCCCGGTGACCACTTCGGCCGTGACCGTGAACCGGTTCTGCTCCTCGGGCCTGCAGGCGATCGCGCTCGCCGCGCAACGCATCATGACCGGCGAGATCGACGCGGCGGCGGCGGGCGGCGTCGAATCCATCTCGCTAGTGCAGATGGGCGGCATGAACACCAACCATCTCATCGAAGAAAGCCTGATGGCCGAAAAGCCCGCGCTGTGGATGAGCATGATCGAAACCGCCGAGATCGTCGCCGAGCGCTACGGCGTGTCCCGCGAGGCGCAGGACCGCTACGCCCTCCAGAGCCAGCAGCGCACTGCGGCGGCGCAGGCTGCCGACCGGTTCGCCGACGAAATCGTGCCGCTCGCCACCATGATGAAGAAGACCGACAAGGCGACCGGCGCCGAATCGACGGCCGAGACCGTGGTGAACCGGGACGAGTGCAACCGCCCCGACACGACCTATGAAGTCCTGGCGGCGCTCAAGCCGGTGCTCTACGGCGGCATGAAGGTGAAAGAAGGCAGGTTCGTCACCGCGGGCAATGCCTCGCAGTTCTCCGACGGCGCGGCGGCCGTGGTGGTCATGGACGCGGGCCTCGCCCGCCAGAAGGGCCTTGCCCCGCTCGGGGTGTTCCGGGGCTTTGCCGTTACCGGCTGCGAACCGGAGGAGATGGGGATCGGGCCGGTCTTCGCCGTGCCGCGCCTGCTCGACCGCCACCGCCTGAAGGTCGCCGACATCGACCTCTGGGAGCTCAACGAGGCCTTCGCCAGCCAGACGGTTTATTGCGCGGAGCGGCTGGGCATCCCCCCGGACCGGCTGAACGTCGACGGCGGGGCGATCTCCATCGGCCATCCTTATGGAATGTCGGGCGCCCGGATGACTGGTCACATGTTATTGGAAGGACGGCGGCGTAAACTGCATTATGGCGTCGTTACGATGTGCATCGGCGGCGGAATGGGAGCAGCGGGCTTATTCGAGTTCCTGATTTGAGGTGGCTGTCCATAAACTGATTTCGCGCGCAGCGGTCTG
>DATKOE010000140.1:0-5236 GCA_035524815.1 Rhizomicrobium sp.
CCTTTACCTGGCCTATCTGGGGGCCATGCTTCTCAAGGGGGGCAAGACCGGCGGCCCTGCGGCTGCAAACGGCACGGCAGCGACATCCGTCGGCCGCAGCCTTCGCAGTGGCTTGCTGGTCGGTCTCACCAATCCCAAGGCGGTCGTCTATTTCAGCAGCATCTTCACGTTGTTCCTGAAACCAGGCTTGCCGCTGTGGCTTGACATCGGGGCGGTGGCGATTGTCGCCTTCGACTGCACGGTCTGGTACGGCCTCGTCGGCGTGCTGTTCTCGCGCGCCCGCGTGCGCCGCCTCTACGACCGCCTGCAGCGCTGGGTGGAGCGCCTGGCGGGCGCGGTGATGGTCGGTTTCGGTCTGCGGCTTGTACTCACCCGGGACTGAAAGCACATCATGTTGTTCCATATTTGTTCTTGACGAACGGAAAGAGAACAAGTAGCTTCCGCGCCCCTGGAATGGAGGCGTCGATGGCTTGGTTGAAGGATGCGGCAGCAGGCATTGGTCTGGTTGTCTTTTTCGCCTCTTCGTTTCTCCTGACGGGAGCCGTGCAATCGCTTCTCTCTGCCGGTTGAGGTTGCTGTGGATGGATGGCCGCATAGTCTCGCTCGGCGCGCCAGGGGGCCGATACTCCTGTCCTTCCCGCGCCGGATCAGGCGTGGGGGAGGAGGGCGGCAGAGATGGCACTCGCGGGTGCGCCTCAACGGGCGAAGGCGCCGTCGGCAGCCGAGCTGAGGGCGGCGCTCGGCGAGTCGTCGGGCATCTGGACGGCGATCGTGGAGGCGGTGGCGAAGGGTTTTTCGCCTTTGGATCAGGAATGGCGGCCGTCGAAGCTCGAATTCGGCCGCATGTGCCTGCTACGCCACAAGGAGCGCACGCTGCTTTACCTGATCCCGATGGCGGGGCAGATGCTGGCGGGTGTGGTGCTGGGCCAGCGCGCCTACGATCTGGCGATGGAGTCCGACCTGCCCGCCGCCATCAAGAAAATGCTGTCCGACGCCAAGCCCTATGCCGAGGGACGCGGCATCCGCTTCACGGTGAAGTCGGCGAAGGACGTGGCGAACGTGGTCCTGCTGGTGAAGCTGAAGACAATCCCGAAGTGAGGCGGGGCGGGAATATCTTTGTGACGAAATGCGTTAGGTCCACATTTGCAGGGTTGAATTCGATTCTCACGGCGCTCCTGCAAATTGAGTGAATTGGTATGGCTGAAGCAAGAAAACCGGCAGGATTTGTCCACCTTAGGGTAAAGAGTGCGTTCTCGCTGCTCGAAGGCGCGGTGCGGCCCAAGGAGCTGGCCAAGCTCTGCGCCGAAAACGTCATGCCCGCGGTGGCCTTCACGGACGTGAACAACCTGTTCGGCGTCTACGAAATCAGCGACGCGCTGATCAAGCAGGGCATCCAGCCGATCGTGGGCGCGCTGCTCGCCGTCGAACTGACGCCGGTCAATGTGCTCGGTCCCAAGCCGGTGCCGCCCTATCTGCCGGTGCTCGTCCAGAACCAGCGGGGCTATCTCAATCTCTGCAAGCTGCTCAGCGCCTCCTATCTTCAGGTTGCGCCCGGCGACTGGCCGCACGTGACGGCGGCGCAACTGGCGGATTGCTCGGAAGGACTGATCGCACTCACTGGCGGGCCGGGCGGGCCGGTCAACAAGCTGTTCGCGGGCGGCCAGCCGGATGCCGCGGCGGCGGTGCTCGACGCGCTGGCGCGCATCTTCCCGGACCGGCTCTACGTCGAATTGCAGCGCCACGGCCTTGCCGAGGAGCGCGCCGCCGAACCCGGCCTGATCGACTGCGCCTACGGCCGCAAGCTGCCGCTCGTCGCCACCAACGACGTCCATTTCGGCCGCGAGGACATGTACGAGGCGCATGATGCGCTGTTATGCATTGCCGATGCCGCCTTCGTTTCGCAGGACGACCGCCGCCGCCTCACGCCCGAGCACCGCTTCAAGTCCGCCGCGGAGATGCAGGCCCAGTTCGCCGACTTGCCGGAGGCCATCGCCAACACCATAGAGGTCGCCCAGCGCTGCGCCCAGAAGCCCGTCAAGCGTGATCCGTTGCTTCCGAAGTTCGAGCCGGCGTCGGGCCTTTCCGCCGAGGACGAAATCCGTGTCCAGGCCGAAGCCGGCCTCAAGCGTCGGCTGGAACAGCACGGCCTCTATGCCGACGAAGCCACTTACCGCAACCGTCTCGAATACGAGATGGGCATCATCATCAAGATGGGTTTCGCGGGCTATTTCCTGATCGTGTCCGACTTCATGAAGTGGACGCGCGGCCACGGCATCCCGGTAGGCGTGCGCGGCTCCGGCGCGGCGTCGCTGGTGGCCTGGTCGCTAGACATCACCAACCTCGATCCCTTGCGCTTCGGCCTGTTCTTCGAGCGCTTTCTCAATCCGGAACGCATCTCGATGCCGGACTTCGACATCGACTTCTGCCAGGAGCGGCGTGACGAGGTCGTGCGCTACGTCCGCGACAAGTACGGCCACGACAAGGTCGCCCACATCATGGCGCTGGGCAGCTTGCAGGCGCGCGCGGCGGTGCGCGACGTCGGCCGCGTGCTGCAGATGCCGCTCGGTCTCGTCGACCGCATCGCCAAGCTGATCCCCAATCCGCCGGGCAAGCACATCGAGATCGACGAGGCCATCGCCGCGGAGCCGCGCCTGCAGCAAATCGCCGAGCAGGAGCCGCTGGCCGAGAGGCTTTTCTCCATCGCCAAGAAGCTGGAAGGGCTCTACCGCAACTGCTCGACGCATCCGGCGGGCGTAGTCATCGGCGACCGGCCGCTCGACGAGCTTTTGCCGCTCTACCGCGATCCGCGATCCGAAATCCCGGTGACCCAGTTCGACTACAAGGGCGCCGAAAAGGCGGGACTCGTCAAGTTCGACTTCCTGGGCCTCAAGACGCTCACGGTCATCGCCAAGGCGCAGGAGCTGTTGAAGAACCGCGGCATCGATCTCGACACCCAGAACATCGATTTCAACGACGAGCGCACCTTCGAGATGCTGGCGCTCGGCGACAGCGTAGGCGTGTTCCAGCTCGAAGGCGCGGGCATGCGCGACCTGATGCGCAAGATGCGCCCCGATCACATCAACGATCTTGTCGCGCTGGTGGCGCTCTATCGCCCCGGCCCGATGGATTCGATCCCGAAATACATCGCCTGCAAGAACGGCAAGGAGGCGCCCGAATATCTGCATCCCAAGCTGGAGCCGATCCTCAAGGAAACCTACGGCGTGATGACGTACCAGGAAGACGTCATGCATATCGCCCAGGAACTTGCCGGCTACACGATGGGTCAGGCCGACAATCTGCGCCGCGCCATGGGCAAAAAGATCGCCTCCGAAATGGCCAAGGAGCGGGAGCGCTTCCTGAAGGGCGCCGGCGAGCGCGGCGTGCTGCCGTCGGTGGCCGAGCAGATCTTCGAGCAGGCGGCCAAGTTCGCGGGCTACGGCTTCAACAAGGGTCATGCCGCGGCTTACGCGCAGGTCGCCTACCAGACTGCGTATCTGAAGGCGAACTACCCGGTCGAATTCCTTGCCGCGTCGATGACTCTCGACATCGGCAGCACCGACCGGCTCAACATCTTTCGCCAGGAGGCTGCGCGGCTGGGCATCAAGGTGCTGCCTCCCGATATCAACCGCTCCGAGGCGCATTTCGCCTGCGATGCGGCGAAGAACGCGATCTTCTATGCGCTTGCCGCGGTCAAGGGCGTGGGCCGCCAGGCGATGGAGCACGTGACTGCCGTGCGCCGCGAAGGCGGGCCATTCAAGTCGCTGGCCGATTTCGCCGCGCGCATCGATCCCAAGCAGGTCAACAAGCGGGTGTTCGAGAACCTGGCGCGCGTGGGTGCCTTCGACGGCTTCGACCGGAACCGGCGCCAGATTGCGGAATCCGCCGACCTGATCCTGGCCGCCGCCGCGCACGCCGCTTCGGAGCGCGAAAGCGGGCAGGAAAGCCTGTTCGGCGGGCCGTCTCAGGCAAAGGCGGAACTACGCCTGGCGAATATGCCGGACTGGCCGCCGCACGAACGGCTCTCCGAAGAGTTCGGCGCCATGGGCTTCTACCTGTCCGGTCATCCGCTCGACAATTATCGCGTGGCGTTGCACCGGCTTCAGGCTGTCACCTACGCCGACCTTTTGGAGGATCGCCGCTCCACCTCGCAGCCGACGCTGGCCGGCACGGTGATCAAGAAGTCCGAGCGCCGCAGCCGCAACGACCAGATGTACGCCTTCGTCTCGCTTTCGGATTCCACCGGCATGTATGAGGTGATGTTCTTCCCCGAAGTGCTGGCGGCCTCGCGCCATCTTCTCGATGCCGGCAAGTCGGTGCTCCTGAAGTGCAGCGCCGCCTGGGAGGGAGACGAGCTCAAGCTGCGCGCGGTTTGGGTGAAGGACCTCGACGCGGAAGCCGCCCAGGCGGGCGAGGGGCTGCGCGTGAAGCTCGACACCTCGGTATCGCTGAACGATTTCGCCGGGCTGCTGCGTACGCCCGGCAAAGGAAGCGTCACCGTCGTGGTCCCCGGCGGGCCGGGCGAAGAGGTGGAAATCTCGCTGCCCAAGCGGCTCCAGGTCACCGCTCAGTTGAAGGACGCCCTGCGGATGGTGCCGGGCGTCCTCGAGGTGGAATCGGTCTAACGCTTGTCGGCGTCCCGGTCGTACTGGAACACCTGCTCGAGCGGCACGCCGAACGCGTCGGCGATGCGGAAGGCGACCTCGAGCGACGGCGAGTATTTGCCGTTCTCGATGGCGTTGACGGTCTGACGCGTCACTCCGATGTGGTCCGCAAGCTCCTGCTGGTGCATCTCGCCATGATCGAACCGGAGCTTGCGGATGGTGTTGCGGATGGCGGTGCCGCTCATTCACGCACCCAGGCGATAATAGAGCACCTGCGAGGTGAAACGCAGCAACTCGCCGGCGGCGATGCTGAGGACGAGAAGGTGCGCGGCCATCATGGACTGGGGCAGGTGCGTGAATTGGCTCAAAGATGCATCCGGCACGAGCAACAGGAGAATCGCGCCGAAAGTGCCGGTCATCAGGACGAAGTAGGCGTTGCGCGAGGCCTTGGCGGCGATCAGCCGGTCGCGCTCGTCCTCATTTTCGGGCCGGTGCATGATCGCGGCGGCGATGTTCAGCACGACGACCAGCGCTATGAAGGCGACTGCCACGCCGACATAGAGTCCGAATGCCGCACCCGCGGTCGCCGCGTGCGGGACCTCGACGATGTAGTAACCGTAGAGCGCCACGATTGC
>DATKOE010000141.1:0-33289 GCA_035524815.1 Rhizomicrobium sp.
ACGATTTTGGCCGGGCTCCAGGAGACGCCCACGTTGTAGTAGTCATTTGTGAACGTATTTCGAGCCGCGTCGGAATAGGGCTTGACGTGGTCAAAACGCCCGAAAAGCGCCCATTCGGGCACGATCTCGATCGAGGCGAACGGGCCGTAGCCCCAGCCGTGCGAAGAGGTCGGCGAAGTCACTTGCGTGAAGTTGCTGGCGGTGAAGTACTCGAAGCCGAGCCGCACGTCGTGGTCCGCGAGCTTGCCCGTGTAGGCGCCGAGCGCGTCCACGCGGGTCGCGGTATGGTTGGTCAAGGTGGCACCGGTGACGCCGAGCGCGCCGTCGTACCCGCCGACGGCAAGTTGGAAGCCCTGGTAGTTGAGGCTCACCCGGCCTTCGAAATCGATGCGCTTGGTGTGGTTCACCATGCCGATGAACCCCGGCTTCTTGTATCCGCCGCCGTTGATCGCCGAGAACTGGTAGGCGATGAGCCCGTCGTAGAGCTTGCCCAGAACGTGCACGCCCCAATCGGCGGACGTGCCGAACTTGACGCGGTCGATCAGCGTGTTTTCGACATAGCGGTAGCCGTAAACGTCTTCGACATACGGAATCCACGGCAGGTCGGCGGAGCCCAAGCGGATGATGAAGGCGTCCGACAGCTTGGCCTGCAGATAGGCCTTCTTGATGTAGATCTGGGTGGCGTTGCTGCCGCTGACCGTGAGCGTGGCCGGATTGCCGGTGGCGTCCACCGCGTTGGTCGTGCCGGTCGGGCTGTCGTACAGGAAGTCCGTCGTGATGTTGGCGGAGAAGATCTCGTCGAACTTGTGGTCGATGCCGACATAGAAGCGCTTGATGTCGAAGCCGACGCCGTTGTTGTTCTTGCCGCGGCTGCCGTTGTTCTTGTTCTCGATGCTGGCGATGTCGTAGTACATCCGCCCGCTGATCGACGTGTCGTCCCACCAGCCGCTGAGCGGCTTCCAGCTGTCCACCTTCTCGTGGTCGGCGGCCTGCCGCATCTCGGATTCCTGCAACTCCTGCTCCAACGCGTCGACGCGCTGCGACAGCTCGTCGACCCTGGGATCGCTGGCGGCCGCCGGCGGCGGCGGCGCGCTCGCGGAATTGTTGCTCGCACGCGCATGCACCGGCGCAAAGGTCAGCGCCGCGGCGGCTACACCGGCAAGCAAAGCGATGGATTTTTTCATTGAACACCCCTCGTCTTCACGGGATATCCGCACGGATTTCCCGGTTTCGATTCCAATCTTGCGATAGCGCTCCGCTCTTCTTCCCTGCACGGTTCGCGCGCGTTGAGGGTTATTGTGGCGGCCTCGGGGAATCCATTCGGATTGGGGTTGAGGCGGATTGCCTCTGTGGACGAGGACATTCGACCTTGGTTGGGTGCGTCACGTCGCCGGAACCGCATCGACTGTCGCGAAACTGACGCATTACGCGCTCGCGCGTCCGAAAGCGCAGCACCGCAAGGAGGTCAACCAAGGTCGAACCGTGCCGCACACGCGCACGATGCCGATTGAACGCTTGGCGAATAGACGGCGTAGCCGTGATGCCACGATACTGACACCGTGATTTCACGTTTGCCGCCCATGCCGCTCCGACGAAACGCCTTGGAACAACTGGCCCCCCGCGAACCCGTGGTGCGGCTGCGTTCCCGGCTCGAATCGGCCTATCAGACCGCCGGCTCCGATGTCGCCAACCTGGGTACGCGGCGGGTGCTCTCGGCCTGGCGTTCGCGGCGGCTGGAACCCTTCTATCCCCTCGTTTTCATCGACGCCCTCACGGTGAGCGTGCGGGCGAACGGTTTCCTGACCAGCCGCGACATCCATCTGGCGCTCGGCGTTCTGCCCGACGGCACGAAGGACATCATCTCGTTCTGGATGGAGGCGCCCCGCGCCGATTCGTTCTGGCCCGGCGCCATCGACGGCTTGAAGCGCCGGGGCGTCGACGACATCCTGCTTGCGGTGGTCGAAGACCGCGCCACATGCGGCGAAGCGCTGGCTCGCGCTTTTCCGAGAGCGCGCATTCAATCGAGCGTCAAGCGCTTCGAACAGCGGCTTCTCGCACTCGTGCCGCGGACCGAAAGAAGCGCGGTCGAAGCGAGCGTGTCGGGCATTCTCGACGCGCCGGGGCGCCGGAGCGCCGAAGTCGCATTCCGCAAATTCGCAAATGGCGAGTTCGCCGCGAAGAACCCCCTGGCGCAGTCGTTCCTGCGCAAGGAATGGCGCGATGTCTCGCTCGCCTTCGACCTGCCGCCCGCACTTCGCGAACTCGTCCGCACGACGACGGCCGTCGAGTCCCTCACCGCCAAGTTGCGGCGCAGGGGTGTGGCCAAGCGATCGAATTTTCCGAGCGAGGACGCTGCGGCGAGGGAGCTTGTGCTGGTTCTGAGAGACGCGCCGGTTTCGTGGAAAGTCGCGCCGAACAAATGGCTTCGCGCGCAGAAGGAGCTTGTCCAATTGGATACGGGCACACCCTTCACAGAACCGTCATGAAACCGTCACCGAACAATCGCGAAAACGCTATCTGACTCTCAAGCGCATTTGACAGGGGCCGTGGAGGGCCTCCACACGCATTGCGAGAGTCCGCATGAGCGAGTTGTCCAGCGTCGTCATCGCTTCCGGGGCCGGGAGTTCAGGTGTGCGGTTCCTCCGCAACGCCCGGTCCGTCGTCCAGCCCTATCTGCTGTCCGCGGGTTTCGTCGTTGCGGCGTCGGCTCTGACGCTCGCACTCCGCCTCGTCTATGTGGGACGACCCTCGCTGTTTCCGTTCTTCGCGGCGATTGCGGCCGCCGCCTGGCTCGGCGGCAGCGGCCCGGGATTCCTCGCCGCGGCGCTGTCGGCGCCGATCGGCCTCTACTTCTACTACTCCGGCGCGACCCACGCCCACGGCACGCTTGCCGGGGACATCGCCCTGTTCGTCTTCTTCGCCGCCTGCGCCTTCGCCGGCGGAAGCCTGAACCTGTGGCGCAGGCAGGCCGACGAGGTGCTTCGCAGGGCGCACCGCCAGTTGCAGACGAAGGCGGTGGAGCTAGAAGCCGCAAACGGCGCGCTGGTGGCGGAGATAAACGAACGCCGCCGCACCGAAGCGGCGCTCGAGGAGACCCGCAACGAACTGGCCCGCGTGACGCGCCTGACCACGATGGGGGAATTGACCGCAACGATCGCCCACGAGATCAACCAGCCCCTCGCCGCCGTGGTGACGAATGCGGAATCCTGCGTTCGATGGCTCGAGCCGGGGGCGCCCGATCTTGCCGAAGCCCGCGAAGCCGCCAAGCGGATCGTGCGCGACGCCAATCGCGCCGGGCAGGTGATAGGGCGGGTGCGCGCGATGGTGCGAAGGGGGTTTTCCCCGCGCGCTCCGGTCGCCGCCAGAGCGGTCATCGAGGACGTGCTCGCCCTGCTCCACGCCGAGATCGCCAAGCGGAAAGTGCGGCTCGCAACCGAGTTCGCCGCCGGACTGCCGCAGGTCGTGGCCGACCGCATCCAGTTGCAGCAGGTGTTCGTGAACCTCATCACCAACGCGCTCGAATCCCTCTGCGACGTGACGGACGGGCCGCGGGTACTCACGGTCGCGGCGAAGATGGAAGGCGCGCGGACCGTCGCGATCACCGTCCGCGACAACGGACGGGGCTTCGAGCCGGACGTCGCCGGCCGCCTGTTCCAGCCGTTCGTGACCACCAAGCCGCACGGTACAGGATTGGGACTTTCGATCTGCCGCTCGATCGTCGAAGCGCACGGCGGAACCCTCTCGGCCGCCTCCGCCGCGCCGCACGGGGCCGTGTTCACCGTGTCGCTTCCGGCCGCCGGGAGCGCCCAATGAACGACGCCACCGTTTACGTGATCGATGACGACGACGCCGTCCGCGAGGCGCTGGCGAGCCTGCTGCGCTCCGTCAAGCTGAGGATGGAGGGGTTCGCGTCGCCGCGCGAATTCCTGGCCCATCCCAGGCCCGCCACGCCGTGCTGTCTTGTTCTCGACGTGCGCCTGCCCGGCTCGAGCGGGCTGGAGTTCCAGCGCGAGCTTGCGGCGTTGAACGAGAAAATCCCCATCATCTTCATCACCGGACATGCCGACATCCCGATGTCGGTGCGCGCGATGAAGGCGGGCGCGGTCGAGTTCCTGACCAAGCCTTTCCGCGATCAGGACCTGCTCGACGCCATCCAGAGCGCGATCGCCCTGGACCGGGCGCGGCGGGAGCACGAGAAGTCGATCGCCGACCTCCACGAACGGCTCGGCACACTCACCGAACGCGAGCGGCAGGTGATGAGCATTCTGGTCCAGGGCCAGCTCAACAAGCAGATCGGCGCGGTGATCGGAGTCACGGAATCGACGGTCAAGGCGCACCGCGCCCAGATCATGCGCAAGATGCAGGCCGGCTCGCTCGCCGACCTCATCCGCATGGCGCACCGCCTTCAGATGGGCGAGGAAGCCCCGGCCGCCTGAAGCGTTCCGTTCCGCCGGAGCGACTTCGCGCCGTCAGTCCTTCGGCGTCTTGCCGAACGCCGCGCCGGGCTTGAGGCCGGTCAGACGGAAGATCATCGCCGCCGGACAGAATCCGGTGAACGCCGCCTGGATCAGATTCGCGCCCGCAAAGGCGGAAAGCAGATACCACCACGGGCTCACCAGCGCGCCGAGGGCCAGGCCCGTCAGGACAATCACGCCGGCAAATGCCAGCACGGCCTTGTCGATGTTCATTGTCGTCTCCTTCCGGTCAGCGCGCACGGGTGAGGCGGCGGATGCCGAGCGCCTCCATCATCCAGCGTTCGTAGAACGGCTCGCTCTCTCCCATGCGTATCTTGCGCATGAAGTACTTCTCGAAAGCGGCCTTTGCGAAGTGAACCCAGCGCCCCTTCGACGACCAATTGACGTTGCGCGGGGGAATCTGGGGCTCGGCCACGAAGGCGACGCCGCCGTCGCCGAAATCGGCCAGGCAGACCGCGTTCCAGCTTGCTTCCTCGGCCGGCTGACCGCCTTTCAACAGCGCCGTGATGTTGTGGGCGGTGGCCGTGACCATCGATTCGATCATGAATCCGGTCTTGGGTACGCCGACGGGCACCGGGGTGGGCCCCACCGGCGCGATCGCCACGCCGACGCCGATCCCGAAGATGTTGGGATATTTCGGGTTGCGCTGCTTCTTGTCCACGACGACGAAGCCGCGCGGATTGGTGAGCCCCTCGATGCCGCGCACCGCCGCCACGCCGCGGAAGGCGGGCAGCATCATCGAATAGGCAAACGGCAGTTCGTGAAGTTTGCGCACGGCGCCGTCTTCGCCCACTTCCTCGACCGTCATCTTGCCGGCTTCGACCTTGGCGACGCGGGCACTGGTGATCCACTTGATGTGACGCTCGCGCAGCTGGCCTTCGAGCAGACCTTTGGTGTCGCCGACGCCGTCGAGTCCGAGATGGCCGATGTAGGGTTCGGAGGTCACGAAGGTCATGGGGACCTTGTCGCGCAGCTTGCGGCGGCGAAGTTCGGTGTCGAGAATGAGCGCGAATTCGTAGGCCGGACCGAAGCACGATGCGCCCTGAACCGCGCCGACCACGATCGGTCCCGGGTTCCTGGCGAACTCCTCGAACGCGGCATTCGCCTTCTCGGCATGATCGACATGGCAGACGGACTGCGTGAAACCCTCGGGACCGAGGCCGGGTATCTCGTCGAACGCGAGCTCGGGACCGGTCGCGATCACCAGGTAGTCGTACGGCACGCTGCCGCCGTCGTTGAGTTCGATCCGGTTCTCTGCCGGGTGCAGGCGCCGAGCGCCCTGCGAGATGAACTCGATGCCCTTCTTCGCCATGACGGGCTTGAGGTCGATCTCGACCTGTTCGCGCTTGCGCCAACCGATGGCGACCCAGGGATTGGAGGGGACGAAATGATATCGCCGGTCCTGGCCGATGACGGTCAGCCGGTCGCCGGGGCCCAGCGCGGGCAGAAGTTCGTACGCCATGATAGTGCCGCCGAGGCCTGCGCCCAGTACGACGATTTCGGCCATCCCAGTCTCCCTGTTATGCGGCAATTTCGCCGCTTCGAGCCGGGGCTGCCTGCGCACCGGCACTTGACAACATATTCGTATTTGCGTAGATATGCAAGTATGAAAATTGATCTCACGCAGATGCAGGATTCGGCCGCCGAGGCCGAAGAGCTGCTCAAGGCCCTGGCCAACCGCCATCGCCTCGTGATCCTTTGCCAATTGATCGACGGCGAGCGCTCGGTGGGCGAACTCGTCGACATCCTGGAATTGCGGGACGCCAACGTCTCCCAGCACCTGGCGCTGCTGCGCAAGGACGGGCTCGTCAGCACGCGGCGCGAAGGCCAGACCATCTGGTACTCGATCGCCAGCGCGCCCGCGCGGCAGATGATCGAGACGCTCTACCAGATCTACTGCGCACCCAGCCGTATCTGTTCCCCGGCCAAAGGAAGTTCACGCAAATGAGTTTGAAGAATCTGGACGCGCACGAAGTGGCGCAGCTCCTGAAGCAGGACGCCATCGTCCTGATCGACGTGCGCGAGCCCTACGAATTCAGGGCCGAACGGATCGCCGGCGCGATCTCGCTGCCGCTATCCATATTCAGCGTGCGCGCGCTGCCCGCGTCCAACGGTCGTTCGATCGTCTTCCAGTGCGCTTCGGGCGGACGCTCCGCACGCGCAGTCATGGCGTGCCAGAAGGCCGGCCTTCCCCACGACAGCCACCTCAAAGGCGGCATCCTGGCCTGGAGGGCGGCGGGACTGCCCGTCGAAAGGTGAATCCATGAACATCTTCGCCGGAATCCTGTCGCTGTTCGGTCTCGGCGCGCCGCAGCAACCGCCCCCTCCGCCGCCCAGGACCTATTTGGTGCGCCCGGTTTCCGTGGCCGACGAGAAGGCCGTCTTCGCCACGGTGCAGTCCGCCAACGTCGTGCCGGCACGGGCGCGGATCGGCGGCACCATTGTCGAACTCAAGGTCAGGCAGGGCGACCACGTCGACGAAGGCCAGGTGATCGCCGTCGTCAGCGACAAGAAGCTCGGCTTCCAGGCCTCGTCGTATGGCGCGCAGGTGGCTGCGGCCCAGGCGCAACTGGCCCAGGCCAAGGCCGATTTCGAGCGCGCCCAGCGGCTGACGGCCGCCAATGCGATCTCGAAGAGCGCCTTCGACCAGGCGCGGACCGCCTTGAACGTGGCGCAGTCGAACGTCAACGCATTCGCGGCCCAGCGGGCGGTGGTGCAGCAGCAGTCCAATGAAGGCGAAGTGCTGGCGCCCCAGACCGGCCGCGTCATCACCGTGCCGGTCACGGCGGGCACCGTGCTGATGCCGGGCGACACGGTGGCAACCGTGGCCCAGGGCGATTTCGTGCTCCGGCTCGAAATTCCCGAGCGCCACGCCCGCTCGATCAAGGTGGGCGATCCCATCCGCCTCGACGGCGCCGACCTGGGGCTCGACGGCCCCCGCTTCGGAACCATCAAGCTCATCTATCCGGAGATCGACAGCGGCCACGTGGTGGCCGACGCGACCGTTCACGAACTCGGAGATTACTTCGTCAACGAGCGCGTGCGGGTCTGGGTCAGCGCCGGCAGCCGGCAGGCGATCGTCGTGCCCGCAAACCTGATCGTGACACGCTCGGGCATCGATTACGTGCGGCTGTGGCTGGGCAGCGGAAAGAGCCTCGAAGTTCCCGTTCAGCGCGGCCAGACCATCCACAGACCGGCCCAACGCGACGGCATCGAGGTGCTTTCCGGCCTCAACCCAGGCGACAAGCTCATCACACCATGAATCTCGGCTTCTCCGGCAAGCTCACGCGCGCGACCATCGGCTCGCCGCTGACCCCCCTCTTCCTCCTGGCGGCGGTGATATTCGGCCTCGTCGCCGTGATCACCATTCCCCGCGAGGAGGAGCCGCAGATCAGCGTGCCGATGGTGGACATCTTCGTCACCGCGGACGGGCTGAAGGCGGCGGATGCCGCCGAGCTCGTCACCAAGCCGCTCGAAGAGATCGTCAAGGGCATTCCCGGCGTCGAACACGTCTACAGCCAGACGCAGGACGACCGCGTGATGGTCACCGCGCGCTTCCTCACCGGCACCAACGAGGACGAAGCCATCGTCCGGGTGCAGGCGAAAGTCAGGGCGAATTTCGACCGGCTGCCATACGGCATCCCCGAGCCCCTCATCGTGGGCCGCGGCATCAACGACGTGGCCGTGGAAGTGCTGACGCTTTCGCCCAAGCCGCAGGCGGCGTCCCGCTGGAACGAGAAGGACCTCTACACGCTCGCCACCAAGGTGCAGGCCGAACTCGCCAAAGTCGACAACGTCGGCCTCACCTACATCGCCGGCGGTTCCGCCGACGAAATCAGTGTCGAACCCGATCCCGAGAAGCTGGCGCTCTACGGCGTCACGCTGCAGCAGCTCGAAGCCAAGATTAAAGGTGCCAACGATTCCTTCCTGGCCGGGCAGTTGCGGGACCAGGGCCGCATGGTCGAGGCGGTCGCCGGAAAGACGCTGGGCGGCGTGCCCGATATCGGACTTCTGCTGATCACCACGCGCGACGGACGGCCGGTCTACGTGCGCGACGTGGCCAAGGTGATCGTCGGTCCCAGCCCCGCCGAACATCACGTCTGGTCGATCAACCGCACGGGCGACAGCGGCTGGTCCACCGCGCCGGCGATCAGCATCGCCTTCGCCAAGCGGCACGGCGCCAATGCGGTGGTCGTGGCCGAACAACTGATAGAGCGCACCAACGTCCTGCGCAAGACCATGATCCCCGCGGACATCAACGCGGAGGTCACGCGCGACTACGGCAAGACCGCCAACGACAAGGCCAACGAGCTTCTGTTCCATCTGGGCCTGGCAACCATCTCGATCGTCGTGCTGATCGGCTTCGTCGTCGGCTGGCGCGAAGCGGCAGTGACGCTGATCGTGATCCCCACCACGATCCTGCTCACGCTCTTCGCCGCCAACCTGATGGGCTACACCATCAACCGCGTCAGCCTGTTCGCGCTCATCTTCTCCATCGGCATCCTGGTCGACGACGCCATCGTGGTGATCGAGAACATCGCCCGCCACTGGGACATGAACGACGGGCGCACGCGCCTTCAAGCCGCCATCCAGGCGGTGGCCGAGGTCGGCAACCCCACCATCGTCGCCACGCTCACGGTGATCGCGGCGCTGCTGCCGATGATGTTCGTCTCCGGCATGATGGGTCCCTACATGGCGCCCATTCCGGCCAACGCCTCGGCGGCCATGCTGTTCAGCTTCTTCGTCGCCATGGTGGTGGCGCCGTGGGCCCTGTTGAAACTGGCCGGCAGGAAGGACAAGGGCGCGCTGTCCGACGAGCCTCACACCGAGGGCGCCATCGGCCGCTTCTATCGCCGCCTGGCGGGGCCGATCGTTTCCAGCCGCAAGAATGCCAAGAAGTTCCTGCTCTATGTGGCGATCGCCACGGGAATGGTTTGCCTGCTCTTCGTCACCAAGAACGTGACGGTGAAGCTGCTGCCGTTCGACAACAAATCCGAGCTGGAAGTCATGGTGGACCTGCCCGAGGGCGCCTCGGTGGAGGATACCGCCCGCGTGCTGTTCGAGGCCGCGGCGATCACGAAGGGGTTGCCGGAAGTCACCTCGATCCAGGCGTATGCCGGTACGCCCGCGCCGTTCAATTTCAACGGCCTCGTGCGCCACTATTACCTTCGCGAGCGCCCCGAAATGGGCGAGTTGCAGGTCAACCTGACCGACAAATCCGACCGCTCGCGCGAGAGCCACGAGATCGCACTCGACTTGCGCAAGCAGCTCGACACGCTAAAGACCCCGCCGGGAACCGTGATCAAGGTCGTGGAAGTGCCGCCCGGACCGCCGGTTCTCTCGACGCTGCTCGCGGAAATCTACGGCCCCGATTCGAAAACACGGCGCGCCGAGGCCGAAGAAGTGAAGAAGATCTTCAAGTCGGTGCCGTATATCGTGGACGTGGACGATTCCTACGGCGCTCCGCGGCCGCGGCTTCGCATCACCATCGACCAGGACAAGCTGGAGTACTTCGGCGTCGAGCAGTCCGACGTGTACGATACGCTCAAGGCGCTGCTCGGCGGCGTGCAGGTCGGCTATTCCCACCGCGGCGAGGATCGTAACCCGATCCAGATCGTCGTGCGGCTGCCCAAGAACGACCTCGAATGGACGCACAAGCTGGAATCGACGCCGGTTCCGGCCAACGCCATTCCCGGCAACAAGGCGGTGGTGGAACTGGGCGACGTGGTGCACGTGACGCGCGAAGCGGGCTCGCCGGTGATCTTCCGTCGCGACATGCATTACGCCGATTTGGTGACGGCGGAGCTGGCGGGCCAATACGAGGCGCCCATCTACGGCATGCTGGCGGTGGATAGCCTGATCGACAAGCACAATTGGGGTTCGCTGCCGCAACCGAACATCCTCCTTCACGGTCAACCCGCCGACGAAAGCACGCCGTCGCTGTTGTGGGACGGCGAGTGGGAAGTGACCTACGTCACCTTCCGCGACATGGGCGCCGCGTTCATCGTGGCGCTGCTGGGAATCTACATCCTGGTGGTGGCGCAGTTCGGCAGCTTCAAGCTGCCGCTCGTGATCCTGACGCCGGTGCCGCTGACGCTGATCGGCATCGTGTTGGGGCACTGGCTGTTCGGGGCTCCGTTCACCGCCACCTCGATGATCGGATTCATCGCGCTCGCCGGCATCATCGTACGCAATTCCATCCTGCTGGTGGACTTCATCCGCCACGGCAAGGGCGAGGCCAAGAAATCGCTGCGCGAAGTGCTGCTCGACGCCGGTGCGACGCGCTTCCGGCCGATCCTGCTGACCGCGCTCGCCGCCATGATCGGCGCCGCGACGATCCTGACCGACCCGATCTTCCAGGGACTGGCGATCTCGCTTCTGTTCGGCCTGGCGTCTTCGACGCTGCTCACCGTGCTGGTGATCCCGGCGATCTACATCTGGCTGCGCGATCCCGACCGGCCGCTGACGGCACCCGGCGACCGCTGGCGCTTCCTCGATCCGGTCAAGGAAAAGGCGCTCGCGCTGGCCCGGCGCTTCGAACCGGCCAAGGCGAAGGCCTCGGCGCATCTCGCGGAAATCGAGGCGGCGGCGCGGGCAAAGCTGGCCCAACTGCATCGCCACTATTTCCCGGATGCTCCGAAGGGCTGAATCGCGCGGCGCGCGCTCAGCTGCGAGCGGCCCTGGCGACGATCGTCTCGCCGTAGCGGGGCAGCCGGTGCCACTGGGCGGCGGAGGCGATCATGTCGCGAATCCCACGGGTCACGGACCAGCCGAGCACGCGCTTGGCCTTCGTGCTGTCGGCCACGAGCGTGGCAGGATCGCCGGCCCGCCGCGGCGCCGTTCCGGGAGAAAAATCGGGCCGTTCGAGCACGGCGCGTGCGGCATCGAAGATCTCGCGCACCGAGTAGCCGGAACCGCTTCCGAGGTTGAACACGTCCGTGCTTCCCCCGCCGAGCAGATAGCGAAGCGCGCGGATGTGCGCGTCGGCGAGATCCATGACGTGGATGTAGTCGCGCACGGCGGTGCCGTCGCGCGTGGGATAGTCCGTGCCGTAGATCCTGAACCCGCCTTTGAGCCCAAGGGCGTCGACGACCGCCGCCGGTGCGCCGATCAGCGGCAGCACCACGCGTGGGATGAGATGGGATTCGGGATAGTGCGCCTCGCCTAATCCGGCGTCCGGCGCCGCGCCGGCGACGTTGAAATAGCGCAAGGCGACGGAGCGCACGGACGCAATGCCGCGCAGATGGGTCTCGGCATCGAGCTTGGATTGGCCGTAAGGATTGATCGGCCGCGTGGCGCGGGTCTCCAGGATCGGAGCGGGTTCGGTGATCTCGCCGTAGACCGCGGCCGTGCTCGAGAACACCACGTGTCCCACGCCCTTGGCCGCCAGCGCGTCGAAGAAGACCTTGGCCTTGTCGCGGTTGTTCTCGAAATACTTCTGCGGCTTCTCGACCGACTCGCCGACTTCGATGAAGGCGGCGAAATGGAGCGCCGCGACCGGGTGGAACTCGTCGCATACCGCCGCGATCAGCCCGGCGTCGCCGATGTCGCCCTGGCGGAACGCGAACGTGCCCGAGGCCGCCCAGGCATTGCCGTTGACGAGGCTGTCGACGACGACCGGCCTGAACCCCGCCTGCTTCAGCGCGAGCGCGACGTGGCTTCCAATGTAGCCCGCGCCGCCCGAAACCAGAACGACTTGCCCGTTTGCCTCATCCATCGCCGTGACCTTTTCCCGGCAAGCCTGAAACCCGCCTGGCCTGCTTATACATTATATAGAATCGCCGCCCGGACCTCCCGCTGGCGCGCGCCGCGCGATGGTGTCGCGGTCATTGCCCGGAAGGCACCTGCAAAGGCACACCGCTTGCCACCGGTTCGCCAAAAATGGGCAGGCCGTCGGGGCCCCAGGTGAACTTCTGGATGCGCGGCGACCGCGCCTTGCCGCAGCCGATGCCGGGCGCCGGATTGGCGTGGTAGACGATCCAGTCCTGGCTTCCGTCCGGCGACTTGAAGAAGCCGTTGTGGCCCGGCGCATAGACCGAGTTCGCCACGGACTTGCGGAAGACCGGCGCCGGCGATTTGCTCCAGGTCTTGGGATCGAGAAGGTCGCCGCCCGGCGCGGCCACGAGCAGCCCCAATGCGTAATCGTCGGACCAGCAGGCGCTGGCGGAATAGCTCAGCAGGAGCCGGCCGCCAGGCCCGCGCAGGAACTCGGGACCTTCGAGGATCTGGCGGCCTCCCTGCTTCTCCCAGGAGAACGTCGGTTGGGCGATGTCGACCTGGCGCGCGGAAGCCGTCCAGGGATCGACCATCTCGGTGATGATGAGATCGCTGTCCGGGCCGACATAAGCCGAATAGATGAGATAGAGCTTGCCGGCGTCGGTGAACACGGTGGCGTCGATGCCGGGGCGATCCAGCGCGATCATGCCGTGATCGATCCACTCGCCCGACAGCGGATCGGCCGCATCGTTCTCGAGAACGAAGATGTGACGGTGCGCGTCGTCCTTGAATTGACGGTCGCAGGCCGTGAAATAGAGGAACCACTTGCCGTCGATGCGGTGCAGCTCGGGCGCCCAGACCTGCGCCGAATTGGGGCCGGAGGACGGCGCACGCCACACCACCTTCGTTTGCGCATCGCGCAGCCGCGCGATATCGCGCGTCTCCCACAACTCGAGCCGGTCGCCCTTCGTGGCGGTGAAGTAATAGGCGCCCGAGTCCACGATGATCCACGGGTCCGGCCCCGTCGCCAAAAGCGGATCGGTGAACGTCTCCGCTGCCGCGCCGTTCACAAATGCCAGGCATGCCGCAAGCCAAACGCACGCTAGCTTCGAGTTCATTACCTGTCCGGTCCGCCGTTTGTGCCGCGTCCGGCCGAGCCCTGATCGAGGGAGCCGTGCGCAATGGCGACGCGGCACTTGCCGTTGGCGATGTGAAGTCCCGCAATCACCTGGAATCCCGGCCCCGAAACATCGGGAAGGATGGGCGAGCTGTAGCCGGGGCACCCCGTTTCGCCCTTCCCGTAACCGCCGGTCGGATCGATCACCAGCGGCGAGGCGATTTCGCGCCACGGGCCGGCGCCGAGATCGGTGTTGACCAGGACGACGCGGCCGGATTCGGGAAGGACCTTCAGATGTCCTTCCGGCCCGCGCACGACCCGCTGCCCCGTCGCGATCAGCGTGCCCTTGGCGCCGCCCCACGCCGACCACGCGATCATCGGCGTGTGCAGAAGATGGCGGCCGTCGGCCGCGTCGACGCGCACGCCGGTGTTCGAGACGGGACTCCAGTCAAGTCCGTCGGGCGACGTCTTGAACCGCACCGAACAGGCGGTGTCGGGATCGAGGTCGTGCCGGCAGTCTTCGAAGATCATGGCGTAACGCCGGTCCGGCAGAGCGATGACCGTCGTCATTCCCGGCCGCTGGCGGCCGTCGCGCACGGCGACATCGAAGACCTCCGGCCCCCAGGTCTTGCCGCCATCGGTGCTGCGCACGTGCGCCAGAACCTGGTTGTATCCGCTGACCGAGGGACGTTCGTCGGAAAAATAGCATACGAGCGAGCCGTCCTTGGCGACGGCGAAATCCGGCTCCCAGATGCCCAGTCCCTCGCGGTCGGGCATCCCGCTCTCGCGTGTGCACGAACTGCGGTACGTCCAGTGCCGCCCGCCATCGGTGCTGGCGTAGACCTGCATGTCCTGTTGGGTGAAATCGCCGTGATGCCATGCGGTGCCGGCGGCGAGCAGCGCGCCTTGCGGCAGATCTCCCATGGCGCGAGGCAGTTCGAACAGCGCCGGGGCATCGAGATCCCAGCCGTGGACCGACTCCCGGACCACGCCGATAGGCAGCTTCGACCAGCTGAGGCCGTTGTCGGTGGAGCGGTAGACCGGAAACTCGGCGGCGCCCTTGGAACCCTTGTGGAAGAACGTCGCCAGCAACACGCCGTTGTCCGCTCCGGCATGCGCCAGGTGGATCACGCGGGGATAGCTGGCGTCCTCGTCGGCATCCTTGGCGATGTCCGGTGTGTAGACCGGGACGACCTTTGCGGCCGCCGCCGGGGCGCAGAGGGCCGCCAGGACGAAAAGCGCAACGCCTGTCCGTTCGAAAGTGCGCATCGTGGTCGCCTCAGCGCGGAGAAACATCCGGCACCACGCCCTTCGGCGCGGCGCTGAACGCTTTCAGCATGTCGACTTCCGCCTGGCGGTACGGCGTGCCGTCCTCATGAAAGATGTCGTGGAACCAGACCTGCGGCTGCGACAGCACATAGGGCCGTTCCCAGGAATCCCACGGCAGGTTCGTCTGCGTCCTGCCGTTGACGAAACCCCAGTTGATCATGCCGACATTGGCGCGCTTGGCGACCGGCAGGTCGCCGTCGAAGGTCGAGCCCGCGCCGCGCGCCATGTACTCGGTGCAAATGATCGGTCGGCCGTAGCCGGTAAGCTGCCTGATCCGCGCGGCGAAGGCTTCCGGCCAGCTGTATTCGTGGAAGGTGAGGACGTCGGACTGCTCGAGCTGCGTCTTTTCCACGGCGTTGAGCGTGGCGGGCGCATTCCAGTCGGGATCGTGCCACAGCCCGCTCGTCAGGGGCTGTACCGGGTTCTTGCTGCGCGCCCAGGCGAACACCTTCGGCAGCAGATCGGCGACGCGCGCGAACTTGTCCTTGGCTTCCTCTTTGGCGTAGTTGCCGCCGCCTTCGTTGTCCGGCTCGTTCCAGACATCCCACGCCAGGATGCGGTCGTCCTTGGCGAATCGTCCGACGACGCCCATGACATAGGCCTGGAGCCTCGGCTCCTCACGCGGATCGTCGAGCGCCTTGGTGCCCGGCGACTGCACCCAGCCCGAATTGTGCACGCCGGGAATCGGGGGATGCTGCGGACCGAGCTTCGGATCGGGATCCCAGCACGAATCGAACAGAACGAAGACAGGCTTGATGTGGTGGCGCGAAGCGATCGCCAGGAACTGGTCGATCCGCTTGGCGAAGCCCTTCGGATCCTGCTGCCACAGCTTGTCGTGCAGGAAGACGCGCATGGTGTTCATGCCGAGCGCCTGCGCCCAGCCGAGCTCGAGGTCGATGCGCCTGGGGTCAAAGGTTGCAGCCTGCCACATCTCGAGTTCGTTGATGGCGTCGGCCGGCACATAATTGCTGCCGAGAATCCAGGGCTGGGCCGCGTACCAGGCACTGGCCTTGTTGGCCGGCCATCGGTCGGCGGCCTGCGCCATTCCTGCGACGACAATCAGCGCGAAAAGCGCCGACAACGAACATTTCATGATGCACTCCAGCGGCTATTTCTCGACCGAAAAGCGGAAGACGATGGTGTTGCGGTATTCGGAGCCGGGCTTGAGAACGGCCGACCCGAAGTCGGGATGGTTCGGCGTATCGGGGAAAAGCTGCGGCTCGAGCACGAAGGCGTCGCCCTGGCGATAGGTGCGTCCCGATTTTCCGACGATGGTGCCGTCCAGGAAGTTGCCCGAGTAGAACTGCAAGCCCGGCTCGCCCGACAGCACTTCGAGCATGCGGCCCGATTTCGGATCGGCGACACGGGCCATGAGCCGCGGCGCGGCGACCGGTGCGCGGCCGATCACCCAGTTCATGTCGTAGCCTTTGCCGGCCAGAAGCTGCTCGGACCGGCCGTCGCGGATGTCACGGCCTATCGGCTTGCCGGCGCGGAAATCGTACGGCGTGCGCGCGACGGCTTCGAACTTGCCGGTCGGAATGAGATCGGCGTCGGTGGGCGTGATGGCATCGCCCGGAATCGTCAGGACGTCGTCCATGACCGAGCCCGAGCCTTCGCCCGAGAGATTCCAATAGGCGTGATTGCTGAGGTTCACGATGGTGGGCTTGTCCGTCCTGGCGCGATAGACGACCGTGAGGGCGTCGGCATCGTCGAGCGTGTACGTGGCGGTGACCGTCAGCTTGCCGGGATAACCCTGATCTCCGTCGGGGCTGACATAGCTGAACTCCGCGCTGGCCGCCTTCCCGCTCGTCACCTTGCGGAGCGTCCACACGACCTTGTCGAAGCCCCTGGTTCCGCCGTGCAGCGAATTGGGGCCGTTGTTGACCGGCAGCTGATAGGTGTGGCCATCGAGGGTGAAGCGGCCCCTGGCGATACGGTTGGCAAAGCGGCCGACCGTGGCGCCGAAATACTGCGGCTTGTCGAGATAGTCCTTGAGCGTACCGTAGCCGAGCGTGATGTCGGCGCGCTTGCCGTCGCGGCCGGGCGCGACGACCGACTGGATCGAGGCGCCGTACCCGATGAGCCGCACCTCCACGCCGCTCGTGTTCCTGAGCGTGACGGATTCCACCGCACGTCCATCGGGCATTTTCCCGAACTCGCCGACCTCGGCCGTGGCTGCGAACGCCACGCCCGCCAGCAGCTGCGAAACGGCCAGACCGCACAAGAACGCCATGCCCTGCTTCATCCGATGTTCCTTTTCCCGCCTTGCGATCAACGCTGGGGATTGCCGAGCTCGATGTAGTCGATGTCGGCCGAATGCTCGCCGCCCGCGACCGTGATCCTGTTGTACCCGGCCGTCAGCGGGGCCTTGACCGTCAGGTCGGACCAGCCGTCCGAAGCCGACGGCGGCACCGCAAGCCCCGCGCCATTGACGATGAGTTGAGGCGTCGCAGGCGTCAGCGTGGCCGGAGAAAAGCGCACGGTGATCGGATAGGTGCCGGCCTGATCGACACGGATGTCGAAGTCGAGCTGCCCCTTGCCGCCGGCGGCGATGCGTACCCGGCCGCGGCCGGACATCGACCCGTCGCGGATGTAGGCCGCATCGTGGCGGGCGGCGTCCTCGGCCTCGTAGCGGTTGAACGACAGCTTTTCGGAGGCGTAGAGGATGACGTTCTTGGCGAAGTTCTCGTTGTCGGCCGCGCTGGCCGCCGTCGACGACGAGGTGATGTGCAGAACCCGTCCGTCCTTCCTCAGCATGACGGCCTGCGTCCAGCCTGCGCCCATGTTGCCGGTGCGCTTCTGGACCGGCGCCCTGATCTGCCACCAGGGGCCGCGGCCGAGGTCGTTGTTCCAGTAGAGCTCGCGCCCTCCCGGATCGCCGGCGCCTCCGGCGCGCTCGGCGCTGACGATCAAAACGCCGTTGTCTCCGCCCGCGGGCAGCCATGCGATCTGAGGACAAGCCGCGGGCCAGGCACCGCCCATCGTCGCGACCGGCCAGCCGCGATCCGACGGCGTGCCCCAATCGAGGCCGTCGCGGCTGAACTTGATGTGGACCTGGCCGTTGTTCTCGGGCCCGTCGATGTCCTCGTAAGAGTAGGCATAGCGGCGGCCGGGAAGGGGAATAACCGCCGCCATGCCTGGCCGTTCCACGCCCCCTGGCACGGCTGTATCGGCGACCTCGGCGCTCCAAGTGGCTCCGCCGTCGGTCGAAATCTTGTGGGCGAGAAGCTGATTGAAGCCTTCCGCCTTGTGCTGCTCGGTCGAGTAGTAGGCGACCATGCGGCCGTCAGCGAGGATGACGATATTCGGCTCCCAGACGCCGTGGTTGTCCCTGGCGTCGGGCGACCCGCCACCGTCGACGATCGTGCCGCGGTACGCCCACGTCCTGCCGAGATCGGTGGACGCATAGACCTGCAGATGCTCGCTCGTCAGCCGTCCGGCGTCGTCGCTGCACGTTGTGTTCCCCGACAACAACAGAGTGCCCTTCTTCAGCGGGCCGCTGTCGCGGGGCAGTTCGACCAGATTCGGCTGCCAGCGCAGTTCGCAGCGATCGCGGGCAGGAAACACCTGGTCCTTCACGTCGACGACGGGCTTGAAGCTGTCGCCGTCGTCCAGACTCTCGTAGACCGGTATGCCGGGCTGATAGGGGCGCTCGAAAGCGACGAGAAGCCTGCCGTTGTTCACCTTCGCCGCCTGGTGCTCCAGGCGCACCAGCGTCACGTAGCCCTGGCCGTCGGCGAGCTTGGTTCCTTCGGAGGTATCGAATCCCGGCACCGCGTCGGACCATGCAGGCATCGTGCAGGCCGCCAGTACGGCTGCAATCGCGAAAAGGCTCTTCTGGGACATGCTCTTTACTCTTGCTTCTTGTGTTCACGCCGCGAGCGACGACGTTGCTTTTGTCGGCCGCAGCCGGCCCGGAACGATCGTCCCGGGCCGGCCATTGCGGCGGAAGGCGTCTCCGCTCAATTCAGACGGAAGTGCACGCCCAACGCGTAAGTCTTGTCCGCCGAGCGGATGTCGCGCGGGAACAAGGTGGTGCCCGAGTAGCTGTTGTAATAGGCACCGAGCAGATTGGTGGCGTCCAGCGAAAGCGATATCTGGTTCGTCACCGCGTAGTTCACGCCGAGGTCGAGGTACGTCGTGGGCTTGACGATATCGACCGGCGGATAGGTGTTGTTGCCGGGATAGTACGATTCGATGTACTTGCTGCGATAGGTTGCAGCCAAGCGCACCGACAGTCCGTACTTCTCGTACATCAGGATCAGGCTGCCGTTGTTCTTCGACACCTGTGTCAGCTCGCCGGAAGTCGTCGGATTGCCGTTCTGTCCGGGAATCGGCGCGTTCGACTGGATCCAGGTGTAGGTCGCCTGGACGCCGAAGCCCGACCATGCACCCGGCAGGAAGTCGAAGAACTTCTGGGCGCTGAGTTCGGTGCCTTCAACATAGCCCGTGCCCGAGCTCGCAACTGTGCTGATGATGATATTGCACTGACCCGAAATGCCGCCCGTCGTCGGGATGCCGTTCGCGATGCAGTACGTCTGGTCGTACGGGATGGTGTAGGTTTCCGGTTCGATGTAGCCGGAAATGTTGTGGTAGAAGCCGGCAACCGACACAGAGCCGCCGCCGGGCATGTAGTATTCGAGCGAAACGTCATAGGCGGTCGAACGGATCGGCGACAGGTTCGCGTTGCCCTGCGAGCCGTTGCCCTGACGGTTGATCGTGGGCGGAGTGGTCGACAACGCCGGGTTCAGAGAGGCGAAGTCGGGCCGCGACACGGTCTTGCCGAAGGAAAGGTGCGCCTGAAGGTCGTCGGTCAGGTGCACGACCGCGGAGATGTTGGGCAGGAAATCCTGGTTGCTCTTCGGCGTCGCGAACGGAGTGAGCTCGCGATAGCCCGCCACGATCGTGGCACCCGGCGCATACGTCACGCCGTTGACCGTCACGGGCGTGGCCGCCTCATTGACGACAGCCGGGATGTAGGTCACGTCCGCGCCGGTCAAACGGCGGCTCGTGTTGACATAGCGGAAGCCGAACTGGCCGTCGATCGGCAGACTCAGTAGTTCGGTATGGTATTGCGCCTGAAGCCAGACCGCTTCCGTGTTTTCGTCGTCGCGGAAGCTGTTCGCCGGATCGGCTTCCGGCCCGCTGACGTCTTCGCCGTAGTAGGTACGGACGGCCGCCATCTTGTCGAGCAGGTAGTTCGTCGACGGCGCAATGAACGTCGCCGCGTTGCCGTCGCCGCCCCGGAAGGTCTGGAAGAAATCGGCCGGGAACGCATCCGCCGCGTAGACGCTGCCGTTGGCGCAGCCGCCCGTACCGTTCGGCACGCAGAAGCCGACGTCGCCGCCGGCCACACCCGCGGAGTTCGCCTTCCGGTCGGTATACCGCAGCCCGCCTTCCAGCGAGGTGACGAAGCCGTCGTCGCCGAAATCGTACTTGGCGTGCCCGGCCCAAGCGAACTCGGTGCCGTGGTTGATCACGAAGCTCTCGTTGAGGTTCTGCAGCAGGAAGATGCTCGGATCCGTCGGAGCAACGCTCAAGCTCCAGACGCCGTGCCCGTGGACGTTGGTGTTCAACGTCACGACCTCGTTCGGGATGCTCATGTCGATGATTTCGCGCGTGTCGTGATACGCCGAAGTCGTCATCGAGAACTCGGTGTCGAGGTGCCAGCCGCCGCGGTCCACTTTCGTGCCGACTGCGCCGTGCAGGTCGTTCTGGGTGAAATCGTGAGCCTGCGTGCTGGTCGCGGTGTAGGGTGACCCGCCCGGCCCGCCGACCGTCGCGGTCTGCACCATGCAGCCCGAGTCGTATTGCAGGGTCACGCAGCCGTTGTTGGCCAGCGTCACGTTGCTGAGCGGCAGCGGATCGCTGGTGACGCTGAAGAAGAACACGTCGCCTTCCCGCGCCTTGTATCCGGTATAGATCAGGTCGGCGTAGAACTCGACGCCTTCCGTCGGCCGGAACTGCACCGACAGGTTGGCTTCCGGATAATTGCGGTGACCGAGCGTCGTCACCGAGCCCATGAACGGCACATAGACGTTCTGCGACAGTCCGGTGCTGGCCGGCGTGCGCGCATTGTGCGGCGTGTCTTCCCACACGATCGGATAGTCGTACCATTCGAAGTTGTCGGTGACGTTCAGCAGCACGCCGAACTCCCCGGCGGACGTCTGCCAGCGATCGCTGATGAGCAGATTGCCCTTGGGGTTCACGTGGTCGACGAGCGTCGCGTACGATCCCGTCAGCGAGCCGGCGAGCTGGAACCCTTCGAAATCGAACGGGCGGTGCGTCCGCACGTCGATCAGGCCGGCGATGCCGCCTTCGATCTGGTCGGCGGATGCGGTCTTGTAGACGTTCAATCCGGCGAGCACTTCCGACGGCAGGTTCTGGAACGCATAGGTGCGCCCCGTCGTCGTGAAGATTTCGTCGCCGTTCAAAGTGGTGATGACGTTCGGGAGGCCGCGGATGTTGACCCCGACCACCTGGTTGTTGTTGCGTGTGACCTGCACGCCGCTGATTCTCTGCAACGCGTCGCCGACCGTGGTGTCGGGCAACTTGCCGACATCCTCCGGCACGATCGCGTCCACGATGTTCAAGTCCTTGCGTTTGATCTGTTCGGCAACGTTCAAGCTCGAACGAAGGCCGGTGACGACCACCGTTTCCATCGCGCCGGAATCCGGCGACGCTGCGGCGGTCTGAGCGTAGCAACTCGGAGCGCTTAATGCGCCGACCAGCAGTGCGACTGCGGATGCGGTTCTTCTTGCCTCCGACGATATCGCTTTAGACATGGCTTTCCCCTCTTGAGTGCAACCTGAGTTCTGCAGGGCGATCGTGATGACCCCCTGCTGCGTAAGGCCGCCGGAAAAGCCTGTCCCGTCGAGCAACAAGTCGAGCGCTTCTGGGACCGTGTACCGACCGTTGACGGGATGAACGCCCTGTATTTGAGCCAGTCCGTAAGGGTAAAGAAGCTGGACGTGCGCCTGCCGCGCCAGTTCGAACAAGCCCGCGCCCACGTTGTCTGCCGTGATGTGGAACTCGAATTGCGCGTCTTGTTTGTCGTCTTGCGCCAGCGAAGGCACAGCGAAGCACACGTAGCCTGCCGCTATCGCGCAGCAGACCGCCCTCCCCGCAAGACGTCCTCTCCCTTTCCTCACATCTTGACTCGATGATCGGCACCATTCCTTGCCTTCACACCGGCCTTGCTGACTAAGACCGCCGAAACAAGGAAATCCTCCAGTCGCGCACACAATGTTATCACGGATTCCGTGATGCCGGACGACACGTCGACTTTCGCTGCGCCAGTAAACGCTTTCATACGCGTTGCGTTGCTCATGAGTCACACGGAGAAAAGCAGCATCGCGAACCGACTGCCGCAAGTCGACAGCGAGCGTTGTGAACGCTCACACGCCGAAGTCGAACACCATGCAAATCCCGTCAGGGCGACCCCACGCTAATTCGCCGTCCACCGGCCGCGGGCGGCAGCACCACGACATGCGTGTCGTCGATCCGCTGCACGCGAAGTCCGAAGTTGTCCTTCAAAGCCTCGAAGAACGCATCATCCTTTCCAATCTCGAAATATCCCCCAACGCGGACGTTGCTCAACTTGGGATCGCCCAGCGTGATCTTCACGTTCGTGTAGCGGTTGACGTCGTCGACCACCTGCCCCAGCGGTTCCCCCGCATAGGCGAGGACGCCGTTGCGCCACGACAGCTCGCGATTCATCGCGGCATTCGACAGCAGCTCCAAGCGCTCGACCTTGCGGTCGAACACGGCGCTCTGCCCCGCGGCGATCACGCCGAGGCGGTTTTCCGCCGGTTGAGGCGACTTGCCGTCACGGCGCAGCGCCGAAAGTTCCACGTTGCCGCGGGTGACGGTGACCTGCACCGCCTTCGGCAGCAGACGCACGTCGAATGCCGTGCCGATGTCGCGCACCAGACCGTCGTGGGCGTGGACCGTGAACGGGCGTGCGGGATCGTGCGTCACTTCGAAATAGGCTTCTCCCCGCGTCAGCTTGACGTCGCGCCGGTCGTCCGAAAAGGAAATCTCCACGCGGCTGCCGGTGTTCATGTGCAGCGCGGTTCCGTCGGGCAGCGTCACGGTCTTCTCCTGGCCGACAGCCGTATTGAAGGAGAAAACCAGGGGCGCTGCGGGTTGGAGTTGCTTGTAGATCTGAGGCGACACCACGGCGACGGCCAGACACGCGGCGGCGGCATAGATGAACGGGCGCCGCACTTGCCGCCACCCCATCCGCGGACGTTCCGTGGAAGTGTCCGTTTCGGCCTGTGCGTAGTGTTTCAGGCAATCGAGTTCGGACCACAGGGCCGAAAGGCGCTGAACCGCTTCACGGTGCTGGGGGCTGCGGCACTGCCACTCCTGGAATTTCGCGTAATCCGCAGGCGATGCATCGCCGCCGTCCAGGCGCACGATCCACTCCGAGGCCTCCGCTTCGATCGCGGAGGAATCCGGGAATGGGACGACGGTTTTTTCGGAATCACGCATCTCTCACCCGGGCCTGGCGTCTCGCTTCCAATTTTTCGACCTGGCCGGTCGCGGCAGCCGGCCGGACCGGGGGCCTGCCGGTCTCGTAGCCCTGCTTTCGCAGGAAGTCGCTGCAGCGCAAGAGACCAAGAGCGACATGCTTTTCCACCGTACTGACCGAAATGCCAAGGCGATCCGCGATCTCCTTGTGCGAGAGACCGTGGATCTTCCGGAGCAAGAACACCTTCGAACACTGGGGCGGCAGGCTTGCGATCGCCTGCGCCAGCAGGCGAACCCGCTGGCGTGCATCCATCTCGTCGTCGAGCGTCACTTGTTCCGTGCCAGCTATGACAGCCTGTTCGGGATAATCCTCCAGTGAATCGGTTGTCGCATTGGCGAGCTTGGCCCGCTCGTTCAGGGCCAGGTTGCGCGCGACCTTGAAAAGAAAAGCCTTGGGCGAGTTGATCGGCTGCAACGCTTCGGCGGCGTAGGCGCGCAGAAAACTCTCATGCGCGAGGTCGTCGATATCCTCGCTGCGGCGCACGAAGCGGCGCAAGTACCGCTTTATGGCGGCTTCGTTGTCGAAATACGCCTTGACGATGGACATGCCGACCCGCCGCCGCAACGACTTATGAATTGCACATTATATATGACTATATCGCGGCTTGCACATCACAATGGGCGTGAATGCTTCGACCGATGCGCACGGCTGCCGCGCGCCGCGCGCCGGTTGCGACAAAAGCGGCTATGGCGGATTTCGAACTCTCGCCGGTCCTAGCCCAGTGGACAACGGGATGCGTGAGGGGTGCCGGCCCGCGAACGGGCTTTTGGCTGCGCTGGTCTGCGTCTGCCGCGCGAATCTGCGAATTGTTCAACCGCGCACGACAACGAGGCGCGGACGCACACGGAGGACGCAGTGGACAGACGAACGGTGCTCGGGTTCGGCGCGGTCGCCATCGCCGGACTGTGCGAACGCGCGCAGGCCGGACTGGCAGAGGGCGGCACCCTGCCCGCAGATCCGGCGGAAGTGGTAAGCTTGTGGCCGGATTTGCCTCCGGGCGGACAAGACGTCCAACTCACACTTCACATTCAAGAGCTGAGCCCGAATCCGCTCTCGTACCACCATCGCCTGTTTACCAATGTGGGCGTGCCGACCCTGACCGTATTCCATCCCGAGCATCCCGACGGATCGGCCGTGCTCGTGGTGCCGGGCGGAGCGTACACCGTCGTGGCCTTCGACAACGAAGGACTGGACGTGGCGCGCAGGCTCAGCGCTTCGGGCGTGACCTGCTTCGTGCTGCAGTACCGGTTGCCGGCGGAAGGCTGGACCGACGCCGCCGACGTGCCGCTGCAGGACGCGCAGCGCGCCATGCGCATCATCCGCGCGGGCGCCTCGAATTACCGCATCGATCCGAAACGCGTCGGCGTGCTCGGGTTTTCGGCGGGAGGCCATATCGCGGCCAGCCTGGCGACGCGCTCCGGCGCGAAAGTCTACGAACGCGTCGACGACGCCGATTCCGAGGACGCCGCGCCCGCCTTCGCCGGGCTGATGTATCCCGTCATCACCATGCTCGAGGGAACGCACGCCGACTCGCGGCGCAAGCTTCTCGGCAGCGATCCCTCGCCACAGACCCTGGCGGCCTATTCGTGCGAACGGCTCGTGACCGCCCAAATGCCGCCGAGCTTCCTGTGCCTGACCGCAGACGACGACGTCGTACCCTTTGTGCCGAATGGCATGGCGATGTTCGGCGCCCTTCACGGCGCGGGAGTGCCCGCCGAGATTCACGTCTTCCAGGAAGGCGGTCACGGTTTCGGCATCCGAGGAGCCGAGGGCAAGTCGCCCGCGCCGTGGCCCGATCTGTTTCTGCACTGGGGCTATCGCAACGGCTGGTTCCGCGACCCGAGCGCCCGGCCGGCGTGATACGATCCGACTTCAGCTACACCGCGGCGGGGACCATGAACGCAACACTGGTGAGGGGAATTCTCGTCGGCGGACTGGCCGGCTTGCTGTTCGGATTCGATACGGCCGTCATCGCGGGCACAACCCAAGGCCTCACCGCCGCCTTCCATCTCGATCCGGCGGCGTTGGGCATGACGGTTTCGAGCGCGCTGTGGGGCACGCTTCTGGGAGCGATGTCCGCCGGGCTTCCCGGCGACCGCCACGGAGCGCGCAACTGCCTGCGCGCCATCGCCCTCATATATGTGATTTCCGGCGTGGGCTGCTTCGTCGCCCCCACCCTTCCCGTGCTGATCGCCGCGCGCGTGCTCGGCGGACTTGCGATCGGCGCCTCTTCCGTACTGGCGCCCACCTATCTCGCGGAGATATCGCCGCCCAGGCGCCGCGGGCTGATGGTGGGAATGTTCCAGCTCAACGTGGTTTCGGGCATCCTCATCGCCTATCTCAGCAACTGGCTCATCGGCACGCTCGATCTCGGCGCCGGGGAATGGCGCTGGAAGTTCGGCGTCACGGTCCTTCCCGCGCTGCTGCTCTCGCTCCTGTTGCTCTCCATCCCCAACAGCCCGCGCTGGCTGGCGGCCAGGGAGCGCTTCAAGGAAGCGCGCGACATCCTGAAAAAGATCGGCGTGCGCGACATCGATGGGGAACTCGACGCCTACGCCGCGCAGCACGCGGCCGCGGGAGGCAGAAGCGCACGTTTGAGCTGGAGCCGCTACGCCAAGCCCATGATGCTGGCGATCGGCATCGCCGCCTTCAACCAGCTCTCCGGCATCAACGCCATTCTCTACTACTTGAACGACATCTTCGCCGCCGCAGGATTCGGCAAGGTGTCGTCGGACCTGCAGTCGGTCATCATCGGCGCCACCAATCTCGTCTTCACGTTGCTGGCGCTGACCGTGATCGACCGTGTCGGCCGCAAGACCCTTCTGCTGACGGGCTCGGTCGGCCTGATCGCCGCGCTTTCCGCGACGGCCTTCATCCAGCTCACCGGTACGCACCAGGACTGGCTGTTGTGGATGCTGGTGCTGTTCATCGCTTCCTTCGCTTTCTCGCAAGGGGCGGTCATCTGGGTCTACATCTCGGAAATATTTCCGACCGAAGTGCGTTCGCGCGGTCAGAGCCTGGGCTCTTCCACCCACTGGTTCATGGACGCGGTGATTGCGACGGCGTTCCCGCTTGCCGCTGCCTATTCCAAGGGGCTGCCGTTCGTATTCTTCGCGCTGGCGATGGCGGTCCAGCTCGTCGTGGTCGCGAGGTTCTTCCCCGAGACCAAGGGCGTGACGCTCGAAGCCATGCGCAAGTCGATCGGATACTGATGCAAAGATGAACGGTCCGCATCTGAACCGCCGGCAGACAGTGGCGTCGCTTTTGTGCTCGGCGATCGTTCCGGGCGCGGCGGCGGCGAAGCCTGCGCGCAAGTACGACGAGACGTTCCGGCCGCAGGTGCATTTCTCGCCGGCAATGAACTGGACCAACGATCCCAACGGCCTCATCTGGCTCGACGGCGAGTATCACCTGTTCTTCCAGTACAACCCCTTCGGCGACAAATGGGGGCACATGAGCTGGGGGCACGCCGTCAGCACCGACCTCATGCACTGGAAGCAGCTTCCGGTCGCCATTCCGGAAGATGCCGGCAACATGATCTTCTCCGGAAGCGCGGTGCTCGACAGGGGGAACACATCCGGGTTCGGCACCGCCGGCCGCGCACCGCTCGTGGCGGTCTACACCGGATTTGCGGAAAAGAACGGCGGGCTGCAATCCCAGCAGATCGCCTTCAGCCTCGACCGTGGCCGCACCTGGACGAAATACGGCGGCAATCCCGTGCTCGATCTCGGCATGAAGGACTTCCGCGATCCCAAGGTGTTCTGGTTCGAGCCGGCGAAGAAGTGGGTCATGGCCGTATCGCGCGCGGCCGAGCGCAAAGTCGCTTTCTACCAGTCGCCCGATTTGAAGGCGTGGACGCAGACAGGCGAGTTCGGGCCGGCCGGCACAATCGACGGCGTCTGGGAATGCCCCGACCTGTTCAGGCTGCCGGTGGAAGGCCACGCCGGCGAGTTCAAGTGGGTGCTGAAAGTGGACTCCTCGCCGACGAAGGCGGGCTCGGGCTGCGGCGGTCAGGCATTCGTGGGCGAGTTCGACGGCAACACGTTCGCCGCAGACGATCCGCGATCGGTCTCTCTCGACATGGGCGAAGATTTCTACGCCAGCGCGTCGTGGAACGATGCGCCCGGCGGGCGGCGCCTGACCATCGGCTGGATGGCCAATCCGCGCTATGCGCAGGACGCTCCCACCTCGCCCTGGCGCGGAGCCATGTCGCTGCCGCGCGAAGTCTCGCTGCGGGCCGATCCCGCGGGCACTACGATCATCCAGAGACCCGTGCGCGAACTCGCGTCGCTTCAAATCCGCCGCACGCGTCTTGCCGGCGTCGCGACGGGCAACGACGGAAAGCTCCTCTTCAACGCCGCGCCCAAGGACGCCGCGCACAGGATCCGCGCGCGGCTCAGAACCGCGGACTCCGCGGGGTTTGCCGTGGTCGTCAGCGCCCGGAACATGACGGTGATGAGCATCGACTACGATGCGACCGCCGGCCGGCTGTCGGTGGCTCGGATGGGGCCAACAAGCATGCCGACCTTCGCTTCGGGCAACTCGGCGGCTTTGGCTCCGCGAAACGGCGAGATCATGCTCGACATGATCGTCGACCGGTCCTCCGTGGAAGTGTTCGCCAACGACGGCGAACGAACCATCAGCGAACTGATGTTCCCCGACGAGGGGGCCTACACGGTCTCGATCGAGGGCAAGGACGAGGCGGCGATAATCGAAGAGGCAGATGTCTGGACGCTGAAATCCGTCTGGTCGTGAGCAATGGAGGTGCTGCAATGAGTCAAGACCGCACCGGTCTCAAACGCCGTGATTTCATCGCCGCAAGCGCCGGAACCGCGGCGGCCGTCGCCGCCGCCGCGATGGCCGACGGCTCAAATACCTTGATCGATCCCGGCGCCAAGCCCGCCATGGCAGGGCCGCCGCGGCACGACCGCGTCGCGTTCCTGTGTGCCGTGCGCGGTGCGCTGGCCCGAGGAGGCTCCGTATGCTGACCTTTGCCGACCCAGCCCTCATCGACGCTGCGCTCGACAGCCGCTCGATCAGCTTCGAGAATCCGAAAGGCGCCCGCGGTCAAGGCGGAATGGCCGCCCACGGCCGCAAGGGCTCGCCCTCACGCCGCCTTGCACCGGGCGAGACCATCACCCTGGCGGACATCGGCGGGCCCGGCCGCATCCGCCGCATCTGGATGACCTTTCCGCCCGCCGCGCCCGAACAGATGCGCGCCGTGTGGATGGAGGCCTATTACGACGGCAACGCGGAACCCAGCATCTCCGTGCCCTGTCTCGACTTCTTCGCGCTGCCGCTCGGCCGCACCACAGCCTATTTCTCGGCGCTGACCTCGGTGCAGGAGGGACGCGGTTTCAATGCTTACTTTCCGATGCCGTTCCGCAAGCGCGCCCGCCTGGCGCTGACCAACTCGGGCCCCAAGCCGATCGAGTTCTACTTCCAGATCGACTACACGCTGGAGGAATTCGGCGGCGGCGAAGGCTATCTGCACGTGAGTTTTAGACGTGAGAATCCGACGACGCTCAGGAAGGACTTCGTGATCGCGGAAGGCTTGAAGGGGCCGGGGCGATTTCTCGGCAGCGCCGTCGGCATCCGGGTTTTGCAGGACGGCATGGGCTGGTACGGCGAAGGCGAATTCAAATTCTATCGCGACGGCGACGAGGCGTGGCCGACCATCTGCGGCACCGGACTCGAAGATTATGTCGGGGCCGCCTGGGGCATGCATCAGCACACGGCGTTCTATGCCGGCGCGCCGCTTTACGTTTGCGCCCCCGAGAACAAGGCGGCGGGAATGCCGGATTTCGTGGGTTTCTACCGCTGGCACGTACCCGATCCGATCGTATTCCAAGACACATTCACGGCGACCATCCAGCAAATCGGCGCGGTGGGAATACCCGCGGATCGAAAGGACATGCTGAAAAAGTACGAAGCGGCCGGAAACGGCTGGCAACTCGTTGATCCGCAATCGCCTTCGGAAAAGCCGTTCTATGCCGGCATCGCCGAACGCCGCGACGACTACTGCGCCGCAGCTTTCATCTACTGCCGCGTTCCCCAGCCGGTTCCGCGGCTGAACATAAAAGCGGCATGCGCCGAAATCGGTCTCTTACCCTACGAAAAGAGTACACCCGCATAAGGCCGGAAATCGGTTCTATATGCTTACGCTTCGCAAACGGCGCCGAGCGGATTTGCAGTGCCGCAAGTTTCGGCTGGTTCGGAAGTTTCCGCTGACGCAAGCCGCGCTCCATTTTTTCCCGGCGCAGGGACGAGCCAGCCGATCCTTGATTGTATCTAACAACAACAAACACTAATATCGCGCGGCAGCCGTTTCCCAACACAAAGTGACGTAACGTAAAGGGGCGGCGCCGGGCGGACTGGGAGAGCCGCCAGCATCATCTGGGGGATGCGGGGCGATGGGTGGGGGCGACAAGTCCCATTCACGTGTGTGTTTGACCGGCGTTCGTGCGCGCGCGCCGATCGCGATGCGACGCGCCGGCCGCGTGTCTCACGCCTGCACCCCCGTCTCCGCACTCCGTGTATCCGCCGTGAAAAAGACGGCACCAGCGCCTGCATGTCTCGTTCCGCGAGACGAATGCGCGATGGCGCAATCCGCCACGATCCGCTCAATGCCAATGGGGGCCTAGCGATGTACGCCAAATCGAATCTCGTTGCCCGTCACTCCGCGCAGGGTCTGAAGGCGCAGCGTTCCGCGCTTGCCGGATCGAGCGCGCTGGCCATCGTAACGATCGCGCTATGCGGCTGTCTGCTCGCTCCGCAGCCCGCCAACGCTGCCCCGGTGACGATCATCCACAACGGAGGCAACGGTCCGCAAGGAAGCGGCTGTTGCGGCGGCAACGACGGCGGGCCAGGCGATCCCGGAACGCCGATCACCGCCAGCAACAACGACTCGATCCATGCCGAATCCAACGGTGGCGATGGCGGCCCCGGCCAGGGAACGTTCGGCGGCGATGGTGGCGCGGGCGGCACGGGTGGGACGGTCAATCTCACCACTTCGGGAACAATCACTCTGTCGGGCGCCAATTCGGCCGGGATCTACGCCTCCAGCAACGGCGGCAAAGGCGGTCACGGCGGCGACTCCGCGGCTCTGGCGAGCGTTGGCGACGGCGGCCCCGGCGGCACCGGCAACACGATCACGATCAACAATGGGGCGACGATCGATGCTTTGCAGGACAACTCCTCGGGCATCGTCGCACTCAGTCTCGGCGGCTCGGGCGGCGATGGCGGTTCCTGCGGCACCGGCTGCTTCGGCGGCGGCGGCGGCGGACCCACCGGAACAGGCGGAACCATCGACATCACGTCGAGCGGCGACATCACCACTCACGGCGCCAGTAACTCGTTCGGCATTTTCGCGCAAAGCGTCGGCGGCGCAGGCGGCGCCGGGGGCAGCAACAACTTCCTCGGCTTGGCGGGTTGGGCGGCGGATTCAACCAGCGGCGGCAACGGTGGAACGGTCACCATCGATACCACCGGCGGAACGATCACGACCCAAGGCGTCGGATCGTCGGCGATCTACGCGCAGTCCATCGGCGGCGGCGGCGGCGCCGGCGGCTCGGGCGTCGGCCTGTTCTACGGCGGCGGCGGCAGCGGCACCGCCGGCGGCTCGGGCAACTCCGTTCAGGTCATCAACTACGCAACCCTCATCGTGACCGGAAATCAGTCGGCCGGCATCTATGCCCAGAGCATTGGCGGCGGCGGCGGCGCCGGCGGCACCGGCGGCAGCGTGTTCGCCAGCTTCGGCGGCAGCGGCGGTTCCGGCCAGAACGGCGGAACCGTGGACGTCGAGAACCACGGCGCCATCACGGTCAGCGGCAACGCGAATTTCACCAACATCTCCAGTTCGACCTTGGCCGCCGGCATTTTCGCGCAAAGCGTCGGCGGCGGCGGAGGCGACGGCGGCGTAGCGGTGGCCGGGCTCGCCAATTTCGGCGGCACTGGCGGAGCAGCCGGCGCGGGTAACACGGTGACGGTCACAAACGACGCGACGATCAGCGCGCTATGCGGCGCCGGTTGCAGCGGCGGGCAGGCGATTTTCGCCCAAAGCGTCGGCGGCGGCGGCGGCAATGGCGGTGGCGCTGTCGGCGTCGTCTCCTTCGGCGGCGCAGGCGGCGGCGGCGGCGACGGCGGCTCTGTGACGGTCGACAACAGCGGCGGCCTGACGACGACAGCCCAATTCTCGGCCGGTGTTTTCGCCCAGTCGGTCGGCGGCGGCGGCGGCAACGGCAATTTCGCCGGCGGCATCGCATCCTTCGGCGGCAGCGGCGGCGAAGGCGGCACCGGCCACGCCGTCACCGTGAACAACGCCAGTTCGATCATTACGGGCGGCTCGGATTCCGCCGGCATCTTCGCACAGTCGGTCGGCGGCGGCGGCGGCAACGGCGGCGGCGCAGTGGGCGTCGGCGTGTTCGCGTCCTTCGCCATGGGCGGCGGCGGCGGCTCCGGCGGCGATGGCGGCACGGTCTGCGTCAACACCAATAGCGGTCCGTGCTCGAATTCTCTTTCGGCCGCCTCATCGATGATCCAGACCGGCGGCGACCGCTCGACCGGCATATTGGCGCAATCGGTCGGCGGCGGCGGCGGCAACGGCGGTTTCGCCATTTCGGCTTCGGTCGGTCTTTATGGCGACGTCGCGGTCGGCCTCGGCGGCAAGGGCGCGATGGGCGGGCACGGCGGCGACGTCTACGTCTCCGGCGGCGGAACGATCATCACTGGTTCGCTGGCGGCTTCAGGCCCCAATGTGGGTGCGTTCTCGGACGGCATCGACGCGGAATCCATCGGCGGCGGCGGCGGCAACGGCGGCTTCTCCGTCGCGGTCGGCATCTCGACCGGCGCGGCCTTGAGCGCCAGCGTCGGCGGCAATGGTGGCGCGGGCAATTACGGCGGCGCGGTCGCGGTCAATACACAAGACTCGATCACGACCTATGGCAACCAGGCGGTTGGCATCTTCGCCCGCTCTATCGGCGGCGGCGGCGGCAACGGCGGTTTCGACTTCTCCGGCTCGGGCTCGCCCTATGCCTCGGTCAGTCTCGGCTTCGGCGGTGACGCCGGCGACGGCGGCTATGCCGGCACGGTCAGTCTCGACAACGTCGGCACCATCAGCACGTTCGGGGATCTTTCGAGCGGCATCACGGCGCAATCGATCGGCGGCGGCGGCGGCAATGGAGGCTTCTCCATCTCGGCGGCGGTCTCAATTTCCGGAACAAGCGGCGCGGCCGCATTGTCGTTCGGCGGCGACGGCGGTTCGGGCGGCTACGGCAATACAGTGCACGTCGCCAATACCGGCGATCTCAACATCGGCGGCATGGGCGCCGACGGCATCCTGGCCCAGTCGATCGGCGGCGGCGGCGGCAGCGGCGGATTCTCGGGCGCGCTCGCGCTCAGCGCCGGAGCGGCCTTCAGCGACTCCATCGGCGGCGGCGGCGGCGGCGGCAACCACGCCGGCGCGGTCGACGTGACCAGCAACGGCTCGATCACGACGATCAAGGACAATTCGAGCGGCATCGTCGCGCAGTCCATCGGCGGCGGCGGCGGCAACGGCGGCTTCTCGCTGTCGGTCGCAGCTACGCTCAATTACATGGCGATCGGCAATTCGACCGGCGGCAGCTCCGGCGACGGCGGTTACGGTGACAAGGTCTCGGTCACCAGCAACGGCACGATCTTCACCTCGGGCAGCCTCTCCTACGGCATCCTGGCGCAGTCGATCGGCGGCAGCGGCGGCAACGGCGGCTTCTCGATCGCGGGTTCGCTCTCCGACAGCGGCAGCGCGTCCGGAACCAGCATCGGCGGCAAGGGCGGCACCGGCAATCACGCCGGCGCAGTGACGGTGACGGTCAATTCCACCGCCACGTCCTCCATCCCGGGCACCGACATCTACACAACCGGCGCCGGCTCCGCCGGCATCATGGCGCAGTCCATCGGCGGCGGCGGCGGCAACGGCGGCTGGTCGATCTCGGGCAGCTTCTCGCTCAACAGCAAGGCCGACGCGACCAGCACCGGCGGCGACGGCGGTGCGGCGGGCGACGGCGACGACGTGACGGTGAAGAAACTCGGCGGCCTCATCAAGACCACCAACTCCAACGCCGCGGCCATCTTCGCCGA
>DATKOE010000142.1:0-8464 GCA_035524815.1 Rhizomicrobium sp.
CGGGCGGGGCGGCGGACGGGCGGCGGTGCGTCCCGGTGCGGGCCAGGGTTCGGCCACCGCGCTGTTCGAGCCGCCGGCGAAGCATCCTTCGCGGACCTTGCTGGCGGAGCAATCTATCCCCGCCAATGGCGAGATCGTCCTGCGCCGCACGCTTGCCTCCGACGGGCACACCCGCGCCTATGTCAACGACGAGCCGGTCGGCGTCGGCTTCCTGAAGGACCTGGGCGCGGCGCTTCTGGAAGTCCACGGCCAATCCGACGACCGCGGCCTGTTCGACGCGGGCACGCATCGCGCCTTGCTGGATGCGTTCGGCGGCCATGAGGACCTTGCGGCCGGCGTCGCCGCCGAGTTCGCCGCCTACGATGCCGCCCGTATCGCCGCCGACGATCTGCGCCGGACGCAGGCCGCTGCCGCCGCCGATGCGGACTATGTGAAGGCCGCCGTCGACGAACTGTCCGCCCTCGACGCGCAGAAAGGCGAGGAAGCTTCTCTCGCCGCCGAGCGCGCGCTGCTGATGAACGCGGCGCGCATCGCGGAAGACGTTTCTGCCGCGTCCGATCTGCTTTCCGGCGAACGCGGGGCCGAGGCCGCGCTGGCCGGCGCGTTGAAGCGTCTTTCCCGCATGAGCCAGGAGGCGCGCGCCGCTTCCGCCGCGGCCGAAACCGCCCTCGAGCAGGCCTTCGCGCTGACGGAAGAGGGCCGGCGCGAACTGGACGCGCTGTTGTCGCGCCTGGAGGTCGATGCCGAGGCGTTGGAGCGCAAGGAGGAGCGCCTCTTCGCCATCCGCGCCGCCGCGCGCAAGTACGCCGTGAAGCCCGACGCCCTGCCGGATATGCTCGCCGAATTCCGCGCCAAACTCGATGCCCTCGATCTTTCCGGCGACAGGCTGAAGCAGGCCGAGGCCGCCGCGGCCGCCGCCCGCGCGGCCTTTCTCGATGAGGCCAGGCGCCTGTCGAAGGTTCGCGCCGCGGCCGCGCGCGAGCTCGAAGACGCGGTCGCCGCCGAACTCGTCCCGCTCAAGCTCGGCCATGCGAAATTCCGCGTGGCGCTCATTCCGGCCGCCGAAGGCGAAGCGGCCGCACAGGGACTGGAGCGCATAGCCTTCGAAGTGGCCACGCTCGAAGCCGCGCCGTTCGGGCCGCTGACCAAAATCGCTTCGGGCGGGGAGCTGGCGCGGTTCTCGCTCGCAATCAAGGTCGCATTGGCGCAGTCGAGCCCGCCCGCAGCATTGGTGTTCGACGAAGTCGACCGCGGCGTCGGCGGCGCGGTGGCCGATGCGGTGGGCTGGCGCCTGCAACGTCTGGCCCGATCCACCCAGGTCCTGCTCGTCACCCATTCGCCGCAGGTGGCCGCGCGCGCCGGCCGCCATTTCCGCATCGTCCGGAAGGGCGACAGGATGGCGGTGGAGCTTCTCGAAGGCGACGACCGCGTTGAAGAAGTGGCGCGCATGCTCTCCGGCGCCGCCGTCACCGGCGAGGCCCGCGCCGCCGCCCGCCGGCTGATCGAAGAGGCCCAGGCGCCGGCGAAGAAATCACGGAAGCGGGCATGAAGAAGAAGGACTCCTCGTCTGAATTCGATTTCGCCAAGCCCGAACCGGGCAAGCCCGTCGACAAGCTGACGGAATCCCAGGCCGCCAAGGAGCTCGAACGCCTGGCGCGCGACATCGCCGAACACGACCGCCACTATCACGGCGAAGATGCGCCGGTCATTTCCGACGCCGACTACGATGGCTTGCGCCGCCGCAACCAGGCGATCGAACAACGCTTTCCCGAACTGATCCGCCCCGACAGCCCTTCCCACCGCGTCGGCGCCAAGGCGAGCGAGAAGTTCGCCAAGGTCGTCCACGCCCGGCCGATGCTGTCGCTCGAAAATGCCTTCACCGGCGAGGACGTGGCCGATTTTGCCGCCCGCGTGCGCCGCTTCCTGGGCCTGAAGGACGACGCGCCGCTCGATTTCGTCTGCGAACCCAAGATCGACGGCTTGTCTGCGTCCCTGCGCTACGAAGACGGCGTCTTGGTGCAGGGCGCCACGCGCGGCGACGGCACCGAGGGCGAGGACATTACCGCCAATCTCAAGACCATCAGGGACGTTCCCTTGCGGCTCAATGGGGCCGCGCCCAAGCTCCTCGAAGTGCGCGGCGAGGTCTACATGACGCACGCCGATTTTGCCGCCCTCAACAAGCGGCAGGAACAGGCGGGCGAGAAGACCTTCGCCAATCCGCGCAACTCCGCCGCAGGAAGCGTGCGCCAGCTCGATGCCTCGATCACCGCCGCGCGCCCGCTGCACTTCTTCGCCTATGCCTGGGGCGAAGTCTCCACGCTGCCCGCCGATACGCAATGGGACATGCTGCAGGCGTTCAAGGGCTACGGCTTCGCCGTCAATCCGCTGATCCGCCGCTGCCGGACGACGGACGAGATCCTGACGTTCTATCGCGAAATGGGCGAGAGGCGCGCCGGTCTCGGCTACGACATCGACGGCGTGGTCTACAAAGTCGACAGCCTGGCGCTGCAGGAACGCTTGGGCTTCGTGTCGCGATCCCCGCGCTGGGCCATCGCCCACAAGTTCCCGGCCGAACAGGCGGAGACCGTGCTCGAAGGCATCGACATCCAGGTCGGCCGCACCGGCAAGCTTGCGCCGGTGGCGAGGCTGAAACCCGTCACCGTCGGCGGCGTCGTGGTGTCGAACGCCACGTTGCACAACGAGGACGAGATCGCCCGCAAGGACGTGCGCATCGGCGACACGGTGGTGGTGCAGCGCGCCGGCGACGTGATCCCGCAAATCGTGCGCGTGATCCTGGAAAAGCGCCCCAAGGATGCAAAGCCCTACAAGTTTCCGACCAAATGTCCCGTCTGCGGCAGCAACGCGGTGCGCGAAGTGGACGAGAAAACCGGCAAGGAAGACGTCGACCGGCGCTGCACCGGCGGCCTCATCTGCGACGCGCAGTCGGTGGAACGCCTCAGATATTTCGTCTCGCGCGACGCCTTCGACATCGAGGGTTTGGGCGGCACTTACATCGAGCTGTTCCACGAGAAGGGGCTTCTGAAAGAGCCCGCCGACATCTTCGCGCTCACGCGCCAGCCGGAACGGGTGAGCAGGCTGCTCGCGGAACACCGCGCCGCCCTGAGCGAAGCGCGCCGCGAGAAAGTGGGCAAGGAGCCGGTCAAGAAGAAGGCCGCCAAGGACGAAGACAAGGAGGACAAGGTCGTCGAGAACCTGATGGCCGCCATCGAGCGCCGCCGCGAGATAGCGCTCGACCGTTTCATCAACGCGCTCGGCATCCGCCATGTGGGCGAGACCACCGCCAAGCTGATCGCCCGCAATTTCCGAACACTCGATGCGTTCCTGGAGGCAATGGAAAGCGACCACGCCGTGGCCGATCTCGATGCCATCGAAGGCGTCGGCGAAACCGTGGCCGAGGCGATCAAGGACTTCTTTGACGAGCCGCACAACCGCGAGGCGCTCGATCATCTGATCAAGCGGGAAAAGCTGAAGGTGCTCGCCGTTGCATCGGCGAACACGTCAGGCTCGCCGGTGGCGGGCAAGACCGTCGTCTTCACCGGCACGCTCGAAAAGATGACCCGACCCGAGGCTGAGGCGCGCGCGGAAGCGCTCGGCGCCAAGGTGGCGGGCTCGGTATCGAAGAAAACCGATCTCGTCGTCGCCGGTCCCGGCGCGGGTTCGAAGCTCGCCGAAGCCCAGAAGCTCGGAGTTAAGGTGATCGACGAGGACGCCTGGCTCGAACTGATCGGCGGATAGCGGCGGGAGCTAGGCCCACTTCACCGCGTCTTCGGACATCTCCACGGCCGTGACCTGATACGTCACCAGGTTCGGCATGAACACGTCCGACAGTTCGTCCGCCCACGCCTTGCCGCCGTAGAATTCGCTCGACATCTTCTGCCGCGCCGCCGCATCGGGGAAGGCGCGCATCCAGAACACCGTGTTGTCGTCCTCCACCGAAGGAAACGGCCCGGCCACCTTCATGCCGATGCGCTTGCATTCTGGGAACAGCGACTTGGGGAACGCCTCGAGGACTTTCGCCCGCGTGCCGGGCTTCAGCTTGTAGGTGCGCATTTCCACGATCATCGGTGTTCCCCCTTCAGGTCGACAGTGCCTTGGCCAGGATCGGCAGGCTCGTATCCATGCGGTAATCGACCGCCGTGTGGTCGTCCGGAAATTCCTCGTAGGTGTGCGCCACGCCGAGTTCGGTGAGCCGCTTGTGCATCCGCCGCGTGCCGTAGACGAGGTTGTACTGGTCGATGTCGCCGCAATCGATATAGAGCGCCTTCAGCTTTTTCAGGCCGCGCCAGTGCTTTTCCACGAGGTTTAGCGGGTCCCACTTGACGAAATTGGCCCAGCGGTCCGCGATGATCTCGCAGGTGTCGACGGTCACCGGCAGGCGGATGCCCATGAACGCGTGAGGATCGGGGTCGTAAGTGGCGCACATCGCCAGCACCATCAGGATGTGCATCTCGGCATCCTTCACCTTCTTGGCGGCGAAGAACTCCTCAAGCCACTTGCGGATGGAGTTGTCCGTCTTGGCGATGGCCCGCAGCACCTTCGGCCAGTCGGCCGTGAACAGCAATTCGAAACCCGCGTCGCCCGAGTGGGAAGCCGCCGCAGCCCAGAAATCGTTGTGCAGCATGGCGTGCACGTAGGCGCCGTAGCCGCCCGAGCTCTTGCCGAAGCAACCGCGCCGGCCCGCGCCGCCGCAGGAAAAGCGCTTCTCCACGAACGGCACGGCCTCTCTCAGCAGGAAATCGTCCCAGCGGCCCATGCCGTCGGAGTTGATGTACTGGTTGCCGCCGAGTTTCGTGAAGCAATCGGGCAGGGCGACCGCCACGGGCGGCATCGCCCCGCTCGCGATCAGCCGGTCGAGGCGCTCGGGCAGGTTCTCGCCGAAGTTCTTCCAGTTGGTGTGGCTCGGCCCGCCGCCGGTGAAGCCGACGAGATCGACCAAGAGCGGCAGGCCGCGGCCGTCATGGCCGGCCGGCACATAGATATCGATCCGCCTCTCGGCGGGATCTCCCAGCGGATTGCCCTTCAGCACCTTGCTGTCGAGCATGAGGGTGTGCACGGTCCCGCGCGGGGCATCGAAGTTCTTGCGCATCAGATCGCCCGCGTCGCCTGTTCGAGCCAGCCCCGCGTCTCCTCGTCGACGTAGCGCGACAGCGTCTCGCGCACGCGCTCGTGATAGGCGTTGAGCCAGTTGATTTCCTCATCGGTCATCAAGAGCGGCTCGACCAGATCGAGGTCGATCGGCGCCAGCGTGATGGTCTCGAACTCCAGCATCTTCTTCTCGCTGCCGGGCAGCTCCGCCTCCTGCACCACGATCAGGTTCTCGATGCGGATGCCGTATTCGCCCGCCTTGTAGTAGCCGGGCTCGTTGGAGACGACCATGCCGGGCTTGAGCGGCTGGCTGATCGGCCGCTTGGAGATGTTCTGCGGTCCTTCGTGGACGGAAAGATAGGCGCCGACGCCGTGGCCGGTGCCGTGCTCGTAATCGAGGCCCGCATCCCACAGCGGCCGCCGCGCGAAGGAATCGAGCGCCTGTCCCGTGGTGCCTTCGGGGAATTTCGCGGTGGCAAGCGCGATGTGGCCCTTGAGCACCCGCGTGAAGCGGTCCTTCATCTCCGGCGTCGGTTCGCCCACGATCACGGTGCGGGTCACGTCGGTGGTGCCGTCCGCGTACTGGCCGCCGGAATCGATCAGGTAGATGCGGTTCAGCTTGACCGGCAGGTTGGAGGAGCGCGTCACGCGGTAATGCGGGATCGCGGCGTGCTCCGAGGCCGCCGAGATGGAATCGAACGAAAGGTCGGCGAGCGAGCCGGTGGCCTTGCGGAATCCCTCCAGCGCTTCGGAGGCGGTAATCTCATCGAGCCGGCCTTTCGGAGCCTCGTGCGCGAACCAGCACAGGAACTTCGACAGCGCCGCGCCGTCGCGCACGTGCGCCTTGCGCATGCCTTCGATTTCGACCGAGTTCTTGCACGCCTTCGGCAACTGGCAGGGATCGGACAGATGCACGATTCTGGCGCCCGGCTTGCGCAATCGGTCGAAAATCGCCGCCGCGCCGCTCGACGGATCGGCGGCCACGGACTTGTCCTTCAACCCGTCCAGCGCCGGGCCGAATTCGCCGGGCGCATGCATGCGCACGGAATTGCCCAGGTGCTGCCTGAGCTCCGCGGAGATTTTGCGCTCGTCGATGAACAGGTCGGTCGATCCGTCCGCATTCAATATGGCGAACGAGAGCGCGAACGGGGTGTGCGGCACGTCGGCGCCGCGGATGTTGAGCAGCCAGCAGATCGAATCCGGCGCCGTGATGACCACGGCGTCGGCGCCCTTGGCCTTGATCTCCTCGGCGATGCGGGTGCGCTTGGCCTCGGCCGTCTCGCCCGCCAGCGCCAGCCCTTGCGGCACCGCCTTGGCGAACGGCGCTTCCGGCTGGCCGCTCCAGACGGCATCGATGGGGTTGGTGTCGCAGGCCACGAGCGTGGCGCCGGCCTTCTTCGCCGCGGCCTTTAGCAATTCGATGGCGCCCTCGGTATGCAGCCAGGGATCGTAGCCGATGCGCGCGCCCTTGGGCGCGTTGGCTTCGATCCACGCCGCCGGTCCTTCGCCCACCAGATCGCGCGGCTCGAACAGCGTCGTGTCAGTCTGCCGGCCGACCTGCAAGGTGTAGCGGCCGTCGACGAAGATCACCGCCTTGTCGGCCATCACCACGGCGATGCCCGCCGATCCGGTGAACGCCGTCAGCCAGGCAAGCCGCTCGGCCCGCTTGGGCACATATTCGCCCTGGTGTTCGTCGGCGCGCGGCACGAGGAAACCGTCGAGGCCGCGTTTGGCGAGTTCGCCGCGCAGTGCGGCGAGACGCGGACCACACTGGGCCGCATCGCTCTGGTCGTCGTAGCTTTGAAAGGTCTTGTCCATTGGCGGAGGTTACTTTCCCGAAGCGCGTGAATCCACCTTTTCCCGGGGGCTGCTTTGCCTGTCAGCCGAGGCCGGCGGGCGGGCAGAAGGCTGGATTTTTCCGTGTTCCACGCTGATTTGCCGCGACCCGCTCCACGTCCGCAAAACGGGCGGCGCAAAAGTCGAATTCAACTCTGCAAAAATGGCATCAAGTCTCCGATTCTCCATCGAATTCGCCGGCAGAGTCGTCGGCTGCGTTTTTTCGCGACAGAGTCCGTTTCGGACAGAGTCCGGGCGTCGATCGGTTTGCGATTCTTCAAAAACCCCGCTTCGCCGCTTGGTGGGTCCGCGCGCATCGCGCAGCCCGCGGGGGCAGAACGCGTTCGCTTTCAGGCGTCGTTCCGGTCCGGATGCACTTGCGGGGATGTAAGCGAAATGGGGATTCGTCCGGCACGGTTCAAGGGAAAAGACTCGAATCGCGAACGGGTGCGTCAATCGCAGGAATGTCGCTGACCCGTCCGTGGCTTGGCCGACGAGGCCGTCGCGGATGGGGCGAATTGGGCCCAGGATCGACTCGCAACTGGACCGCAAACGCGGAGAATTTTTTTCTTGGCGCGGATGGGCTCACGCCTTTCGCAGCACCAGTGCGCACCAGCTTCCGTCCCGCCGCGTCCGGCGCAGCACGAGCCCGTGCGGGCGGTAGAAGCCAAGCACCAGATTCTCCTGCCAGGCGAGCAGGCCCGACAGGACGAGGGTTCCGCCCGGGGCCAGCACGCGCGCGATCGCGGGGGCAAGGCGCGTCAGCGGGCCGGCCAGGATGTTGGCCAGGATCAGATCGAACGGCGCGGCGGCGAGCAGGGCGGGATGCGTGGGCCCATCGGCCATGAAGACGGCGACGCGCGGGCCTTCGCCGTTGGCGCGTGCGTTCTCGCGCGTGATCTCGACCGCGATGGGATCGATGTCCGACGCCGTCACGTGCCGCCGCCACAGCTTGGCCGCGCCGATGGCCAAGAGCCCGGTGCCGCAGCCGAGGTCGAGCACATTGCGGTGGCGTCGCGCCTTGGCGAGATCGCTGAGCGCGGCAAGGCACAGCGCCGTCGTTTCGTGATGGCCGGTGCCGAAGGCCATGCCGGCCTCGATGCGGATGGGGATGACGCCGGGCGGCACCTTGCCCGCATCGTGCGCGCCATAGACGAAGAAGCGCCCCGCGCGCACCGGCGGCAGGCCCTCCTGGGAGAGCTTGATCCAATCGGTGTCGGGCAGAAGCTGCACGTGGACGGGTTTGCCCGCGAGCTTGGAGAGCAGATCGCCGTCGGGCATGACGTCGTAGAGCGCTTCGACGGTTGCCTCGTCTTTGAACGGTTCCTCCGCGGTGAGAACGGCCTGCGGATGCGGCGGGGTGAGTTCGAACAGCGCGCGAACGTCGGGCGCTTCGGCTTTCTTGAGGACGACGGAGGCTTTCCAGAGGGGTGGATTCGTCAATTGTCGAGCCTGCAACTGATTAGGTCGTGTTGACAAAGAGATTCACGCACACGCGGTGATGTGATTCAAGACTGCCTTC
>DATKOE010000143.1:0-8680 GCA_035524815.1 Rhizomicrobium sp.
CGCCAGGCAGATGCGCGGCCTGGCGCAGATCCGTGATCTTGGCGGCATGGTCGTGCTGGGCATCATAGAGCACGCCATCGAGCACGAAGATGCCGCGACCCAGGACCTTGCCGACCGAGACCGCCACGCAAGGCGCGCCGCCGTTCGAGGTCAGCCGCGTGAAAATTGCGGCACAATGGGAATCGTCGACACCGACGACGTTGAGGCCTTCCTTGCGGGTCTGTTTCAGCAGCCTCATCTTGACGGCGGCATAGTTCTCAAGGGTACCGTGACGGTCGATGTGGTCTGGCGTGATGTTAGAGAGAACCGCAACGTCCGGGCGGAAGCCGGGCGACAGATCGATCTGGTAAGACGACATCTCCAGCACAAACGCCGTCCTGGCGCCCGGGGGGGAAAGCTCCAGGGCCGCGTTGCCGATATTGCCTCCCACCTGTGCGTCGAAACCGGCGTTTCTGAGAATGTGGCCGATGAGGGCAGTTGTGGTGGACTTGCCGTTGGTGCCGGTGATGGCGATGACGGGCGCGGGAAGATTCTCGCGCGCGAACAATTCGATGTCGCCGATCACCTCGATGCCGCGATCCTTGGCACGCTGGACCACTTCGTGAGGTTTGGGATGGGTGAGAGGCACGCCCGGGCTAAGGATGACAGCCGCCAGGCGATCCCATGGCCATTCTGCAGAGGATATCGCGGAGGCTCCCGCAGCGCGAGCAGCTTCGCGCAGGGGTTCCTTGTCGTCCCAGGCGAACACGTCCGCATCGCCCGCCCTGAGGGCGCGAACGGCCGAAATGCCGGATCGCGCCAGCCCGTACACGGCGACGGTCCTGCCTGCAAAGGCGTGGGTCGGGATCACGGCCTCACCTCAACTTCAGGGTCGAAAGCCCGATCAGCGCCAGGATCACCGCCACGATCCAGAACCGGATCACGATGGTAGGCTCGCGCCAGCCGAGCTGTTCGAAATGATGATGGATGGGCGCCATCTTGAAGACGCGCTTGCCCGTGAGCTTGAACGATATGACCTGCACCATCACGGAGACGGTTTCGAGCACGAACAGGCCGCCCACGATGGCGAGCACGATCTCGTGCTTGACGGCGACGGCCACCGCGCCAAGCGCTCCGCCCAGCGGCAGCGATCCGGTATCGCCCATGAAAACGGATGCCGGCGGCGCGTTGTACCAGAGAAACCCGAGACCGCCGCCGATCAAAGCAGCCAGGAACACGGCAAGTTCGCCCGTGTCGCGCACATAATCGAGTTGAAGGTAGGTCGCGAATTTCTCGTTGCCCGCGACATAGGCGATCAACACGAAGGCGCCCGCTGCAATCATCACCGGCATGATGGCGAGACCGTCCAGTCCGTCCGTGAAGTTGACCGCGTTGGCGGAGCCCGCAATCACCACGCCGCCGACGAGGATGAACCACAAACCGAGCGACAGCGCCACGGACTTGACGAACGGCACCGCCAACACGCCGCTTTGTGCCGGCGCTTCCACCTGCATGATGAGCCAGGTCGCCAGGAACGCCACGCCGAATTCGACCATAAGACGGGTGAGCCCGCTGACGCCCTTGGTGTTGCGTTTGGTGACCTTGAGGTAATCGTCCGCGAAGCCGAGCAGCCCGTAGGCTGCCGTGACCGTCAGGACGATCCAGACGTAGTAGTTCGAAAGATCCGCCCATAGCAGCGTCGACGTCACCACCGAGATCAGGATCAGCAGGCCGCCCATCGTGGGTGTGCCCTTCTTTTCCAGGACGTGACGCTGCGGACCGTCTTCGCGGATCGGCTGGCCCTTGCCCTGATGCTCCTTGAGCCAGCGGATCAGGCGGGGGCCTATCATAAAGGCGATGAACAAGGACGTCAGAATCGCCCCGCCCGAGCGGAAGGTCAGGTACTTGAACAGGCGCAGAAAGGCCAGTTGTTCCGCATGGGGCAGATAGAACAGGAAATGAAACATGATCCCCCCTAGGTGCCCTTCACCGCTTCGATGACGAGCCCCATGCGGCTGCCATTCGAGCCTTTGACCAGCACCGTGTCGCCGGGTCGAAGCGCGGCTGCGACCACTGGAGCGATCTCTTTCGAACTTGGCGCATATGCGGTGCGGCAGTCGGCCGGTAGCGCATCCCACAACGATTTCATCAACGGCCCGCACAGGAAGATGAGATCGGCTGCGTCAAGCGCGGGCGCCAGACCCGCGTGCAGAGCGGCGCCTTCCGGCCCCATTTCCAGCATGTCGCCGAGTACTGCGATCTTGCGGCCTTTGGCTCTGGACAGCAGCGACAAGGCGGCAGCCATCGACGCCGGATTGGCGTTGTAGCTCTCGTCGATGATTTCGATCTCGCCGATGCGAAGGCGCTGGCCCCGGCCCTTGAGGGCGGTGAATTCTCTGAGCGCGGCGGCGGCGTTGAGGACATCCCCGCCCGCCACGGCCACGGTGAGCAACGCACCCAGCGCGTTGGAAGCGATGTGCCGACCCGGCGCACCGACACGCGCCTCCACCGGCTTGCCCAGGATTTCGGCCTTGAGCCGCAAGCCTTCGTCCGTTTCGTCGCAGGAAATCAAGCGTGCTTCACCCTTGCTGCCGAAGGTCATGACACGGTGCACGTTTTGCTGTCTGGCGCGCGTGATCAGCCGGTCGAGATATGGGCTGTCGGAGGGCAGGATCGCCGTTCCTCCCGGAACGAGTCCCTCGAAGATCTCGGACTTGGCGTCGGCGATCGCCTCGCAATTGCCGAAGAACTCGAGATGCGCCGGGGCAATCGTCGTGATCAAGGCAATATGGGGCTTTGCGAAAGGCACCAGCGCGCGGATCTCGCCGAAGTGATTCATGCCGATCTCGAACACGCCGTATTCGGCTTCGCGCGGGAGGCTGGCGAGGCTGAACGGCACGCCCCAGTGGTTGTTAAACGAAGCGCCGGAGACATGCGTCAAACCAAGCGCGCCGAAGGCGAGCTTCAGCATTTCCTTGGTGGTCGTCTTGCCGGCGCTGCCCGTGACGGCGACGATGGTCGCGTTTGTGCGAGCCCGGGCCGCGCGGGCGAGATCCTCCAGCGCCCGTTGAGTATGGGCAACAAGAAGTGTCGGACCATCGGCCTCGATCGGTTTGGATACGAGTGCGGCGGCGGCCCTGACCTTGAAAGCATCGGAGACGAAGTCGTGACCGTCCTTTCTCTCGCCCTTGATCGCCACGTAGAGGTCGCCGGGTTTGAGCTTGCGCGAGTCGATGGCGATGCCTGCGACCGTGAACGGCTTGGAGGCGCGGCCGAGCGTGGCGCCTTCGATTTCCACCGATGTCCACAACGGATTCATGCCGTGTGCTCCCGGCCGCCCAGAGCGATGGCCTCCCGGATCGCCACATCGCGATCGGAGAAAGGATGGATGGTATCCCCCACGATCTGGCCGCTCTCGTGACCTTTTCCTGCGACGACCAGGACGTCACCGGCCTCGAGGCCGGAGATTGCCGCGCGGACGGCTTCGGACCGGTCCCCGATTTCGTCGGCACCGGGTGTGCCGGCAAGGACCTCCGCACGAATGGCGGCGGCTTCCTCGCTGCGGGGATTGTCATCGGTGACGATGACCCGATCGGCGAGGCGGGCCGCAGCAGCACCCATCAGAGGGCGCTTGCCCTTGTCGCGGTCGCCGCCGCAGCCGAACACGACGACCAGCCTGCCGGCGGTATGCGGGCGCAGTGCCGCGAGCACGTTTTCCAGAGCGTCCGGCGTGTGGGCATAGTCGACGAAGACCGGAGCGCCGGATTTCGAGTACGCGACTTTTTCCAGCCGGCCCGGAGCGCCCCTCAGATGCCCGAGTGCGTCAAAAACGGCATCCGCATTTTCTCCTAAGCCGATCGCCAAGCCGGCCGCGACCAACGCATTCGAAGACTGGAAGGCTCCGGCCAGCGGCAGGGTGACAGCGTGCGTCCGTCCCGCATGTGCGACCTGCAAGGCCTGGCCCGCTGCGGTCGGCAACCGCGATACGAGTTTGAGCCCCTCGCCCTCTTCGCCGACGGTGATGAGCTTGAGACGGCGCTGTCCGGCAGCCTCGACGAAAGGCGCGGCATGATCGGTATCGGCGTTCACGACCGCCACCGCACCGTCGCGCGCCAATTCGCGGAACAGGCGGAGTTTGCAGGCGAGGTAGGCCTCAAAGGTCGGATGATAGTCCATGTGGTCGCGCGTGATGTTGGTGAACGCGACCGCAGCGATGTCGGTACCGACGAGGCGGAACTGATCGAGGCCGTGGCTCGAAGCCTCCAGCGACAGGTGTTCGATGCCCTTTTGCTGCAAATCGGCGAGCAAGCGGTGCAGCTCGATCGGGCCGGGCGTGGTGTGGTTGAGCTTAATAGTCTCGCCCGGCGCGACAACGCCGATGGTGCCCATGCTGGCGGCCCGCTTGCCCAGATGCGTCCAGATCTCGCGCAGAAAGACGGTGATCGACGTCTTGCCGTTGGTGCCGGTGACCGCCGCGACGATCGAGGGCTGCGCGCCATAGAATGCGGAGGCATAGCGGGCGAGCGCGATGCGCGGGTTCTCTGCGGGGATGAAGGCGACACCGAGCTCGGCTGCGATGGGCGCGATCTGTGGCTGGCCGAGCACTGCAGTGGCGCCCCGCGTCACCGCATCCTTCACGAACGCGGCGCCGTCGGCTTTCACGCCGGGCACTGCGGCGAACAGGAAACCAGGACGCACGTCGCGGGAATCGCTCGCCAAACCGGCGAACTTCCTCACCGCCTCCGCCTCTCCCACCGCCTTCTTACCCGTTTCCATTCGACGAGTTCTCTTTTGCGGCCGTTATCGGATCGATCGGTACCCCGAGCAAGGGCGCGATCCGCGAAATGACGTGCCCGGCGAGCGGTGCGGCGGTGTAGCCGGCCAGCGCAAATCCGCCGGTCGCCTTTGTGCCGTGCGGCTCGTCCAGGAGCACGAAGACGAGATAGCGCGGATTTCCTATCGGAAATGCGGCGCAGAACGACGTCACCAGCTTATGCGCCTGGTAACCGCGCCGGCCTGCGGATTTCTCGGCCGAGCCGGTCTTTCCGCCCACGTCGTAGCCCGGCACGTCGGCCTTCTTGCCGGTGCCGTCGGTGACGACGTAGCGCAACAACTCGCGCATCGTAGCGCTGGTTTGCGGTGAAATAACCTGCTCGCCGCGCGCGTCTTCAGAGTGCTTGAGGAAAGTCGGCTCGATACGCCGGCCGCCGTTGACGACCGCCGCGGCCGCGGCTGCGAAAGACAGCGGCGAGACCGAGACGCCGTGTCCAAATCCGATCGTCGCGGTCTCGATGATGCCCCAATGATCCGGGTAGAGGGGATGGGCGCCCTCCGGCAATTCGCTCGTGACGGGCGCCAGGAGCCCCATCTTCCGCAGGAACGACTGCTGCCTGTCGGGGCCGGAACGCAGCACGATCTGGGCTGTGCCGATGTTCGAGGATTGCGCCAGCACGTCGCGCGCCCGGAGCATCGCGGGCATGTGCTCGGCTTCATGAATCGTATACCGGCCGATCCTGTAGCCATTGCCTATGGGAATCCATTCGTCGAGATTCACGTTGTGGTTCTCGATCGCCATAGCGAAAGAAAAGATCTTGAACACCGATCCGAGTTCGTAGACGTCCTGCACCATGACATCGCGGCCGGAATCCGTTCCGGTGAAATCGCGCGTGTTGGGATCGAAGTCGGGCAATGAGACGAGGCCGAGAATCTCGCCGGTGCGCACGTCCATGACCAGACCGCCGGCGGCCTTGGCCCGGAACTCCTCCAAGCTGGCCTGCGCCTCGTGCGCCAGAATGAACTGCACGCGCATGTCGAGGGAGGTGACGACCGGATCGGGGGAGGCGTGCAGGCGCTTCTCCAGCCCGAGTTCAAGGCCTGAGACTCCCTTGTCGTCGAGATCGGTCACGCCCACGACCTGGGCGCTCATGCGTCCGTCGGGATAGTAGCGCTTCCAGTTCGGCTGGTATTCGAGTCCGGGGAGCTTGAGGAGGCTCACCTTGTCGCGCGCGGCTCGCGAAAGCTGGCGGGCGACAAGCACGGACTTGTACTTGCCGGCGAACAGATGCGAGAGGCGCTGCTCCTCCGCACCCGTCGCTACCGCGAGTTCGTGCGCCGCGCGGCGCTTGTCGGTGAGCATTTGCGGCCGGGCGTAGAGATCATCGGCCGGAAGATCGCGCGCGAGCAGTTCGCCGTTGCGGTCCAGAAGGTCGGCGCGCGACAGCAGGACTGGCGCTGCCGGCTTTATCCTGTCGGCCCCGGAGTTGAAGAGCGTGACGTCGACCAGACGGATGCCGACCAAGGAAAACGCCGCGATACAGATCATCGCCCCGATCAGGATGCGCCGTTGGAAGACGGTGGAGGGCGGCGTCATCTGTCATCACATTCCGCTGCGCACCGCTGCCCTGACGACCGGCGCCGGCGCCGCCGGCACTTGCGCGCTCGCGGCGCGAACCGGCTCGTTGTTGAGCGGCTCGTCGCCGCGACGCGGCAGCAGGGTGAGCGAAGACAACTGAACGGTCGTCGTGTCGTTCATGCCAAGCGAGGATTGGGCCAAGCGCTGGATGGTGTCGGGTCCGGCCACCTTCTGCCATTGCGCCTCCAGCACGCTGATTTCGTCGCGCTCGGCGGAGATGCTCTTCTCGGTTCCCGCCAGCTCCTGACGGGCGACGCGGGTCTGTTCGGAAACGTGGTAGAGCGACAGGATCGAAAAGCCCATCAATCCGACACAGAACGTACTCACGACACGGATCATGGCACTCTCCTATGCGGCCAGGCGTTCGGCCGCGCGCAATTTCGCGGAACGGGCTCGGGGATTGGCTGCGATTTCCGCTTCGCCTGCGCTGATCGGGCGCGAAGCGATAAGGCGGTATTGGGGCTTGCCGCGCGGCGCCTGTGGCGCATGCCGGGAGGCATTGGGCGCCTTGGCGCGTTCGGCCAGGAACTGCTTGACGATGCGGTCTTCCAGCGAATGGAACGACACGACCGCGAGCCGCCCGTGAGGCTCGATCACGCGGCTGGCGGCGTCGAGGGCGCGCGTAAGCTCGCCGAGTTCGTCGTTCACGTGGATGCGCAAGGCCTGGAAGGTGCGCGTGGCAGGATGGATCGGCTGGCGCTGCGCGGCAGGGCCCAGCGTCTTGGCCACGAGGTCGGCGAGTTCGAGCGTGCGGGTCAGCGGGCGGGCGGCGACGATGGCCCTGGCGACGCGGCGGGCCTGCCGCTCCTCGCCGTAGCGGGCGATGACGCCTGCCAGCGTCTTCTCGTCGGCGGTGTTGACCACGTCGGCGGCGCTTTCGCCTTCGCCGCTCATGCGCATGTCGAGCGGGCCGTCGGCGCGGAATGAAAAGCCCCGCGCGGGTTCGTCGAACTGGAACGAGGAGACGCCGAGATCGAGGACGACGCCGTTGGTTCCGCGTTCGCCTGCGGCGGCCAGAAGGCGGTCCATCTCCGAGAACCGGCCGTGCATCAGGGTGAGGCGGCCGGGATAGAGCGCGGCCAGAGCCTGACCACGAGCGATCGCTTCCGGATCGCGGTCGATTCCCAGCACGCGGCAATCGCAGGCCTCCAGGATGGCGCGCGAATAGCCGCCGCCGCCGAAGGTGCCGTCGATGTAGTGGGCGCCGTCGCGCAGGTTCAGCGCTTCGAGCACTTCCTTGAGCAGAACCGGGACGTGGCCGCTCATGGCGCGCCTCCCGCCTTGTTGAAGGCATCCATGGCGCGCTTCATGTTCTCGGCGAGGCAGGCCTGGTAAAGGTCGGGCTCCCAGAGGCGGAATTTCGTGCCCATGCCGGCGAAGGTGACGCGGTCCTTCAAGCGGGCGTGGGAGATCAATGCTTCCGGCAGACGCACGCGCCCGTTTTCATCGATCGGCAGCTTGTGGGTCATCGCCATGACCACCGTGGCGCGGTCGTTGAATTCCGGCGAGAAGAAGGGGTCCTGGCCCGCGAGTTGCTGCAGGAAGCTCTGCAGCACATCGGTGCCGAAGCCTTCGATCGCGGCCGACGAGAACGACGGGCAGAGATAGACGCCGGGGGTGTTCTGGGCGGCGAGGATCTGGCGCCAGTCCGCCGGGATGCAAACCCGACCTTTGCTGTCGAGTGTGCTGGTCACCGTGGATGTGAATGCCTGGACCGACACGCAATTGCCCCCGTAAGTCCCTGGGGGAACTTGGCTTTTGGCCTAACGTACGGATTTCCGCATCGTCACCGTTCCTGGGACGATATGGGATAACATGGGCGCAATGTGGAAGTCAACGAAAAAGCCTAGGGATTTGAGGGGCTTGGGAGTCTACCTATGGATCGAACGAGTCTAGCTGTTGGGTGTCGGAGAACGAACACTAAACAAGGTAATGTTACATCAATCGTGGTGAATAATCGATTAATAAAGCCGGAATGCAACGGACGGCGGCGAGATGAGCGCGATAATTCCTATCATTGCAGTGGGTTATGTGCGAGGCGGCCGAGCGAAGCCCGACGATGACGGCTGGCAGGCGGTCGAAGCGCGCATCGAACTCGACGCGGAGCGGTTCCCGGCGGAGGCGCTGACGGGCCTCGACGATTTTTCGCACGTGGAAGTGCTGTTCCATTTCCACGCCGCCGACGAAAAGAGAATCGAGCGGGGGGCGCGCCATCCGCGCGGCAACGCGGCCTGGCCCAAGGTGGGCATCTTCGCGCAGCGCGGAAAAGACAGGCCCAATCGCATCGGC
>DATKOE010000144.1:0-17126 GCA_035524815.1 Rhizomicrobium sp.
CGACCGACAAAGGCGTCAACAAGGCGACTGAAGCCCTGTTCAAGGCAGCCGACACGCCCGCGAAGATGGCTGCGTTGGGCGAAGAGGGGCTGATCCCCTTTGTTAAGACGATCGGGCTCTACAAGGGCAAGGCCAAGAACATCATCGCGGCTTCGCAGATCCTGGTGAAATGCCACGGAGGCGAAGTTCCGAAAACCCGCGAGGCGCTGGAGGCGCTGCCAGGCGTGGGGCGCAAGAGTGCCAACGTAGTACTCAACGTCGCCTTCGGCGAGAAGACCATCGCGGTCGACACCCACATCTTCCGCGTCGCCAACCGCACCGGCCTCGCCCCGGGCAGAAATCCGCGCGAAGTCGAAGACGAACTGTTACGGATCGTGCCCGATAAATACCTCGCCAATGCGCATCACTGGCTGATCCTGCACGGGCGCTACACCTGCACCGCGCGGCTGCCGAAATGCGCCGTTTGCGTCGTGCGCGAGTTGTGCCGGTTCCCGGACAAGACCGTGCCGTCGCCCGTCAGGAAGAAGGCGCACCTGCCGGCGAAGTTGGTGTCCCGCGCAAGAGCGCGAGGCAATTAGCATCGGCCGCCATGTCGCGCCCGCGCGGCACCGTCTCGACGTGGCGCACCTCGTTGGCCGCGGTGCCGGGATAGAGGAAGAAGAAGGTCCGGCAGGAACCCTTGTCGTAGCGCCACATCTCGGCGCCGGCTTCCTTGCGGGTGAACGAGGGCTTGCCGAACAGCGCTTGAAGCTGCGGCCCCGACAGGCCGACCAGATCGGCGGGCTCGCCCAAGGGTGGCGGCGGCGGCAACGGCAGCTTGGGTTGCACCGGCTGAGGCGGGGGCGGCGTGGCGCAGGCGGCCAGCAACAGAAGGGTGAATCCCGCAGCAAGCCTTCTCATTCCGTTTCTCCCGAGCGGCCCATATTACTGGACCATCCGCTGCGCTTCGGCAACCGCTTGCGCAAGGCGCGGCGGGGACTTTAATGAGCGGGGACATTTCCAGGAACATCATGCCGCGCAGATTCGAAGTGGTCGGGATGGGCAACGCCATCGTGGACGTGCTCGCGCCCGTGGACGACGAATTCATCCTCGCCCACAAGCTCGCCAAGAACGCCATGATGCTGATCGACGAATACCGCGCCAATCAGCTCTATCTCGCCTTCGCCGACAAGATCGAAGCGGCGGGCGGATCGGTCGCCAATTCGATGGCGGGCCTGGCCTCGTTCGGGGCTCGCGGCGCATTCGTCGGCAAGGTCAAGGCTGACCGGCTGGGCGAGGCTTTCGCCGCGAGCCTGCTGGCCGGCGGCATCCACTTCGCGACCGCGATGGCCGAGGACGGGCCTTCCACCGCCTGCTCGCTGATCGCGGTGCCGCCGGACGCGCAACGCGCCATGAACACCTATCTCGGCGCCAGCCGCCATCTCGGACCCGGCGACATCCGTGCGGAAGACATCGCCGCGGCCGACATCGTCTACATCGAAGGCTATCTGTGGGATTCGGAGGTTTCGAAAGACGCCTCGCGCAAGGCGATCGCCCTCGCCAAAGAGGCGGGCACCAGGGTCGCATTCACGCTTTCGGATTCGTTCTGCGTCGGGCGCTATCGCGACGACTTCCTCGATCTGGTCGAGAATCATCTCGATGTCGTCTTCGCCAACGAGGAGGAGGCCAAGTCGCTGTTCGAGGAGGACAGCTTCGACGCCGTGCTGCAGCGGTTCAAAGGCTGGGGCGGGATCGCCGCGCTGACGCGCTCGGAAAAAGGCTGCGTCATCGTCGGCGGCGGCGAGGTGCATGTGATCGACGCGGCGCCGGTTGCGAAGGTGATCGACACCACGGGCGCGGGCGACCAGTTCGCCGCCGGCTTCCTCTTCGGGCTGGTGCGCGGCAGGGACCTGGCGACGGCCGGCACGCTGGGCGCGCTGGCGGCGGGCGAAGTGATCTCGCATTTCGGCGCCAGGCCGGAGACCTCGCTGCAAGACATCGCGGCGCAGCGGGGGCTGGTTTAGGTCTTCGCCTTCCGCAAATAGACGTACAGCGCGCCGTCGCCGCCGTGTCGGACGTGGGCCAAGCGCTTTTCGGCGACGAGCTTGGCCAGTGGAGCTTCCTCGAGCCAGCGCGGCACCATCAGCTTGAGGATGCCGCGTTGCGCCTTCGGATCGGGCGAGCCCTTGCCGGTGACGACAAGCGCGAGGCGGTCGCCGCGCATGTGCGCCGCGAGCACGAAGGCGGTGAGCGCGCGATGGGCGGCGGCCTCGGTCATTCCGTGCAGATCGAGCCTGGTATCGGGCGCGATCTCGCCGCGCCTGAGCTTGCGAGCGGTGTTGCCGTCGAGGCCGGCAGGCGACTTCGGCGGCTGAGGCTTTGTCTGCGGCGGCGGCGTCTTGTGCCTGACCGGCGCGGTTTTCCCGACCGGCGCATGTCCCGCGACCGCCTGTTCGAACAGCGCGCGTTCTTCGCGCGTGGCGCGGCGCTTGCCGGGTTGATGCGGAGGATCGTCCGGCTCAGGCGCCGGAGCAGCTTTGAGCGCGGCTTTGCGCGCAGCGCGTTTGCGGTGCGGGTGTTTCGGCGCGGCGCGCGGCCTGAGCGGCGCATGAAGCGCGGCGCGGAACAGCGCCCGCTCTTCATCGGTGGTGGTGCGTTTCACGGGATTCCTTGTCCTCGCGCCATCGGCGGAAAACCGCTCCACACTATTCCGGCTTGCGCTCTAGGTTCCGGAAAAATCGATCTCGTCCTTCATGCGCCGCGCCAGCGCCTTGGGCAACAGCACGAACATGCGCCCGGTCTGGTCCATCTTGCCGGCTTTGTCCTCCGCCTCGGAACCGAAGCCGAAATAGACGTCGCCCCGCACGGCCCCGCGGATCGCCCCGCCGATATCCTGGGCGATGAAAAGCCGATCCAGGTCGCCGGAAACGAAATAGGGCGCGCCCAGCGTATTGAGGCGCGGATCGACCGCAAGGCTCGCCATCGGCGTGAGCGGCACACCCTCGGCGCCCCTGGCCCCCAGCGCGGGATCGCCCACCGGCTCCTCGTTGAAGAACACGTAGGACGCGTCGGATTCCATCACCGCGCGCGCGTCCTTGGGGTGGGCCTTCAGCCAGGCACGGATGACCTGCATCGACATACCCTCGCGCGGCACGCCGCGGGCCATCAGCGTCTTGCCGACGGCGGTGTAGGGCCTCCCGTTCTGCGCGGCATAGGTGACGCGGGCCACCGAGCCGTCATCGAACACGACACGGCCGGAACCCTGGATGTGCAGGAAGAAGAGGGAGATTTCGTCATCGGTGTAGAACAACACGCGGGCGTGCTTGAGCCCGTGGGCGTCAATCTCGCCGCGGCTGGCATAGGGCACCAGGCTTCCGTCCTCGACCTTGCCGGCGATGCTCTCGCCTTTCAGGCTGGGGCGGAAGGCGCCGAGATCGGCAGTGACGAGATCATCGGGCCGCCCGTAGACGGGCGTGCGGTACGGTCCGTGGCGCTTGTGGCTGCCGCGGATCTGAGGCTCGTAATAGCCGGTGAAGCGGCCGTCCCTGGCGCGACCGGCGCCGATCGCGAAGGGCGTGAACCAGACTTCGAAGAAGGCGCGCGGTTGCGCGGGCGTGGCGCTTTGCGCGGCGGCGCAGACCTCGCGCCAATCGGCGGCGGTGCCGCCATAGCGGCCCATCGCAGCCGCATCGGCCTGCTTTGCGATCGCCGCACAGGAGCGGCGGAAGGCATCGAGCGCGCCCTGCGCGTCGGCGGACGTCCAGCCGGGAACGTCGGCAAAGGTCGTCCGGGTGAGGCGTAAAGGTCCCGGCGCGGGATGCAGATACCACCACAGCCCTGCGGCCGCGAGCGTCAAAGCCAGAAGACCGATGAGGAAAACGGCGTGTTTGTGCCGCGTCGCCAAGGCGTCAGCCGGGCTCGCCGGAGGTGGCGACGAGCGTCCAGTTGGGATCGCGCGCGCGGGTGTCGCGCGTGAAGGTCCACACGTCGGTCACGTCGCGCACCGACTTGTCGTCGCCGTCGATCACCGCGCCTTGCGCATTCGTGGTCGCCGCGATGAGGCGGGCGCCGAACGCAAGCGTGATTTCCGCGATCGCATTCTTGAGCGACGCGGCGATGATCTTCACGTCGCTGAAGCCCACCAACGTCATCGTGGCCTTTTCGCCGTTCTGCTCGCGCCGGCGCATGACCCCATCGAACGCGGCATAGACCTCGTCGCTCAACAGCGGCCTCAGCAAGGCGCGGTCGTTGGCCGCGAACGCCGTCTGGATCAGTTCGTAGGCGGCGCGCGCGCCCTTCAGGAAATGCTCCTTGTCGAAGGTGCGGTCGGCCAGGCCGATGTCGAAGAGGCCGCTGGCAACCGGGTCCGACGGCCGTTCCGCCGAAGCGTGCGACAATTTGGGGGCTGCGCCAACCGTGTCTTCGGCCGCGCGCGGGCCGAGGCGATAGCCGTCTTGCGGCGGCCGCTCGTTACCGGTGCGCCGTCCCAGCACCGTGTAGAGGCGGAAGAGGATGAAGCCCGCCACGGTGGCGAGCACGACAATCTCAAGCAACTGGGAACCCGACATTTTTCTCTCCGCGGCATGGTGGCGCGCGGAACAATCCCAAACTAACGCTCTTGCCCGGAACGGTCCAGCATATATCCGTGAAATTGGGCAAAAGTACGGAAAATGGTTGCCGCTACCGTGTGGATTCCGGGCTTCGCCGCACGTCCATTACGGCACCGTTGCGAATTCGCCAATCGAACGACGCCAGCAACCGGTTGAATCCCGGTGTCGATTGGGATTCGACCTTCCCCTTGAGTGCCGCACGGGGCGGCAGGCCCGGCGTAGCTTAAAACCATGACATCAGGCTCGCTTGTCACGGGCGCATGTTCCGTGCTAGCGCCCCGCCCGCGACGATTTTCAAGGGTTTACCATGGCCGACGAACTCCCCCAGGAAGGCAATCAGAACGGAATGGACCAGGACGCTCCGCGCGTTCAGGTCGTCGGTCAGTACATCAAGGACCTGTCGTTCGAGAATCCCGGCGCGACCGCCAACGCGTCCGTCCGTCCACAGATCGAATTGAACGTCGATCTCCAGGTCCGCCAGATGCAGCAGGAGCATTTCGAAGTCGAGATGAAGCTGCGTGTCAGCGCCAAGGCCGAGGACCGGGCGCTGTTCCTGCTCGAACTCGTCTATGCCGGCCTGTTCCAGCTGCACGCGATTCCCGACGAGGTTCGCCAGCAGGTGCTGCTGATCGAGGCGCCGCACATCCTGTTCCCGTTCGCCCGGCGCATCGTGGCCGACATCATCCGCGACGGCGGCATGCCGCCGCTGATGATCGAGCCGATCGATTTCGCGGCGCTCTACCGGGCCAAGGCCGCCCAGATGCAGCAGCAGGCCGGGCCGGTGATGCAGGCGTAGGCGGACCTATCCCCCGGCGGCAGGCCGGCCCACCATCCAGACGGCGGATTCGCCGAGCTCCCCGGCGACAAAGGCCGTGTGCGCCTTGCGTTCCTCTTCGGTCAGGAGCGGGGCCAGCGGCTCGGGGCGCATCGGGGCCGGCCGGTTTTCGCCGAGGGTGCCCGCGGTTGCATCGCCGGGCGCCAGGATGAATCGCTTCTGCCGGCCGCCCACCAGCTCCAGATAAACCTGCGCCAGAAGTTCGGCGTCGAGCAGCGCGCCGTGCTTGGTGCGGACCGTGAGATCGATCGCGAAGCGCTTGCACAGCTCGTCGAGCGAGTAGCGCGCGCCGGGGAATTTCAGCTTCGCAAGCTCGATGGTGTCGATGGCGCGGCCGGGCGCAATCGCCTCGCCCCCGATCCGGGCAAGCTCGGCATTGAGGAATTTGAGATCGAAGGCGGCGTTGTGGATCACAAGCGGCGCATCGTCGAGGAAATCCATCAGCTCCTTCACGACAGCGGAGAACAGCGGCTTGTCGGCGAGGAAGGCACCGGTGATGCCGTGGACGCGCTCGGCCTCGGGCGGCATGTCGCGCTCCGGATTGACGTAGCATTGAAAGCTGCGCCCGGTCGGGAAATGGTCGATCAGCTCGACGCAGCCGATCTCGATGATGCGGTGGCCGTCGGCGGGATCGAGCCCGGTGGTTTCGGTGTCGAGGACGACTTCACGCATCGGTTTTCCGTTTCGCGAGCAGTTCGTCCACGATTGTACGCACCTGGGTCATGGCGTGCTCGAAGCCCGCTCCGGTTTCCACAACATAATCGGCACGGGCGCGCTTTTGCGCATCCGGCATCTGGCGCTTCAGGATCTGTTCGAGCTTTTCGCCGGTCATTCCCGGCCGCGCCAGGGCTCGTGCGCGCTGTATCTCTGGCGGCGCCGTCACCACCACGACCGCGTCCATGCGCGCATCGCCGCCGGTTTCGTAAAGCAGCGGAACGTCGAATACCGCCAGCTCGGCGCCAACGGCGGCAGCATCCGTGACGAAGCGCGCCTGCTGCCGGTTGGCCAGCGGGTGGACGATCGCTTCGAGCCTGGTCAGCGCCGCCTCATCGCCCAGCACGCGCAACCCAAGCGCCGCGCGATCGACGCGGCCGTCCTTCACACAATCGGGAAACGCCGCAGCGACCGCTTCGACCGCGGCTCCGCCGCGATCGTAAAGCGCGTGCACCGCGGCATCGGCGTCGTAGACCGGCACGCCGAGCGAGGCGAACATCTTCGCCGTCTCGGTTTTGCCCATGCCGAGGGAGCCGGTAAGCCCGATCAGAAGCGGACGGCTAGGCATGCAGCGCCTTGACCATTGCCTCGCGCAGCGCCGGCGTCACGGCGGGCTTGACGCCGAAAAAAGCCTCGAAGGCGGGAACCGCCTGGTGCATCAGCATTCCCAATCCATCCACGGCGACCAGGCCGCGAGCGCGGGCGCGGGCCAGCAGCGCCGTCTCCAGCGGATTGTACACCGCGTCGAATACCGCCGCACTGCGCGGCAGACCGTCGAGCGGCAGATCGAGGCCCGGCGCGCCCTTCATGCCGGCGCTGGTGGCGTGCACAACGAGCGCGACGTCCCTGGCCGCCTCCGCCCAAGCCCCGTAACCAGCGATCTTGAGCGGCAGCTTGGCGAACCCTGCCGCCAGGGCCTGCGCCCGGCCTTCGGTGCGGTTGAACAGGCGCAACTCCGCCGCTCCCATTCCGGCGAGCGCATGAATCGCCGCGCGGGCCGCGCCCCCTGCCCCCCAGATCGCCACCACCTTGCCCTTCACTGCCGCCGCCCCCAACGCATCGGTCAGGGCTGCCGACAGGCCGGCGGCGTCGGTGTTGAATCCGGCGATCCCGCCGGCATCGAAGGTCAGGAGATTGACCGCCTCGATGGCGCGCGCCGCGCCGTCATGGCGGCCGGCCAGCGCGAAAGCCGCTTGCTTGTGGGGCACGGTGACGTTGACGCCGCGAAACCCCGCCCGCCGCAAGCCGTCCACGACGCGCGCGAAATCCTCCGGTTGCACCGGCAGCGGCACGTAGGCCGCGTCGAGACGGTGCTCGCCGATCCAATAGTCGTGCAGCGCGGGCGACAGCGACTGGCTCACCGGCCAGCCGACTACGCCGGCAAGACGCGCCGATCCGGACAGACTCATTTGCCGAGGATACCCTGATCGCGCAACGCGGCCAAAACCGGCAGCAACGGCAGGCCCAGGATGGCGAAATAGTCGCCCTTGACGCGCTCGAACAGCTGGGCGCCACGGCCTTCGTACTCGTAGCAGCCGACCGAACCCAGGATGCTGCGGCCCTCGTTCTTGAGATAGGTGTCGAGGAAGGAATCGCTGAAGGCACGCATCGTCATCTGGGCATGCTCTTGATGCCGCCAGACGACATGGCCGTCGCGCGCCAGCACTGCGGACGTCACCAGGGTGTGCACCTTGCCGCGCAGGGCAGCCAGCGCCGCGCGCGCCTCGGGAATATCGCGCGCTTTGTCGAAGGCCTTGCCTTCGCACGACAGCACCTGATCGCAACCCAGAACGACCGTGTTTGCCGAGGCCTTCGACACCGACAGCGCCTTCAGTTCCGCAAGCACGTCCGCCAGATCTTCGTGCCGGCGCCCCTCGGTGCGGAAGTTGCGCTTGGCGGCTTCCTCGTCGACGTCCGGCGGCCGGACGCCGAACCTGACGCCCGCTTCCCGCAACAGCCGGGCGCGCGCTCCGCTTGCGGAGGCCAAGATGAGTGTGGTCATGCCGTTTCACCCCTGCGCTCGGCGAGGAAGGTCATGATCTGCGCCGCCGTTTCCTCGATCGAGCGCCGCGTCACGTCGATCGAAGGCCATCCCTGCTGCTCGTATAACCGCCGCGTCGCCATGACCTCGCCGCGCACTTTTTCGAGATCAACGTATTCAGTCTCCTGCTCTTCGCCCATGGTCTGGAGACGGTTGCGCCGGATCTGCACCAAACGCTCGGGCGCTGCCCACAAGCCGACGATGAGCGGAGTCGTGAACGTCAGCAATTGTGACGGCGGCGCCATGCCGAGCACAAGAGGGACATTGGCGGCGCGGATACCCCGGATGGCCAGATATACACAAGTTGGCGTCTTGGAAGTGCGACTTGCTCCGACCAGGATGACTTCAGCGGAGCCGAGATCGAGGTTCGAGCCGTCGTCGTGCTCGATCGTGTAGTTCAGGGCCTCGATGCGCTGAAGGTACTTCTGGTCGATGTCATGCTGGCCACCCGGTCTTTGCGTCTTGGGTGCATTGAAAAACTGCTGCATCAGCCCGACCGGACCTTCCATCACATCGAAGTGAGGCACGGCCATGAGCCCGCATTGCATCAATAGCTCGTTGCGCAGTTCCTGATTGACGATGGTGAACAACACCAGACCGGGGTGCTCGCGGATGTAATCCACAGCGCGTTGCAGCTGCCGCTGACTGCGCACGAGCGTGTAGGAATGCTCCTGCACGGCCACGCTCTCGAACTGGGCGAGCGCCGCCCGCGCTACGCCATGAAGCGTCTCGCCGGTGGCATCCGAAATGAGATGGACATGATAGGGCCCACTCACAGATTCGCTCCTCAATCATCCACCACCCCCCACCGACCGTGTACATAAGCCCGCTCACGTTCAAGTCGGGGTACAAGGGTTCATAGAATGCACCTCTTCGTACACCGAAAAGAGTGCTTTTCGGGACTCCAAATCAGAGGCATAAAGCCTTGAACCTTCGTATACTCCCTGACAGGGATTCTCCCTACCCCCAGGCGTCTCCACAACTCACAGGCCAAACATCATCTTCAGAATCCTTATTCCTTTAGGAGTTATGAGTTGTCCGTTCCGCTGCTAGAGGTTCTTGCCGGGAAGAGTCTCAGTCCTCCGCCGGTCTGGCTGATGCGGCAGGCGGGGCGGTATCTGCCGGAGTACCGTGAAGCAAGAGCCAAGGCGGGGTCCTTCTGGACCTTGTGCAACAGTCCCGAGCTGGCGGCCGAGGTGACGCTGCAGCCGATCCGGCGATTCGATTTCGATGCGGCAATCATCTTCTCGGACATCCTGACCGTGCCGATGGCGCTGGGCCATCCGGTTGCGTTCGATGAAGGTCCGAAGCTGGCGCCGTTGAATTCCCTTGCGTATCTCGAGCGAGATTCGGCGAAATGGCGGTCCGTTCTCGAGCCAACCTATGAGGCGCTGGGTTTGACGCGCCAGAAACTTGCGAGAGACAAAGCGCTGATCGGGTTTGCTGGCGGGCCCTGGACTCTTGCCGTTTACCTGGCCGGCGGGGGCTACGACGAGCAAAAGGCTGCCAGGCTATGGGCGTATCGCAACCCGGATGGATTCCAAGAACTGATCGGTCTGTTGGTGGATTGTGTATCGCAGCATCTGATCTGGCAGTTCGAAGCCGGTGCCGATGTTGCGCAGATTTTCGACAGCTGGGCAGGCGGCCTGCCGCCGGCGCTGTTCGACCGCTTCGTAATCAAGCCCACCAAGACCATCGTGAAAAAGGTGCGTGCGGCAGTTCGAGATGCGCCGATCATCGGCTTTCCGCGCGGCGCGGATTTGATCCAAGCGGTCTTGCCTTATGCCGATGATACCGGTGTGAGCGCAGTGTCCTTGGACCCTTCAGCGAGTCTCGAACTCGCTGCAGTGAACTGCGGCGTTGTCCTCAAGGACGACGGGAACCTCTGGGGCGTGGTTCTGCAGGGCAATCTTGATCCGCTGGCGCTCGTGGCAGGCGGGAAAGCCCTGGAAGACGCTGTGCGGAGCATTCTGCACGACATGCGCGACACGCCGTTCATCTTCAATCTCGGCCACGGGATTCTGCCCACAACGCCGGTGGAGCATGTGGAGGAATTGGTGAAACTGGTGCGGAGCGGAATGTGAAGCGCGCGGTCGTCCTGTTCAATCTGGGCGGCCCGGACAGTCCGGAGGCGATCGAGCCGTTTCTGACCAACCTGTTCGCCGATCCGGCGGTGATCGGATTGCCGGGCCTGCTGCGCAAGCCTCTAGCGGCATGGATCGGGCGGCGGCGGGCCCCGGTCGCGCGCGACATCTATGCCAAGATCGGCGGGCGCTCCCCCATCCTGGAAGAAACGCAGGCGCAGGCACGCGCCCTGGAATCCTCGCTGAGCGATACGCGCGCGTTCGTCGCGATGCGCTGCTGGAAGCCCTTCAGCGACGAGACGGCAGGCGCGGTGGCTGCCTGGGCGCCGGATGAAGTCGTGCTGCTGCCGCTCTATCCCCAGTACTCGACGACCACGACGGGATCGTCGCTCGAGGACTGGCGGCGCGCGGCCAAGGCGGCCGGGCTGACGGCCAGGACCAGGGCGATCTGCTGCTATCCGCAACTGCCGGGGTTCATCGCCGCGCTGGCGGCCAACGCGAAAGAGACCGCGGCCAAGGCTAAGGGCGGGGTCTCCTATCGCTGGCTATTGTCGGCGCACGGCCTGCCCAAGCGGGTGATCGCGCGCGGCGACCCCTATCAATGGCAAGTGGAGCAGACGGCCGCCGCCCTTGTGGAGCGTTTGGGGATCAGAAACTGGATCGTCTGCTACCAGAGCCGGGTGGGACCGCTCGAATGGATCGGGCCGGCAACCGATGCGGAAATCCGCCGCGCCGGCGCGGCAGGCATGGGCGTCATCGTGGTGCCGCTGGCGTTCGTTTCGGAACATTCCGAAACACTGGTCGAGCTTGATATTCTCTATGCCGAACTGGCGCGGGAATGCGGGGTCGCCGACTACCTGAGGGTGCCCACCGTAGGCGTGCGCCAGGAATTCATCGCCGGCCTGGCCGGGCTGGTGCAGGATTCGGCGACGCGAGGGCGTATCTGTCCGCAGCGGCATTCGCGTTGCGGCTTTGCGCAGGACCAGTGAGATGAAGGAATTCCTGCTCCAGTACTACATGCTCATCAAGGCGCTGCACGTGATCGCCGTGATCGCGTGGATGGCCGGAATGTTCTACTGCCCGCGCCTGTTCGTTTATCACACGGAAACACAACCGGGCGCGGCGGACTACGAGCGCTTCGCCCGCATGGAGCGCCGCCTGCTGAAGATGATCATGCTGCCGGCGGTGATTCTGGTGTGGACGCTGGGGCTGACCCTGGCGTGGCTCAACGACTGGTGGCCGGCGCACTGGTTCCAGGTGAAGCTTGCGCTTGTCGCGGGAATGACGCTCGTTCACCACAATTACGTCATCTGGCAGCGGGCGTTCGCGGAAAACAGGAACAGGCACCCCGCGCGCTATTACAAAATCTGGAACGAGGTGCCGACCGTGCTGATGATCGCCATCGTCGTTCTCGTGATCACCAAGCCTTTCTGAGCACGGCCGAACGGGCGGGCGCGACAATTCCTCAATGTTTTTAAGCGATGAAAATGCATGGCGCCGGCCGCCGGCCTGTTTGCTTTGGGCCCAATCCGGGGTATAAACAAATCAGTTCCCCATTGAACCCCGAAAGCGCCTGGCCCCCAACGGGCCGCGACGGCGCGATAGCAGGGGTTGACCTCCGCCCAAACCATCTCGCAAGCCGACCTTGCGGGACCCGTAATCGAACGTGTTTGTCCAGGTGTAACCTCCCATGACAGTGCAAAACGGCCTGCAGGCCATGAAACTGCAGGATTTGAAGTCGAAATCCCCGACCGATCTGCTGGCCTTCGCCGAGGAACTCGAGATCGAGAACGCCTCGTCCATGCGCAAGCAGGACATGATGTTCGCGATCCTGAAGGAGCTGGCGGACCGCAACGTGGAAATCACCGGCGCGGGCGTGCTCGAAACCCTGCAGGACGGCTTCGGCTTCCTGCGCTCGCCGGAATCGAACTATCTCGCCGGGCCCGACGACATCTACGTTTCGCCCTCGCAGATTCGCCGCTTCGGCCTTCGAACCGGCGACACGGTGGAAGGTCCGATCCGCAGCCCCAAGGACGGCGAACGCTATTTCGCGCTGCTCAAGGTCTCCTCGATCAACTTCGAGGACCCGGAGAAGATCAAGCACAAGGTCCATTTCGACAACCTGACGCCGCTCTACCCCACGCGCTGGTTGAAGATGGAGATCGAGGATCCGACCATCAAGGACAAGACCGGCCGGGTGATCGACATCGTCTCGCCCCAGGGCATGGGCCAGCGCGCGCTGATCACCGCCCAGCCGCGCACCGGCAAGACCGTCATCCTCCAGAACATCGCCAAGGCGATCACCGCCAACCACCCGGAATGCTACTTGATCGTCCTCTTGATCGACGAGCGGCCGGAGGAAGTCACCGACATGCAGCGTTCGGTGAAGGGCGAAGTCATCAGCTCCACCTTCGACGAACCGGCGAGCCGCCACGTGCAAGTGGCCGAGATGGTGATCGAGAAGGCCAAGCGTCTGGTCGAACACAAGCGCGACGTGGTGATCCTGCTCGATTCCATCACCCGCCTCGGCCGCGCCTACAACACCGTGGTTCCTTCCTCCGGCAAGGTGCTGACGGGCGGCGTCGACGCCAACGCGCTGCAGAAGCCCAAGCGATTCTTCGGCGCGGCGCGCAACATCGAGGAAGGCGGCAGCCTCACCATCATCGCCACGGCGCTGATCGACACCGGCAGCCGCATGGACGAAGTGATCTTCGAAGAGTTCAAGGGCACCGGCAATTCGGAAATCATCCTGGACCGAAAGGTCTCCGACAAGCGCGTGTTCCCCTCCATCGACATTCTGCGCTCAGGCACCCGCAAGGACGAGCTTCTGGTCGACAAGGGCACGCTGGCCAAGATGTACGTGCTGCGGCGCATCCTGGCGCCGATGGGCACGATCGACGCCATCGAGTTCCTGCTCGACAAGCTGCGCTCGACCAAGAACAACGGCGAATTCTTCGAGAGCATGAACACGTAACCTGCCCCTTCCGGCCTTCGCACCTGACGGTGCTACGGCCACCTCCCCCACCGGCGCTGCGCGCGCAGGGGAGGAGAGCCGGGGCAGCGGTCAAGAGCGCAAGCGGTTCACGCCAGCTTCAGGCCGCAGTGCTTGGCAAGCACGCGCAAGTCGGCGTTGCGGGTGATCAGCGCGATGTCGTGATCGATGCAGGATTGGGCGATCAGCGCATCGCGGACCTTCGCCTTGACGCCGTGCTGCTTCAGCGAGCGGCGGAGCGCTCCGGCGCGTTCCCAGAAGCCCTCGGTGACGTCGAGCTGGGTAAAGCCGGCCACCGTCTCCAGCATCTCGTGCTCGGAAGCGGGGTTGCTCAGCATCTCGGTGAGCACGACGGGCGGCAGGCAGAGATCGCAGGCCGTCAGCGCCACGAACACCAGGCTCGATTCGCGGCACTCCTCGCCCTTGAAGAAGGCCGTGAGCGCGGTGCGGTCGGCGGCGATCATTCGTCCTCGCCGTGGGGTTCTTCGGCCGATGCCGAGAAGCGGACCTTGCCCTGGAGTTCCAGCGCCCGCTGTTGGGCCCGCACCGAACGCATCCGGCGCAGCGCCTCGCGCACGGTTTCGGTCACCCCCTTGCCTGTAAGTGCCTGAGCATCCTTCAAATCCTGCTCCGGCACCTCGACCGTGATCTTGCGCAAATCACCCATGCCAGCCCACCTACCAGGATTTGTGCTGGGCGGCAATGCTGGCAGTCAGGCTGGGAAGCAATCGTATCCCAGTGCCGATACTGGTAATGAAAACCAGAAATCCCCTGCGTCAGGGAATGAGGATGGTCGCCCCGGTCGTCTGGCGCGAATGGAGCGCCTCGTGTGCGGCGCGCGCATCGGCAAGCGCAAAGCGCTGGCCGATCGCGATCGCGACGGCGCCGCTTTGGATCACCTCGAACAGGTCGCCGGCCATCGCTTGAAGCTCCCCAGGCGTCGAGGCGTAATGGAACAGCGTCGGGCGCGTCAGATAGAGCGAGCCCTTCTGGCTCAGGATCGACGGCTCGAACGCCGGCACGGCGCCGCTCGAATTGCCGAAGCTCACCATCATGCCGCGGGGCTGAAGGCAGTCGAGCGAGCCCATGAAGGTGTCCTTTCCGACGGAATCGTAGACCACGGGCACGCCTGCACCGCCCGTCCATTCGCGCACGCGGGTCACCCACTCGTCCTGGCGCAGGTTCAGGAGCCGGTCGTAGCCGTTCCGCTTGGCAAGTTCGATCTTGTCGTCGGACCCGACCGTGCCGATGACGGTGCAGCCCAGATGCTTCGCCCACTGCCCTGCGATGAGCCCGACGCCGCCCGCGGCCGAATGGAAGAGGATCGTCTGGCCATTTCTCACCGGATAGGTCTGCTTGAGCAGGTACTGCACCGTGAGACCCTTCAGCATCGCCGCGGCAGCGACTTCCTCGCTGACGGCCTCGGGCAGCTTCACCAGCCTGTCGGCGGGGACGTTGTGCGCCTCGGCATAGGCGCCGACCGGCGCGGTGCAGTAAGCGACACGGTCGCCGGGCTTCACCGTTGTGACGCCCTCGCCCACCGCCTCCACGACGCCGGCCGCCTCGGTGCCGAGGCCGGAGGGCAGCGGCAGCTTGTAGAGGCCGGAGCGATGATAGGTGTCGATGAAGTTCACCCCGATCGCCTTGGCGCGGACGGTGGCCTGGCCGGGACCGGGCGCGGCAAGCTCGACCTCCTGCAAGGCGAGGACTTCGGGTCCGCCGGGTGTGGCGAAACGGATGGCTTTCATCGGGGATACCTCATGCGGGAACCGGGCGGCTTGCGGCCGGGAGCGAGTTGGATCTTGCGCCGCACACTCCGCAATGCCGCCTAAAGGCGCAACCCCGGCCCGAGCACGGCGACGAATAACGCCGCCAGCGCTGCGCCCCCGATCTGCCATGGCAGCGACCCGGGTTCCGCAAAAAGCAGGGCCGGATCCCTGCGGCCCATCACCCAACCGACGTAGGCCAGGCCCGCCGAGGCCAGCGACGACGGAAGGGCATCGGTCAGGATAGTGGAGGGTCCGCGCGGGTCGAAACATGCGGCCAGAACCGACAGCAAAACGGCCGCGGCCCACGCGCCGAAGCCGAAACTCTGCGGCGTGCGCTCACCCGACCCCGCAAGCCGGATGCGAAGCACGACCGCCAGAAGCCGCATGGCCGCCGCATAGGATGCGATCCCCGCCGTCACGAGTACGACATGCCACAACACGAAAGGCTGCATGCCCCGGATGACGGATGCCCAATCACCCGCGTCGAGCAGGCCCGATTTGACGAGGTATCCCACGTTCCAGAAGATCGCGAAGGCAAAAAGACACGACAGGAACGCGCGGGCGGCAAACGCTCGCGGCGGAGCAAACCGCAACCAGAGCCACGCCAGCAGCGCCACGGCGATTCCCGCAACCGGCCCGGCGGCGTCGATCAACCGGGAAGAGATGGTGCAATCGGCGTAGGTCGTCGAGACGACCAGGAGCCTGCCGCCGAGCAGCAGGCAGGCCCCGCCATGACCCAGTCCTTCGTGGGCGAAATCGGCGACGCTGTAGGCCGCGGCCGAGGCGGCGATCAAGGTGACACCCGAAGTGTGCCGTTGCGCGCTCAACGCAGATGCTGGCGGAAGAAGGTGATCGTGCGGCCGTTGGCGAGTTCGGCATTGGCGCGGTCGTAATGCGCCCCGCCCGGCCGGGCGAAAGCGTGATCCATCCCGGGATAGGCGTGGATGGTTACGAGCTTGTTGCCGGCGAATCCGTCGGCGACCTGTTTTTGCGCCTCGGGCGGGTTGTATTCGTCCTTGCCCGCGACGTGCAGCATCAGCGGCTTCTTGATGTTTCCCGCTTCGCCGAGGAACTTGCCGATGTTCATGCCGTAATAGCCGACGCAGGCGTCGCTGTCGGTGCGCGTGGCGGTGAGATAGGCAAGAAAGCCGCCGAGGCAGTAGCCCACGGCGCCCGCCTTGCCGTTGCATCCGGACGTGCCGCGCAGATGCGTGATCACCGACTGGATGTCCTCTACGCCTTTGCCCGCGTCGAAGCGCTTCATCAGATCAAAGGCGCGTTGCCATTCGGCCTGGGTCTTGTCGGTGAGCTGCACGTTCGGTTCGAGACGCCAGAAGAGATCGGGCACCGCGGCGAAGAATCCGTTCGCCGCATATTCGTCGGCCAGCTCGCGCATCACCGCGTTGACCCCGAAGATCTCCTGGATCACCACGATACCGGGCCCGCCGCCGGAAGCGGGCGCCGCAAGATAGGCCGAGAACGAACCATCGTTTCCGTTCACAGAAATTGTCTGCCCGGACATCGCGCACTCCCTTTTTGCCGGCGCGAGCCTAGAGTAAAGCGCCTTCAAACGGAATCGGCGCTTAGCTCTAGTTCTTTGATTATCGCGGCGTTCTTTGCGCAAAACCGCACACACTATTGCGCACGCCGCTCCAGCCAACGGATCTCCGGAAACGAAAGGGCCCGATCCGGATAATCCGGATCAGGCCCTTTCCTTGACGATAAGTAGTGCTTACTGAGGCCGCTGGCCTGCCTGCGGCGGGCGGGGCGGCAGCTGCAACACCTGGCTCAGCGTCACCGGATTGGCGATCGGCGCGGAGCAGTTCTGGTGCTGGCAGACATAAGCGGTGGGCTGGCCGTTCTCCATCGCCTTGCCCTTGGCGGGATGGCCTTCGGGCAGGTCCTCGCCGGGAGCCACAACCATGAGCAGGCGGTTGGGCAGGCTGCGGCCGAGCACGGCGGTGACGAGCTCCTGCGTCTTGGGATTGTCGCGAGGGCCGACGATGACGATCTGCAGGCCGGCGAGCAGCGTTTCGAGTCCGTTGAGATAGCTGCCCATGGCCAGGAACGAACGCGGCAACTCGCCGGCAAAGGCGCCGACG
>DATKOE010000145.1:0-3753 GCA_035524815.1 Rhizomicrobium sp.
GTCTTGTAATGGCCATGCGGAATGGCGGCTCGCAACCTGCGGCCGCGGCGACTGCGTCCGCATTTGCGCGCCATGTTGGTCGAAGCCCAGGTCTCGTCGATGAACACCAGCTTCGTCGGATCGAGGTCGGGTTGCCCTGCAAACCAGGCGCGCCGCTGCTTCAAAACGTCGGCGCGCTGTTGCTCCTCGGCGTGCGCGGTCTTTTTTTATATGTGATCCCATGGCGGTCGAAGAACCGCCGGATCACGGACGAGGAGAAATGCTCGCCGCAATTGGCGATCAGCCGCGCCTGGATTTCCAATAGCGTCAGATCCGGCTGGCGGCGATTGAGGCCGAGCAGGTACTCTCGATGGGCCTCGATCCGCAGCGACCGGCGGTCCCCGCCCATCGGAGCCGGTGAGATCTCACCCGTGGCCTTGAAGCGCGCCACCCACCGGACCGCGCTGGCGATGCCCACGCCCAACCGCTTGGCCGCCCCATTGCGGGACATGCCGTCATCGACCACCGCCCTCACAACCCGTTCGCGAAGATCGTCGGAAAGCGCCATTCCCGCCGCCTCCTTTGCGGCGGAAACGATGAATCAGAACACGACTGATTCGGGAATCTGGAGGGTTATGTGAGGTCGCCGGCGCGTGGGTTGGGTATTGCGAGTGGCGACCTCACATAAGCCGGATTGAACGAAGGCGCGGGCCGGTTGGCGTCTATGGGGAAAGCGCGGGGGCGTTAATTTTGAACGCCCGGGCGCGCGCTGCGAAGGCGGCGGAGGGCGACCGCAGAACAGTTTGAACGTTTGGCCGCGGACGTTTGGGCGGGTCGGGCGGCAAGGACGACGATGCGGTCGGGGCTGAAGCGAGCGGAAGGAGACCGATCGACGCGCTGAACCTCAGCGCCGGCAGGGCAATAGCGCGCCAGCGTGGAAATTCGAAGGCGATCGAGATCGGGCCGACGTTCGTGGTCATGATGTGTCGCAGCGAAAGGCGCCGGATTTGTGCGGCGCGACGCGCCCGATGCGGCGCATGAGGCCGTCGCAATCCGGGCAGAGCGCGAACGGTTCGTGAGAGAGGCCCGCCGCCTCCGGCTCGGAACGGCCTTCGTCGTCGGGCTCGTGGGCCTGTTGAGCCTGGAGCACGTTTCGCACCTGTGTGAGCTTTTCGCCGCGATCGCCCTTGGCGAGGAAACCGTAATGACGAATGCGATGGAAGCCGTCGGGTAGGACGTGGAGGAGAAACCGTCGGATGAACTCGTGTGGGGCGAGGCGCATGATGCGGCTGCGGCCGCTGCGGTGATAATCCTTGTAGGAGAACGCCACTTCCCTGTCGTCGACGGCGACGAGCCTCGAATTGGCGATCGCCGTGCGATGGGTGTAGCGGGCGAGATAGGCGAGCACGCGGGCGGGTCCGCCGAACGGCGGCTTGGCGTAGACGACGAACGGGCTCCGCCGCAGCGCGTGCATGCGATCTTTGAAGGCCTCCAGCTCCGCAAGCGGGGCCAGTTTGCCGAAGACGTTCAGGTCTCCTTTTCCGGCCGCGGTTTCGAGTCCCTCGAGGAACAAGCGGCGGAACACCTTCGACAACGCATGGACGGAGAGCAAGAATTTCGGTTTGGCTTCGACCCAGCGCTTGCCGTCGAGGGCGACGCCGCCGCCGGGAACGAGGCAATGGACGTGGGGATGATGGGTGAGCGTCTGTCCCCAGCTGTGCAAGACCGCGATCAGGCCGATCCTGGCGCCCAGACGTTTGGCGGCGAGCGTCATGAGCGCCTCGGCGGCCGCGCGCATCAGCAGGCGGTAGACCGTCTGCTTATTCTGAAAGGCGATCTCGGCCGCCGCCGGCGGCAAGGTGAAGACGACATGGAAGTAAGGAACCGGCAGCAGTTCGGCCCGCCGCGCTGCGAGCCATTCCGTGCGCGCCGCGCCCTGGCATTTTGGACAATGGCGGTTGCGGCAGGAGTTGTAGGCGATGCGCGTGAGGCCGCAATCGTCGCAGCGTTCGACGTGACCGCCCAGCGCCGCCGTGCGGCAGGCGGTGATCGCTCCGATCACCCGCCGTTCGACGCGCCCGAGATGTCCGGCGTTCAATTGAGCATAGGTCTTGCCGTGGCGGCGAAAGACGTCGGCCAGTTCGAACGCCGGCCGCGCCGTCACCGACTATCCCGGCGGCGTCACGTTCAGCGAGAGCCGATCCAAGGGACTGGCGGTATTGCCGATGAGCTGCGTGGAGACGCGCGCGTAACGGGCCGTCGTCGACAGATTCTCATGACCGAGCAACACCTGGATAATGCGGATGTCGACGCCGCTTTCCAGCAGATGGGTCGCAAAACTGTGCCGCAGCACGTGCACGCTCACCCGCTTGTCGAGCCCCGCCGCGGCCGTCGCTGACCGGCAGGCGGCATGCAACACGGTCGGGTCGATCGGCGTATCGGAGGTGCGGCCCGGAAACAGGAACAGCGGCGGGCGCGCCAGCCGCCAATAGCTGCGCAGGATGCCGAGCAGGGCCTCGGAGAGCATGACGTAGCGCTCCTTGCCGCCCTTCCCATGTTCGATCCGCATCACCATGCGCTGGTTGTCGATATCGCGGATCTTCAGCGCCGCGACTTCGGAAACACGCAATCCCGCCGCATAGGCCGTCGTCAGCGCGACGCGCGCCTTCAGGCTCGAAACCGACTCCAGGAACCGCACGACCTCGTCGGCGCTGAGCACCACCGGAAGCTTGCGCGGTTCGCGGGCGTAGGCGATCCGCTCCGGGATCGTCGGTTCGCCGAGCGTCACGCCGTAGAAGAAGCGCAAGGCGCAGACGGCCTGGTTCAGCGACGCCCACGCGACGCCCTTCGAAGCCAGATGCACCTGATAGGCCCGAACATCCTCCAGGCCGAGCCGATCGGGCGAGCGGCCAAAATACTGGCTGAACTTCGAGACCGCGTGGACGTAGGATTGCTGGGTCGCCGGCGACAGATTGCGGATCGTCATGTCCTCGATCATCCGGCGGCGCAGAGGGCTCATCTGGGCCATCTGAAAGCTCCTGTCTGAGAGTGGGTTGCGACACCCCCTCCTCTCAGGCAGGAGGAACTTCACACCATCCGGCAGCTCCCAGCCCCGCCGACCCCGCCGCCGTAGCGGCTTCGTTCAATCGACTGGGGTTCCCGAATCGGTTGAGTTCTGATTCATGGTTCCCGCCGCGGGAAGGAGACGGCGGGGATGGCGCTTTCCGATGATCTTCGCAAGCGGGTGGTGGAGGCGGTCGTTTTGGGCGGGGTGTCGCGCAATGCGGCCGCCAGGCTGTCGATGTCCGCCGAGATTTGACCCGGGAATTTCATTGAGAACTGACCCGGCTTGATGATGGTTTGAGGGTCAGGCGTTCGTCAAATTCGGAGACTTCTCCTTTGCGGGTTTGGCGGCCTTCGCCGAGCTGTTCTTGAAGCGGAAGCTGTCGTTTCCGGTTTCGAGGATGTGGCAGCGGTGGGTGAGGCGATCGAGCAGCGCCGTGGTCATCTTGGCGTCGCCGAACACGCCGGCCCATTCGCCGAAGCTGAGATTGGTGGTGATGATGACGCTGGTGCGTTCGTAGAGCTTGCTCAGCAGGTGGAAGAGCAAGGCGCCGCCTGATGCGCTGAACGGCAGGTAGCCAAGCTCGTCGAGGATGACGAGATCGGAGTGGGTGAGCCGCGCCGCGATCTGCCCTGGTTTGCTCTGAAGCTTCTCCTGTTCGAGCGCGTTGACGAGTTCGACGGTGGAGAAGAACCGGACGCGCTTGCGGT
>DATKOE010000146.1:0-13863 GCA_035524815.1 Rhizomicrobium sp.
CAAACTGATGGAACGCCAAGAGATCATCGAACTGATGAAGGAGCTGCAGCTCTATGGGATGCGACAGGCCTTCGACGAGGTCATCGCCAATGGCCTCAAACGCAAGCACGCCGTCCAGGACATCGTCGCCGACCTGCTCAAGGCGGAGATCGCCGAGAAGAAGGCTCGCTCGATCAAATACCAGCTCACCGTCGCCAAGCTGCCGCTCGCCAAGGAGGTCGCCGACTTCGACTTCAAGGGCACCCCCATCAACGAGAGCCTGGTGCGTGATCTGGCCGAGGGCAGCTTCCTGGCTCAGCAGCGCAATGCCGTCTTTGTCGGCGGCACTGGGACCGGTAAGACCCATCTGGCGATCGCCATCGGTCGCAACTGCATCCGCGCTGGAAAGCGTGGTCGCTTCTACAACGTTGTAGACCTCGTGAACCGGCTCGAGGCCGAAGCCCGTACCAATCGCCAGGGCCGCATCGCCGACCAACTCGCCCGTCTCGACTTCGCCGTCTTCGACGAGCTCGGCTATTTGCCCTTCGCCCAATCTGGCGGTCAGTTGCTCTTCCATCTCATCAGCAAGCTCTACGAGCAGACTTCGATCGTCGTCACCACCAACTTGGCCTTCGGTGAGTGGCCCACCGTCTTCGGCGACGCCAAAATGACCACGGCGCTGCTCGACCGGCTCACCCACCACTGCGACATCGTCGAGACCGGAAACGAAAGCTGGCGCTTCAAAAACCGCGCCTGACCGTCCCGCCTATAGTCCGTCCACAGCAACCCCCACGCGCGTCGCTGCGCTTGTCCAAGGGGCTACGCGCCGCGCGCGGGTCCCCCTGTGGACGGCCTCTTGCTCACATACATGAGGGGGTCAGTTTTGGACGCCGATCAGGGGTCCAGTTTGCACGCCGATTGACAGCCTACCCATTGCGCTTCAGTTTGTCACGTTCAGCGCCGATCAACGGGCCATATTGAAGAAGGCCAGCGATCTTCCTGCTCATATACAGACCATGATGGAGACGTTTCATGGTGGACTGAGTCCAGAGGAGCAGGCGGACCCCAGATTTGCCTATCGAGTGATCTTCGTCCCAAAGCTGGGCAAAAGGGCTTCAGCCGCTGATGCGGCAGTCGAATTTGTGAAGGGCGATTCACAAGAGGCTCGGGAAATTAGTCGGGTCTTACTCAAGGAGGTGGACAAGCCTCGATACGCCGCAAAACAGGTAGTGAAATTGATGAAGGCCGACGGCTTTCCCAAGTTCAGCTTGCAGAACCATACCGAATTATGGCGGGCTTTAGACGCCAAAGACCCTGCAAAAGGCTTCGGAAAGGAAGGGGTCTACAGGAACACCTGGGAATGGTTTGAGCCGTGGGTCGCCCGCGTTCGAGCGCATTGCCAGGAGCAAGGAGATCGATACCGTTAGGGCGACGCATTGGCGGGAGACCCTTGGGGCCTATCTGCCCTCTACGGAGGGATGGGGCCAATGGTGACATTGGCCTCCACAAGGGCCTCCCTCCAATGCACCGCCATGCCTCAAATCGGAAGGACTGGGTACTCCGCGTCGCTCATGGGCTGCCGCTTGGCCACCCGCCAGGATATGTAACATATCTCTTGAGATAGACTAGAATCCATGTTACATATTCTCTGGAATTGGCCTGCGAGGATACCATGATGCCTGTGATCCGGCTCAACGACAGCACTTTCAGCGATCTCAAGACCATCTCCTCTTGGCTCGGCACAAAGACGCCGACCGAGACGATTGACCAGATTGTACGTGAGAAGATGGAACAGCTTGGGATGGAGCGCGACGATGAGCCCGAATCCGCAGCGATAGAAACGACCACCGGCGTAATGGAGTTTGAGAGCGCACCGGGCCTGAGCTTTACGAAGCCAACATCTGCGTCGATCAACGGGAAGGCGGTCCATTCCCCTCGCTGGTCATCTGTCCTGTTTGCGATGATCTCGCAGGTAAAAGCCAAAGGGTACGAAGGCGGCAAGCTGGTCGCCGAACTGAACGTCCCGGCCAAAATCGGACGATACGAAGAAGAAGGGTTCAAACACTGCCCCGACCTTGGCATCTCCGTTCAGGGCCAATCGGCGTCGGACGCCTGGAAGGAAGTGGACCGGCTCGCTAAGAAGTGGCGCATCCCCGTGAGGGTCGAGTTCTACTGGCGCCAGAACCCGAAAGCGCAGTATCCCGGCCGCGTTGGTGTGCTTCAGTCAGGGGGCTAGAAATTCAGGCGCGCGTGGCTACTTGGCACTCAAACAAGGTCCACCGCGATTTTTGTGCAGGGGCTTGGTTTTTTGTGCAGGACGCGTTGAAAGCGCCTTATTTAGGCAAAGCCCCCTTGTGGGGAGGTCGGAGAATTCCGAGCGGAGCGAGGAGTTCTCCGGGTGGGGGGGTCGCATCGACCACGGCCGCCGTCCGCGCAGTTCCTCCACCGTCTGTACGCGGATCGATTTTCCCAGCCACACCGCATAGCCGCCGGCCCGCGCCGCATCGTAGCGGTCGATGACGAGTTTCGGTCCTGGGCACAGCCGCCGCGCCGGCACCATGCTCACCACCACCGGGGCGTTGGCGCAATCCTCGGCCAGGGCGTCGGCGCGCTCGTCGATGGCGACCAGAACTCCACCGTGCGCCCGCGCGAGGCATCCGTAGGCGTCGCACTTCACGCCCGGCCCGCCGATCGCATCGCCGGGCTGGCGCGCGTCGCCCGAGCGCCGCAGCCAGTCGGCCGCCGCGAAATCGTCCGTGATCCGCCGGATCAGCGCCAGCCTGCCGCTCTCGAGCCGCACGCCCACGGTGCGCCCGTCCCGCGCGATCAACAGATCCGGCGGCGTCGCCGCCAGAGCAAAGCCGATCCCGACGGCGATCGGCGCCAGCCCGGCCCATCGCCACGGCTTGCGCCACAGCGCGATCCACAAGCCGCCGCCCATTACCGCCACCATGCACCATTGCGGCCAAGCCGGCACCACCGATCCCGCCCCCGGCAGATCGGCAACCCAATGCGCGATAGCGAGCATCGCGCCGACGCCCTTGCCCATCACCACCAGCGGCCAATAGTCGAGCCCGAACGGCATCGTGACCATCACGACCACGGCCGCCGGCATGATGATCGCGCTCACCACCGGCAGCGCCGCCAGGTTCGCGATGATCCCGAACGGCGAGGCGCGGTCGAAATGGAAGATCGCGATCGGCGCCGTCGCCAGCCCGGCCACGATGCTCGTCACCGCAATGCCCACGAGGTACCGCCGCGCCCGCCGCCACAGCGTGTTGGCGCCCTCCTCCGGATGCGCCGCGCGCCGCGCCTGCTCCCATTCTGCCAGCGCGATCAGCCCGATCACGGCCGAGAACGACATCTGGCAGCCCGGATCGTTCAGGCTTTCCGGCGCGCCCAAGAGAATGAGCGTGGCGGCGACCGCGACCGAGCGCATAGACAATGCGGGACGGTCCACCAGCACTGCCGCGAACATGATGGCGAGCATGATCCACGAGCGCACCGCCGGCGCCTCGCAGCCGCTGATGAGCAGATAGAACGTCGATCCCGCCAGCGCGCCCGCCGCCGCCCACTTCTTCACCGGAAAGCGCAGCACGATCGCGGGGAACAGCGCGAACACCGCCCGGATGGTCCAGAAGAACACTCCTCCCGCCAGCGCCAGGTGCAGGCCGGAGATCGACAGCACGTGCATCAGCCCGGAATCGCGGAAGGCGGTCTGGTCGTCGGGATCGATGTCCGCGCGCTCGCCGGTGATCAGCGCGGCGGAAATGACGCCCTCGTGGCCGGGAATGACGCTGCGCACCCGCGCCGTCATTTGCCCGCGCAGGCGTTCGAGCCCGTCCAACGCCTCCTCCCGAAGGCTCGACGCGCGCAACACGGCGATCGGTTTGGGCCGGCCGTAGAGGTATCCCACTGCCCCGATCCGCTGGTAGTAGGCCCAGCGCCCGAAATCATAGTCGCCCGGCATCGCCGGTCCCGGTGGCGGCATCAGTACGGCCGTGACATGCAACCAACTCCCCGGCGCCGGCACCGCGCTGTGCGCCCGCACCGACACGCGGACGTAAAGCGGCATCGCCGCGCCCAGCCGTCCGATCCGCACCGGCTGCAGAACCATGCGGCTGCCGTTGCCGCGCGGCTCGGCCGTCACGACGCGGCCGTCGAAACTCACCGGCCCCACCTTGTGCTGGAGCACCGGCGCCCTCACCAGTTCGGTACGCAGCTTGGCGGTGCCGAAACCGAGCGAGCCCGCGGCCAGCAGAGCGAGTACGATCCTCAACCCGGTGTGCGGCACGATGGCCGCGCAGGCAGTCCAGGTCAGCGCCAGCGCGCCCGCGGTGAGACCCCACTCCCAGTCCGGTTCGACCGGAAGGCCAAAATAGACGCCCACGCCCGCCCCCAGGGCGACGGGAAGCCACAACACCCAGCGGATGCGATCGGCCTCGGCCTGCTTACGAATCGACGCAGCGAAGCGGCGCAGAAGCGAAAAGGACGTTCCGCTTTCCGCGTTCCGGCGCAAAACCGACGCTTCGCCCACCCCCCCGTTTGCCATCGGCCTCGCTTTCGCCTAAAGCCGGAGAAACACCTGCCCCGCTCTCATCATGGCCGAAAATCTCAAACCCGTCCTGCGCTTTGCGCCTTCGCCCACCGGAATGCTGCATATCGGCGGGGCCCGCACCGCCCTGTTCAACTGGCTCTACGCCCGCCATACGGGGGGTAAATTCCTGCTGCGCATCGAGGACACCGATCGCGAGCGCTCGACCCCCGAGGCCGTGGCGGCCATCATCGAAGGCCTCGGCTGGCTCGGGCTCGATTGGGACGGCGAGATCGTCCACCAGTTCACGCGCGCCCAGCGGCACCGCGACACGGCGGAAAAGCTCCTCGCCGAGGGCAAGGCCTATCGCTGCTTCGCCACCCCGGCCGAACTCGAGGAAATGCGCGCAGCCCAGCGCGCCGCCGGCAGGCCGATCCGCTACGACGGGCGCTGGCGGGACCGCGATCCGGCCGAAGCCCCGCCCGGCGCGCCGTCGGTGATCCGCCTCCGGGCGCCACAGACCGGCGAGACCATCATCCACGACGTGATCCAGGGTGACGTGCGTTTCGCCAACGACCAGCTCGACGACATGATCCTGCTCAGGAGCGACGGCACCCCCACCTACATGCTGGCCGTGGTGGTCGACGACTTCGACATGGACATCACCCACATCATCCGGGGCGACGATCATCTGAACAACGCCGCGCGGCAGCTCCAGCTCATCCGCGCGCTCGGCTGGCCCGAGCCGGTCTACGGCCACGTGCCGCTGATCCACGGCCCGGACGGCGCCAAGCTTTCCAAGCGGCACGGCGCGCAGGCGATCGGCGAGTATCGCGACATGGGCTACCTGCCCGAGACGATGCGCAACTATCTTCTTCGCCTGGGCTGGAGCCACGGCAACGACGAGATCATCCCGACGCCGAAAGCCATCGAGTGGTTCAACCTGGAGAGTATCGGCAAGAGTCCCGCCCGCCTCGACTTCAAGAAGCTGGACAACCTCAACGCCCACTACATGCGCGAAGCGGACAGCGGCGCGCTGGCGGATGAGGTCGCCCATCTGATCGGGCGCCGGACCCCGCCGGCCACGCTCACCGGCAAAGCGCGGGCGCGGCTGATCGCGGCCCTGCCGGCGTTAATGGAACGTGCGAAGACCCTGGTCGAACTGGCTGATGCCGCGGAGTTTCTGTTCACGGACGGACCGCGTGAGCTGGACGAGGCTGCGGCCAAAGTGCTCACGGCGGAGGCCCGGCAGACAAACAGGGAATTCCTCGGGCTGACCGCTCACGCCCCCTGGACCGGATCGGCTTTGGAGGAGAAGGCGCGGAGTTTTGCCGAAACCAGGGGACTGAAACTCGGCCAGGTGGCGCAACCGCTCCGGGCGGCGCTGACCGGCCGCACCACCTCCCCGCCGATCTTCGCCATGCTGGAAGTCCTGGGAAAGGAAGAATCTGTCGCCAGGATTTCGGCTTACGCTGCCTGAACAAATTTCAGGCATGCACGAAGATTGACACGCGTGCATCGAATTGCTGCATTGCATGATAGGGCGATGAGACGCTCGGCCTGGAGTGCATGATGAGAGACAGCAAGGCCGTTCCCGCGGGATCGGCAACCCTGACATACAAGAACAAGTCGTTCGAGCTGCCGGTCTTCTCGGGCAGCGTGGGGCCGGAGGTCATCGACATCCGAAAGCTCTACAACGACGCCGACGTCTTTACCTATGACCCGGGTTTCACGTCCACCGCAAGCTGCGAAAGCGACATCACCTACATCGACGGCGACAAGGGCGTCTTGCTCTATCGCGGCTACCCGATCGACCAGCTCGCCGCGCAATCGAACTTCCTCGAGGTCTGCTACCTGCTGCTTTACGGCAATCTGCCCTCGAAGGAGCAGATGGAGCAATTTAAGTACATCATCACCCGCCACACGATGGTGCACGAACAGCTGGCGTCGTTCTTCCGCGGCTTCCGGCGCGACGCCCACCCGATGGCGGTGATGTGCGGCGTCGTGGGCGCGCTGAGCGCCTTCTATCACGACTCCACCGACATCAACGATCCGGTGCAGCGCGAAAAGGCAAGTCACAGGCTGATCGCCAAGATGCCGACCATCGCCGCGATGGCCTACCGCTATTCGACGGGACATCCTTTCGTCTATCCGCTGAACAAGCTCGGCTATACCGAGAACTTCCTGCGCATGTGCTTTTCGGTTCCGGCGGAGGATTACGAAGTGAACCCGGTGCTGGCCAAGGCGCTGGACACCATCTTCATTCTGCACGCCGACCACGAGCAGAACGCCTCCACTTCCACGGTGCGGCTGGCCGGTTCGTCCGGAGCCAATCCGTTCGCCTGCATCGCGGCGGGCATCGCCTGCCTGTGGGGGCCGGCGCACGGCGGCGCCAACGAAGCCGCGCTCAAGATGCTGGAAGAGATCGGCACGGTCGAACGCATTCCCGAGTTCATCAAACGGGCCAAGGACAAGAACGATCCGTTCCGCCTGATGGGATTCGGTCACCGCGTCTACAAGAACTACGATCCGCGCGCCAAGGCGATGCAGATCCAGTGTCACGCCGTGCTCGACGAGGTGGGCCTGCATGACGACCCGCTTCTGAAGGTGGCAATAGAACTCGAACACATCGCGCTGCAAGACCAATACTTCATCGAGAAGAAGCTCTATCCCAACATCGACTTCTATTCCGGCATCACGCTGCGCGCGCTCGGCTTCCCGGTTGCCATGTTCACTGCGCTGTTCGCGCTTGCCCGCACTGTCGGCTGGATCGGCCAGTGGAAGGAGATGCTGGAGGATCCGCACCAGAAGATCGGCCGCCCGCGTCAGCTTTACACCGGCGCCAAGGCGCGCGATTACGTGCCGATCGGCAAGCGCTAGGCAACGGCAAACAGGGCGTGGGGAACAGGGAGTAGCGAATAGCGAATTGGGGGCAACACCGCCCCTCTTCTTCGCCCTTCCCCAACGCGCGCTCGCACGCCGGCGCTGCTCGCCCCCGCAAGGCCGAGGGGAAGGTGCGGGTTCCTCTGAACGGATTGCCGGGATCAGAGCAGGTGTTCTGCGATCTGGACCGCATTGAGCGCTGCGCCTTTCAGCACCTGGTCGGCGGCGACGAACATCGCAATCGAGTGGCCGGTGGGATCGCTCGTATCCGTGCGGATGCGGCCCACCAGCACGTCGTCCTGGCAGGAGGCGTCGATCGGCATGGGGAAGTAGTTCTTCACGCGATCATCCACCAGCTTCACGCCGGGGGCACCCGACAGCAGGGACCGCACCTCGTCTTCCGTGATCGGGCGTTCGCATTCCAACGTGAGCGCCTCGGAATGGGCGCGCAGTACCGGCACACGCACGCAGGTAACCCCGACATTGATCCCTTCGTCCTCGAAAATCTTCTTGGTTTCGGCGATGACTTTCGTCTCCTCGCCGTTGTAGCCGGTCGAAAGATCGATCGAGGCGTTGTGGCTGAAGAGATTGAAGGCATAAGGGTGCGGCAGCACCTTCTGCTCGTATTTCTCGCCCTTGAGATAAGCGCGCGTGGCCTCTTCCAGTTCGCGCATCGCCGCCGCGCCGGCGCCCGACGCCGCCTGGTAGGTTGAGATGATGAGCCGCTTGATGCGGTTGACCTTGTGGACGGGCCACAGCGGCACCAGCGCGGTGATCGTGGCGCAGTTCGGATTGGCGATGATGCCTTCGTGCTCGGCGATCCGGCGTGCGTTGACCTCGGGGATCACCAGCGGGATGCCCTTGTCCATGCGGAACGCCGACGAGTTGTCGACCACCACGGCGCCGGCCTTGACCGCAAGCGGCGCGAATTTCCTGGAGATCGTGGCCCCCGCCGAAAACAGCGCCAGATCGACACCCTCGAACGACTTCTCGGTCAGTTCCTCGATGACGACCTTTCCGCCCCGGAAATCCACTGTCTTGCCGGCGGAACGGGCGCTCGCCAGCGGCTTGAGCGTGCCGACCGGGAAATTCCGCCGCTCGATGCAGCCGACGAATTCGACGCCGACCGCGCCGGTTGCGCCCACAATCGCGATATTGGGTTTCTTGTTCATTCTGCTTCTCCTTCAACACCGGGCGCGGGCAGCAAAAAAGCCCCGGGCCTTTCGGCGGGGCTTGGGTTCGGGCGGCCTTCCTGCTTCAGGCGCGCGCGCGAACCGAAGCCCCGTAGGGCTTGGCCGTCGTCGTACGCTTGAGCATGGCCGCCATAGTGGCCCGGAAACTATTGTTGCGCGGCGACCCCGTCAACGGACCGATTGACACAATTCGGCGGGTCAGGCCGGCTTCCGGCCCAGGAAATCGAGAATGGCGCGGGCGGCACGCAGCGAGGGCGCCTCGCCACCCTTGCCTATGCGCCGCATCGCCTCGTCGAGATCTGCCGTCTGGCGGGCGGCGGCATCCCCGCGGGCCAGCAGGCCGGCCACGGATTCCGCCAGCAATTCGGGGCGGCACCGCTCCTGGATGAACTCCGGGACCGCCGGACGATCGAGCAGCAGGTTCACGAGCGTGATGTATTTCACCCGGATGAGGCGCCGGTAGATCGCGGCCGTCAGCCAGCCCACCTTGTAGGCAACGACCATCGGTGTGCGAGACAAGGCCAGTTCCGTCGTCACCGTGCCCGAAGCCGCAAGAGCGGCGTCGGCGGCGTCGAAGGCGGTGAATTTCTCGTCCTGCTCCTCCACGACGACCAGCGGCACCGGCCAACCCGCTGTGCCCGCCTTCACTCTGGCGGCGACATGCGGCACCGTCGGGATGACCGTGACCAGGCCAGGAATGCGCGATGCCAACATCTCCACCGCCTTGCGGAACTCGGGGTAGATGAAACGGATCTCGTTGGAGCGGCTGCCGGGCAAGACCGCCAGGAGGGGCGCATCCGGGGCGATGCCGTGGCGGACGCGAAACTCGTTGCCGCCGCGCATGCGCTCGACGCGTTCGAGCGCGGGATGGCCGACGAACACAGACTTGAGACCGTAACCTTCGAAGAACTTCGATTCGAACGGCAGTAGCGCCAGCACCAGATCGAAGTACTGCGCCATGGCGCGGGCGCGATAGGCGCGCGTCGCCCACACCTGCGGCGCAACGTAATTGATGGTGACGATGCGAGGCGCGATACGCTTGGTGCGCTGGGCAATGCGATGGGTGAAATCCGGGCTGTCGATCAGCACCACGGCATCGGGCCTGGTGTCGGCCGCATAGTCGGACGTCTCGCGCACGCGCCGCAGGATGACGGGAATTTTCGGAACGATCTCGCGCAGGCCCATCACCGCCGTGTCTTCCAGCGGAAAGAGCGTCTTCAAGCCTTGCGCCGCCATAGCCTCGCCGCCGACACCGACGATGTTCACGGCGCCGTTGGTGAGCTGCTTCAGCGCCGCGATGAGCTGACCGCCGAGCGCGTCGCCCGACGGCTCGCCGCTAACGAGCATGAGGGTCAACGGCCGCCCCCCGTTCATCGCATCACTCCGGTACGCCGACCAGGAACAACCCGAGCCTGTCGGCTTCCGCGATCACCGCTTGCTTGCGCAGGATCAGCGCCCCGCCCGCTTCCACGGCGATGCCGGCAAGCCCCACGGCCGCCGCGTTGTGCACGGTTTGAACCCCGATCACGGGCAGGTCGGCCCGGCGGTCCTGCGTCGGTTTCGGGGCCTTCACGAGCACGCCTCGGCGCCGGTCGGCGGTGCCGCGGATGTTCTCCGGCAGAGTTCCCACGCGCGCGACCATCGCATCGGTGCCTTCGGCGGCTTCCACGGCGAGCGTCAGGCCTTCACACACCACCGCCGCCTGCCCCAAGTCGAGCGAGCCCATCGTGCGCACGATCTTGAACGCAAGCGCGATGTCGCCCTGCTCGTCCCTGGACGGCGAGCGGCTGCCCATCACCGCCGCGGGCGCGAGGAGGCCGGGCGCAGCGTCCGCCGAGCCGACGGGATGGAAACCCTCGCGTTCCATCAATTCCAGCACGCTGCGCAGCAGCGCGTCGTCGCCCTTGCGCGCGGCGGCAATGATCTTGGGCGCAACCAGCACGCCCTTCGCGTCCAGCTTCACTTCGTGGAACTTCGGCCGCGCCAGTTTGCCGGCAAGCACCAACTCCGCGACGTTGGCGTTGTGCAGCGCCCTGATCACCTTGCCAACCTCGCCGAGCGAGGCCCACTCGTGGGGCCAGGCCTCGACCCAGGTGTCCGCCGATCCCGTCAGGGCGATGACGAAAACGCCGCGGCCCGCCTCGTGCGCGCTTTCCGCGATCGCCAATGGAAGATCGCCGCCGCCCGCAATGATGCCGAGTGGCGCGGATTCCATCAGTCCTCTTCCGCTGGCTGGTCGTGGCGGCGCGCCGTGCAGACCGGCCGCTTGGCGGGTGCGAGAATGAACGCGGTCACTTCCTGCACCTCCGGCACATCCGGGAAGCTCTCCTTCGCCCTGAGGACGCGATCCTTGAACGAGCCCTCGTCCGACAGGAATATGGCGCGGTACATCGCCCTGAGCGCGTGGATCGAAGGACGCGGCACGCCGCGGCGCTTCAAGCCGATGACGTTCAGCCCGGCGAGCTGACAATGCTCGCCGAAGGCGATGCCGAACGGGATGACGTCCTCGGCGGCGCCGGAAAGACCTCCAAGCATCGCACCGCGGCCGATGCGCCCGAACTGCTGCACGGCGGCGAGCCCGCCCATCACCACGTTGTCGCCGACGTCGACGTGTCCGGCGATCTGCGCGCCGTTCGCGAACGTCACGTCATTTCCGATCACGCAGTCGTGACCGACATGGCTGTAGGCCATGAAGAAGCCGCGCGAGCCGATTCTGGTGAGGTTGTGCCCCTTCTTGCTGCCGAGGCTGAAACTGACGTGCTCGCGGATAACGCAGTCTTCGCCGATCGAAAGACGCGTTCCGGCGGCGTCGTTGCCTTTGATCTGCGATTCTCCGCCGAGCACCGCGTGCGGATGAACGACGGTGCGCGGGCCGATTTCCGTCTGCCCGGCGACAACGACATGCGACAAGAGGCGAACGCCTTCGCCCAGACGTACTTCGCGTCCGACAATGCAGAAGGGGCCGATTTCGACCCCCGCTCCGAGAACAGCCCCGTCCTCAACGATTGCCGTCGGATGCACCGCCATTATCGCTAACGCCTTCCTGGATCATCGCGCTGTATTCGGCCTCAGCACATAGCACGTCGCCGACGTAGGCTTCGCCAGCAAATCGCCACACGGGACCGCGCCTTCTCAGCGCCCGGACCTCCATGCGCAGCATGTCGCCCGGGCGGACGGGCTTGCGGAAACGTGCCTTCTCGATCGTCATGAAATAGACGATGCGATTCTCAGTCGTCAGCCCAAGCGAATAGATCACCAGGGCGCCCGCCGCCTGGGCGAGCGCTTCGATGATGAGCACACCCGGCATCACGGGATGGTCGGGAAAATGACCGGCAAAGAACGGCTCGTTGTAGCCGACCGCTTTGTAGCCCGTCGCGCTCTCGTGCGGCACGATGTTGGTCATCCTCTCGATGAACAGGAACGGCGCCCGATGCGGCAGCAAGCGCTTGAGATCGCCGGTATCGAGCACGACCTGCTGGGGCTTTGTCTCAGTCATTGCCGCCGCCTTTCTTCGGCTTCTTCACAAGGGCGTTCACCGCGTAAAGCTCCCGTATCCATTCCCGGACCGGCTTGGCCGGCACCCCGGCGTAATCGCCGCGTTCGAGTTCCTGGCCTGGGGTCATCGCCGAGCGCGCGCCCAGCCGGACTCCGCTGCCAATCTTGGCGTGATCGGCGATGCCGACCTGGCCGCCGAGGACGACGAAATCGCCCAGCGTCGAGCTTCCGGAAATTCCGACCTGGGAGACGATGATGCAATGCCGACCCACGTGGACGTTGTGCCCAATTTGCACAAGATTATCAATCTTAGTGCCCTCGCCGATCACCGTGTCGCCCAGCGCCCCCCGGTCGATGGTCACGCAGGCGCCGACTTCCACCTTGTCCTGCACGATGACGCGGCCGAGTTGTGGGACCTTGGTGTGGCCCTGCGCGCCGGAGGCAAAGGCATAGCCCGGCTGGCCGATCTGGGCACCGGGAAGAATCAGCACCCGGTCGCCGATGTAGGAGCACATGATGGTCGTATTGCCGGCGATCTCGCAGTCGCGGCCGATTGCGACCCCGCGCGCCACGACCGTGTTGGGGCCTAGGTGCGTTCCGTCACCGATCTCGGCACCCGGCCCGATCACCACACCCGGCGCCAGCTTCACGCCTTCGCCGATTCTGGCGCTGGCGTCGATCGCCTTCTCATACGGCCCTGCCATCCGGCTGCTGTCGGGATAGAACAGCTCTTCAGCGGCAACAAAGGCGTGCTGTACAGCCGCGCAGGGAATAAGAACCGTACGGGCGGGGAGTTTGACCGCCTTGACTTTCGCGGGAACCAGACAGAACCCCGCCGCGGTTTGCGCGAAGTCGGTTTCCGCTCGGTCGCCTGCGAAGAACGAGAGATGTTCCGCCACGGCTCCTGCCAGACTGGCGACGTCATGCACCAGAGCGGAACCGTCGGCCCCGTCGGGCAAAGCGACGCCGATTTTGCCGCACAGCTCTCCCAGCGGGAAGGGGCCGCGATTGTCATAGAAGCGAGGATCGGCCATCGGGGTCGTCCAGTCGGCCGGCCCGGATTACTGCTGCTGCGCCTGCTGTTGCGCGGCGGCTTGGGCCACACCCGGCGGCAACGGCGTCAACTCCACCTTGACCGCGGGCATCTTCATGTCCAGCCGCTGCACGACCACGGCGGTCACGTCGATCGCGTTGGGAGCCAGAAGGACCGCGCTGCGGTCGAGCATGATCGTTGCCTGACGTTCCTGCATGATGCCCTGGAGGATCGGGCCGAGCGCTTCCTCCACCTCGCGGTTGGCTTTGAGCATCCCGCCCTGGATCAACTGGCCGCGCGCCTGGAGCTTCTTTTCGAACGCCGCCACGCGGGCCTGGAAGTCCTTGGCTTTGCGCGCCTTGACGTCCGCCGCCAGGATTGCCGACTGCTGATCGAGCTGTTGCTTCTCGGTCTGCAGACCCTTGGCCTCGCCGTTCAATTCCGACTGGGCCTGCTGTTTCAGCGCGTTGACTTGCGACTGAATGCTCTGGCCGACCTTGGACACCGCCACGGCGCGGCGCAGGTCGATGATGAGAACACGGGCGACGGGAGCCGCTCCAGGCTGGCTCGGAGGCGCAGCCGCGAGCGCGGTCTGCGTCGGCGCGACGCCGAGAAGGAACATTCCTGCCACCGCGAAGGTGAAGGCGAAGAGAGATTTCTTAGTCATGGATCACAACCCTGTGCCGGCGCTGAAGTGGATTAACTGGGCCTTGTCATAAGGCGCCTTGACCACCGGTATGCCGAAG
>DATKOE010000147.1:0-29409 GCA_035524815.1 Rhizomicrobium sp.
AGGACCGGTGGAGTCCGGCCCGCCGATCTCGGCGAACGGGATCGCGCGCTGCACCGCGTCGGCGGATACGTCATAAAGGCGGAAATACTCTTCAGGCGTGCCGTGCCAGTATGGAATGTCTGGCTCGTTCCAGACTTCCCACAGCCAGGTCTTGACGTATTCGTCGCCGTAGCGCGCGCGCAGGTGCTTTGCGAATTGGAACACCAGTTCGCCCCATTTGGCGTAGTCCTTGGGCGGCCAGCTCCAGCCGGTGAAGATTGATCCTTTGGGGAAATCGTGGCGGTAGGGCGCCGGGCCAGTGGTCAGCGCCTCTGGCATGAAGCCGAGTTCGACCAGCGGGCGCACGCCCGCATCGCGATAGGCGTCGAAGATGCGGTCGACAATCGTCCAGTCGTAGACGGGATTGCCTTGGGTGTCCTCGGTGTAGACGTTGGTCGAGCCCCACTTCAGCGAACCCTCGCCGTCGCCGCTGGTGAGGAGATTGTGCGTGCGCACATAGACGGGCACGTGGTCCGACGCCGCGAGTTCGCGCAGCAGCTTTTGGCCGTGCGGGCCGTAGGTGTAGTTCGGCTCGTCGTAGCCGAAATAGGTCCAGGCGTGGACGAGGGGACCTTCGGTCCTGCCGATATCCACGCGCACGCTGATATGCGCCTGGGCCGAACTCATGATCGCCACCACGAGCACTCCCCATGTCCATGTTCGGTGTGGCATGCCGTCGGCCCAATTTCCGCTTTTACCGAGACTTCTACTGATTTGGCTTAGGCGCAAGAAAAAAGACATTTTGAAGCGATGGACGGGATTATCGTGCGCGTGGACCCACCAACCACGGGCGGTTCCCCCGTGTTCTCCGGCCCGCGTGTGCCGGTGCAGACGCTGCTCGACTATCTTGAGGCCGGTGACTCGATAGAAGAATTTCTCGCGGGCTATCCAAGCGTGTCGCGGGAGCAGGTGATCGCATTCCTGCAACAGGCCGGCGATTGCCAGCCCGAAACCGTGCAACGATGATTTTGCTCGACGAGTACTAAGTCCGTCGCCTGGACGCCGCGCGGCGCGTTGGCCACCAAACGAAAGCGAGCCAGAACAGGCCACCGCAGACGAGGCCGGCCAACGCAACTCCGGACACGGCTCCGAGCTGCTCCTCCGGTGTCTCGGCCACAAGTCCCGGAAGCTGCGAAAACTCCCGCAGCAGTAGGGTGCCCAATGGAGGCGCCTGTGGCTCTCCACCGAACAACGTGAACGTTTGTGCGAAAACGAACAGCCAAGCATAGATGGTAAGGACGCCTGACAATGCCCCGGCCAGAAAAAAGGGCCAGATGGAGCGGATGCGCAACCGGTTCAAAACAACGGACGGCAGCACTCCGCTCAAGAAGATGAGCGTGATAGAGCTGAAGACGACTTTGAGCGCCGCCGGCGAAACGAGTGGTGGCTGCGCCAGATCCAATTCGACGTATGCAGCTGCGACGAAGAGATAGGCGGCGAACACTCCCGCGACTGCCAAGCCTGCCAGAACGCCGCGCCGCAATATTTCAGGCATTTCCCCATCTCCCTGAGCCACTTTACCGCGTCGGCGAGTCTTGTGCACAGCCGTCACCGGGCCTTCGCTTGACTCGGCTCCGGCCGGGTGAAAGCGTCGGAAAATGTTCAAGATTCAACCTTCGGCCTCGAACGATCATGCGCCCGAAAGCGGGCGCAATACGATCACGGCATTCGACGCCGGCCTCATCGATTCCGTGCAGGTCAGCGGCAGCTTCGAAGGCATCGCGCGCCGGGAGGTGACGAAGCAGGAGCGGACTGCGTCGCTGGTGAAGGCGGTGCGATGCATCGACCTCACCACGCTCTCGGGCGACGACACGCCGGAGCGCGTCAGGAAGCTCTGCGCCAAGGCCCGCCAGCCCTTGGGCCCCAAGGTGCAGGAGGCGCTGGGCTGCGGTGGCGTCACCACGGCTGCGGTCTGCGTCTATCACGCCTTCATCGAGACGGCGCTTGAGGCGCTCAAGGGCACCTCCATTCCGGTCGCAGCCGTGTCGGCGGGATTTCCGCACGGCCTGTCGCCCTTGCCTGCGCGCGTCCTAGAGGTGGAATCCTCGGTCGCCGCGGGGGCGCGCGAGATCGACATCGTCATCGACCGTTCGAAAGCGCTCACCGGCAACTGGCGGGGCGTCTATGACGAGGTGGGCGCCTTTCGCGAGGCGTGCGGGCAGGCGCATCTCAAGGCCATCATCGCCGCTGGCGATCTGGGCACGCTGACGAATGTGGCGAGGGCGTCGGTTGTCTGCATGATGGCGGGGGCGGACTTCATCAAGACCTCCACCGGCAAGGAGACCGTCAACGCCACGCCGGAAGTCTCGACCGTCATGGCCCGGATGATCGGCTTCTGGCGGAGGACGAGGGGATACAAGGTCGGCTTCAAGGCGGCAGGCGGGATCGCCAAGGCGGAAGAAGCGCTCCTCTATCAAACGGTGATGCAGGACGAACTGGGCGGGGATTGGCTGGAGCCGGGTCTGTTTCGCATCGGCGCGTCACGGCTTCTTGCGGACATCGAACAGCAACTGGAGATTATGTAGGCGGGGTTCTTTCCCTCCCCTTGATGGAGGGTTGAAACCAAGAGGGGGAATTCGGGGCATGTTTCACGGCGTGATGAGTCCGCTCAATCTGCAAAGCCTGGCCGGGATCGTGTTGATCCTCTTCGTGTGCTGGCTGTTCTCGGAAAACCGGCGCCGCTTTCCGTTCTTGCTCGCCTTCGGCGCGATCGGGCTGCAGTTGGCCCTGGTGCTGTCGCTGTTCGGCGTGCCCTCGATCCGCGCGGGCCTGGCCAGCTTCAGCGCGGTGTTCGACGGCCTGGCGAAATCGGCCCAGGCGGGCGTCGCCTTCGTGTTCGGCTTCCTAAGCGGTTCCGGATCGCAGCCTTATCCGCTCACCACGCCCGGCGCGTTGTTCGTCTTCGGCTTCCGCGTCCTGCCGGTGATCATGGTGGTGTGCACGCTGGCGGCGCTGTTGTGGCACTGGCGCATCCTGAAGTGGATCACAAAGGCGTTCGGCTTCGTCTTTTCGCGCACCATGGGCCTTCGCGGCCCGACCGCGCTGGCGGCGGCGGCCACCATCTTCATGGGCCAGGTCGAAGGCCCCATCGTCATCCGCGCCTATCTGAGCCGCCTGACGCGCTCGGAGTTGTTCCTGCTCATCGCCGTCGGGATGGCGTGTGTTTCCGGTTCGACCATGGTGGCCTACGTCACCATTTTGCAGGGCGTCCTGCCGGCCGCAGCGGCCCACATCCTGACGGCTTCGATCATCTCGGCGCCGGCCGGCATCCTGGTGGCGCGCATCCTGGTGCCGCGCGATCGCGCGGCCGAAGCCGCCCAGGACAAGATGCCGCCGGACGAGCGCGTTTACAAAAGTTCGATGGACGCGGTCATGAAGGGCATCAATGACGGCATGCAGATCGCGGTCAACGTCGCCGCCTGCCTGATCGTATTCGTTGCCCTGGTCGCGATGGTCAACATGATGCTCGGAGCCCTGCCGCCGGTCTGGGGAGCGCCCGTCAGCGTCGAACGCATTCTGGGATACGTCTTCTCGCCGCTCGCCTGGTGCCTCGGCATCCAGGGAAGCGAAATCCAGACGGCGGGACAGCTTCTCGGCACCAAGATGATGCTGACCGAGTTCACCGCGTTCATCAAGCTGGGCGCCATTCCGGCTGCAGAGATGACCGAGCGCACCCGCACGATCCTGACCTATGCATTGTGCGGATTCGCCAACGTCGCCTCGGTGGGGATCAATCTCGCCGGTTATTCGGTTCTCTTGCCCGAGCGCCGCGACGAGGTCATCAAGATGGTGGGCAAGGCGATGCTGGCCGGCTTCCTCGCGACATGCATGAGCGCGGCCCTGGTGGGAGCCATTCCGGCGGCCATCACCGCCATGCCGGGGTAGAAGAGGCGGCGGTGCGCCTCCACCGTGCTAGTATCGGAAGGACTCATCGGCTGCGCGGTTGTCCTCAACACGAACGACGCGCCCTTTGGGAAAGAGCGATGACGGATTTCGAAAGCGTGAAATCATGACACGCCACGCGTTCAGGGGCTCCACTTTCCATCTTCTCGACGATCCGGCGCACGGCGCGGAAGCGGCCGCTTATTTTCCGGACGGCGGGCTGATCGTCGAGGACGGGCATATCGCGGAAGCCGGACCGTGGGACGACATCGCCCCGCTCGTGAAGGGCGCCCCGGTCGAGCGTTTTCCGGACGGCCTGATCGTGCCCGGCTTCATCGACGCGCATGTGCATTTCCCGCAGGTCGACATCGTGGCCTCACCGGGAACGCATCTGCTGCAATGGCTGTCGCATTACGCATTTCCGGCCGAGAGCGCCTATCATCACGCGGACGTGGCGGCGGAGGCCGCGCGCTTTTTCCTCGACCAGCTTCTGGCCAACGGCACCACGACGGCGCTGGTGTTCGCCACCGCGCACAAGGTTTCCGCGGAGGCGCTGTTCGCCGAAGCGCTCAATCGCAACATGCGGCTCGTCACCGGCAAGGTGCTGATGGACGTGAACGCGCCCGCCGGCATCTGCGATACGGCTGAGACGGGATACATGGAAAGCCGCGCCCTGATCCGCGAATGGCACGGCAAGGGCAGGCTCGGTTATGCCGTGACGCCGCGCTTCGCGCTGACTTCGAGCGAGCGCCAGCTCGAACTCGCCGGAAGGCTGTTGACCGAGCATCCCGGCGTGATGTTGCACACGCACCTGGCCGAGAACCACGAAGAACTCCTGGCGGTGCATCGCGCCTTCCCCGATTGCCCCGACTATCTCGGCGTCTACGAAAAATTTGGGCTGGCGACGCCGCATTCCGTCTTCGCGCACTGCCTGCATCTGTCGGCGGAGGAATGGGCGCGGCTCGGCAAGGCGGGCGCGAGCGTCGCGTTCTGCCCGACCTCGAACCTGTTCCTCGGCAGCGGCCTGTTCAAGCTCAAAGCGGCGGAGGAAGCGGGGGTGCGCGTCGGTCTGGCGACGGACGTCGGCGCGGGCACAAGCCTGTCGCTGCTGGCCACCATGAACGAAGCCTTCAAGGTCTGCCAGTTGCAGCACGCCGAAACCGGCGCGTTCAAGCTGTTCTATCTGGCGACTCTCGGCGCCGCGCGGGCCCTTCGCCTGGACGACAGGATCGGCAATCTCACGCCCGGCAAGGAGGCGGACTTCCTGGTGCTGGATGCCAAGGCGTTGCCGCTGCTGCAACGGCGCTGGGCGTCGGCCGCGTCGATCGCCGAGAGGCTGTTCGCGCTCGCCATCCTCGGCGACGACAGGGCGGTGGCCAGAACCTACGTTGCGGGAGAGATGGCGCACGCGCGCGCGTAGTTGCCAAGCGCAGGCCGACTCTGTCATCGTTCGCCATGGACGCGAGCTTCATCCGCAACCTCCCCAAAGCCGAGCTTCATCTGCATCTCGAAGGCAGCTTCGAGCCCGAATTGATGTTCGCCGTCGCGCGGCGCAACAAGCTCGACATTCCCTTCAGGAGCGCGGGCGAGGTGAGGGCGGCGTACCGCTTTTCCAACCTCCAGGATTTCCTCGACATCTATTACCGCAGCGCCGGCGTGCTCCTCACGGAAGAGGATTTCCGCGATCTTGCTTTCGCATACGTGAAGCGCGCGGCCGCGGACAATGTCCGCCATGCCGAAGTATTCTTCGATCCGCAGACGCACACCGCTCGCGGCATCCCGTTCGCGACCGTGATCGGCGGAATCGTGGCGGGATTGAAGGCGGGCGAGGCGCAGTTCGCCGTCAGCTTCCGGCTCATCCTCTGTTTCCTGCGGCATCTGAGCGAAGACGATGCGTTCGCCACTTTCCGCCAGGCCGAACCGTATTTCGACCGGCTGGCCGGCGTGGGGCTGGATTCGTCGGAAAAGGGCCACCCACCCTCGAAGTTCGCACGCGTGTTCGCCGCGGCGCGCGACGCCGGGCTGAAGCTCATGGCGCACGCGGGCGAGGAGGGGCCGCCCGAATACGTGTGGGAAGCGCTCGACGTGCTCCGCGTCGATCGCATCGACCACGGCAACCGCGCGCTGGAGGATTCCCGGCTGGTCGCGCGCCTCGCAGCGGGGCAAATCGCGCTGACGGTCTGCCCGCTGTCGAACTTGAAGCTGTGCGTCGTGCGGGACATGGGGCAACACCCCTTGAAGCGCATGCTCGATCTCGGCTTGCGCGCCACGGTGAACTCGGACGATCCGGCCTTCTTCGGCGGCTATGTGATCGACAATTTTCTCGCCGTGGGCGAAGCCCTCGGGCTTACCAACGCCGACGCTGCGAGGCTGGCGAAGAACAGCTTCTTGGGCGCGTTCCTCCCTGAGGCGGAAAAGGCACGCCATATCGCGGCGGTCGATGCCGCGGTGCCCTGAGATCGAAAAGTCGTGGGAACGTTATCAGGAAAGAGCGTGACAGAGCGTTCTGCCGGCGATGGGTGACGGCAGCGGTCTTCTATATCGCGGCGCCTTTGGTTTCGAGCATCAGGCGGCTTCGCGGAACCAGTCGGGATCGATGCGCGCGGCCTCGTGCCGGTAGATCGGCATCGAGATCGACGGCCGCGGCATGACGAATTCCGTCCTTTCCTCCTCGGCCAGAGGCACATCCGTCGCCATTTCGAACTCGTCCTCGAGTTCGGCCTTGGCGCGTTCCCAATATTCCGCGCAGCGGCCGTCCTGGCGCCCGTCCGCTTCCCAGATGCAATAAGCCCGGTGGCGGATCTGCTCGTCTTTTATATGGTGTTCACGTCCCATCGCATCCTCCAGTGCGTTCATGTCACCCCGCAGCTCGCAGTTCTTCTGTCCCATCTCCCTCCACGGCGACGTCCACATGTTGCACGCCGTTCGTGGCGTCCCTGTAAAGCTCGAGATATTTTGCGGCGCTGGTTTCCCAACTGAATTCGCGCGTCATCGCCTGAAGCTGCATCAGGCGCCAGTGCAGCGGTTCGCGGAACAATGCGAGCGCTCGCATCATCGCCGCCATCATTCCCGCGGCATCGTCCCGCTCGAAGACGAACCCGGTCGCGGTGCGGCCGGCGATCGTTCGCGCCGTGGCGTCGACGACGGTATCGGCCAGACCGCCGGTGCGGCGCACGATTGGCAAGGTGCCGTAACGCATGGCGTAGAGCTGCGTCAGCCCGCACGGCTCGAAACGCGCGGGCGCCAGAAGCATGTCGCTGCCGGCCTGAAGCCGGTGCGCAAGCGGCTCGTTGTAGCCGATCGTGACCGAAACCCGTCCTTCGTACCGCCGCCGCGCCTCCAGCAGCGCCGCCTCGATGGCCCGGTCGCCTTCGCCGACCACCGCGAGCTGTGCGTCCTGCTCGACGATCCAGGGCAGCACCTCCAGAAGCACATCCGCCATCTTCTGGTGGGTCAGGCGGCTCACGAACCCGAACAGGGGAACGTGATCGGGCGCGAATTCGAGCCCCAGTTCCTGCTGCAGCGAGCGCTTGCAGACGCGTTTACCGGAGATGTCGCTGACGAAGTAGTTGCGGGGCAGAAGCGGATCGGTGGCCGGGTTCCAGATTGCGTCGTCGATGCCGTTGAGGATGCCGCAGAAATCGCGTCCGCGTTCGCGCAGGACGTCTTCGAAGCCGAAGCCGAATTCGTGGCTGAGGATTTCCTTCGCGTAGGTCGGGCTCACGGTGGTGACGCGGTCGGCATAGCGCAATCCCGCCTTCAGGAATGACTGCCGGCCATAGAACTCGATCGCCTTGGAGCCGCGAATGCGCTCGGGCAGGTCGTGCAACTCTTCGGGAGCGAAATTGCCCTGAAACGCCATGTTGTGGGTGGTGAACACCGTGCGCGGACGCTCGGTACGTGCCTCCGCCAGCAACAGCGGCAGCAAGCCGGTGTGCCAGTCGTTGGCGTGCACCACGTCGGGGTGCCACCCGACCGGAGTCCGCCCGAGCGCGAGTTCCGCCGCGACTTTCGAAAAGTAGGCGAAACGGGTGGCGTTGTCGGGCCAGTCGCGTCCGTCGCCGTCCTGGTAGAGGCCGCCTGGCCGGTCGAACAGAGAAGGCGAGTCCACGAGCCACACCGGAAGATCGCAATCGGGAAACCGCCCGGCGATCAACTGGCCGTCCGCCACGCCCAGCATCGGCCGCATCTGCGCGACCACTTTGGGATGCGCGATCAGTTCGAGCGCGCGCGGGTAGCCGGGCATCAGCACCCGCACGTCGGCGCCCAGACGCATGAGAGCGGCGGGAAGCGAGCGCGACACGTCGGCAAGTCCGCCCGTCTTGGCCAGAGGATAGGCTTCAGACGTGACGAACAGGATGCGCATTCGAGGCCTCTTTTGTGCGGTTTTCACGCCTTGTGGGCGGAGCGCCGTCACGCGATCGATGTCCGGTCGGCACCGCGCCGGCCGCAAAAATGCTAAGTACTGCTGACGATCAAAAAGAAAAGGTGACGGCGGCAACCAGCTCCAGCCGGTGGGGTTGCCTTAGGGAGTCTGTGCTCATGAATGGGGGATTTCATGTTGCGATGCCGCCGTCACCATTGTGCATTGGTATTATTCTCATAATAATCCACAGGAGGACGCTTCGTCACTAGCCGGGAACACCCTTACGTATTTTTCCTTATGCGAATCGCATCGATTCGAATGCCGTGACATTCGACGGCGGCGTTCTGCACAAGTTCCTGGCAGACAGCGGTCAATCTCAGAGCAGATGTTCAATTCTGGGACGGCGGTCCGGCGCGCCCCGCGCTGGCGGGCTCACGCGCTCGAACAGGCGGCGAATCGGGTTCACGGGCGCACGTTCTCCGCGAATTGGCGCTGATGCTTCCGAGTTGCGCATTCCCGGATTGGTTGGAACGGGCGGGTGAGACAACAACATGACGCCGTGTTGTGCCGTTTTGTGCTATGCATGCACGGGGTCCTGGAGGGGTTATCCGTGAAGTCGCTCATCATCGTTTTGTCGGCGCTCGTGTTGTTGCTGGTCGCCGCGGCCCATGCGTATCTCGCCTATGCCGGGCTTGCCATCACGGTCGGCAAGTTCGCGGTTCCGATGCTTGCGCGATGGATCTGCGTGGGCGTTACCGGGGTGCTCGGTCTCGGGCTCCTGTTCTCGCGCAAGTAGGCCGTCGCAGTCTGCGCAACGAACGCGCCGCCGGGTCATCGCGATAAGACGTAGATGACCCACGGCGCGATGACGGTTTCGCTGACCCAGGCATAGCCTTCTTCTCCCGTTGCCAGCGGTTTGTGCATGGCGGCGACGCTGAGTTGCGCCTCCGCGTAAACTTCGCGATAGCACGCGTCGGGCCACAGGATGTCCTCGCAGGGGCGCCGGTCGCCGAAGTCGGTGGTCACGATGCGGACGACGTCGCCGGGCCGGGCGTCGCGGTTCTCGGGGAAGTCGCGCGTGGTGAACGACGACCATTCGTGGGTGTAGATCTCGGGCGACGAGACGATGTTGATGATCCGTCCACGCGCGGCGGTCACTCGCCTCAGGCTGCGGAACAGGCGCACCTTCGCATCGCGGTCCGGGATATTGTCGAACGGGAAGGCGCAGAGCACGGCATCGAAGCTCTCGTCGGCGAAGTCTTCCAGCAATTCACCCTTCACCAGCCGGTAGTCTCCGGCGGGGTCGGCTTCGCGCGCCCGGGCAATCATTTGGGGCGCGATATCGACACCGACGGCGGCGAAGCCCAGACCGTTCAGGAACCGCGTCGAGCGCCCCGCGCCGCAGCCGAAATCCATCGCGCGCCTGCCGGGAACTTCACGCAGCAGCGCCGGCACGTCCCGGAACGCCAGATGATAGGTGTTGGTGAATCCAAGCCCGGCATAGGCGGCCGCGCGCGTCGCGTCTTCGTAACAGTTTTCCATCATTTCCTCCGGGCGGAGGAAAGAAGGCGGAGCGCGCACAACGTCCAGACAATTTTCCCTTCCGGTTGTTTCAGCGGTGAGAGCCATTCACAAAACTGTGCAATTGCGTCGTCTTGAACTGCGGCAACCAAGTCCGCGAAATCGCGTTTTGACCGCCTGAAATGGTGGTAAAGAAGATCAAACGACGAAGACCAAGGGGGTGGAAGATGCGCTTTTCGGAATATCTCAAGCAGTCTGCCCGGATCGAAAAATCGATTGCCGAGTGCTGGGACCGCGAGATCAAGGCGGAATCCGGAAAAGGGCCATGGTTCGTGCGGCTGTTTCCCGGCCTGCGCGCCACGACGATCACCGTCGCCAGCCGCAAGCGCCAGGCGCTCGCCAGGCAGCGCCATCTCCTGCAGCGCACCTATTTTGCCGATCCGTCGTATTTGTGGAACGCGGATGCGCTAAACGCCTTCCGGCGCACGGTCCCGAGTTCGGCCGATGCGGTCAAGCTGCTGCGCGATGCCGCCGAGGCCGCGCTCAACTGCGAGGAATAGGGGAACGCGATGAGCCAGGATGCCGCGGTGATACGCTACCTCTCGCAGTCCGAGATGTTGGGCCTGATGCGCGAAACCGGCCTGATCAGCGTGCAGGACACAGGTTTGGCCGACGGCAAGCCCGTCATCCACGCGCTGTTGAAGGTGATCAACGCGCAGACCGGTGCGGAGCTGCCGGGCGGCTTGCCCTTCTCGGTCGTGATGTTCAAGGCGCCGGCCGAGGCGGGCTATTCGAACATCGCGATCGGAACCGTCGTGCCCGCCACCGAGCTCCGCATCGACTTGCCTGAGGACTTCTTCAACCTCTGCAATCAGCGTTTCCGCTTCATCCGCGCCTATCCGCTGGATGCCGGATCCTTCGTGTTGCAGCTCGACCTCTTCCTGCGCGATGCGACGCGCCAGTATGTCAAGTTCATGTTCGGACTCTGGTCGGCGATGTTCTCGCAGGTGCTGTTCGAGCTGATGGGCAGCAACAGGGAAGGCGTGAACCACGCGGCACAAGTCTATGCGTCCCTGCGGACGGCGATTGCGGAGCGCTACGCGGCCGCCGTCGCCGCCGAGCCTGCCGCGGAAACCTTCATGGAGCAGCCCGCGGCGGACGAAATGCCGGTCGAGCAATCCGAAGTCGCGCAATTCATCTCCGAACTGCCGCCGGCGGAAGAGCTGCCCGGGGTCGAGACGATCGCGAACGAACCGCAAGCCGAGAGTTCGATCGAAGCGGAAGCGGATGTGGCAGCAGCGCCGGAAGAAGCAAAGGACGCGGCCGTGAGCGCGGCCGAGCCGTCTGTCGAAGCCGATGACAAGGCCGATGCGGAGGCTGCCGGGCCCGCTGATACCGAGGCGCAGCCCTCCGTCGCGCCTGACGCCGGAAAGTCGCCGGAAGACGAAGTGCCGGTCGGCGCGCTGGCCGCAACGCCAGCGCGGGAACTCGCAGCTTCTGTCTAATCAGGGCAGGTCGAACGGACTTACCGTGCCGCCCTCATTGGGAAAGCGCAGGATGACGGTTCCTTGTCCGTGCCTGGGCGAATACGCCTTGGTCGTGGCGCTTTCTCCGGCAGAGGTTGCGCTCACCTGATACTTGCCGGGAGCCAGCTTGAGCAGCAGCCAGGGTGCGCCGCAATGGGCGGCGAATACTCGGGTTTCGCCCTGCAGGACGCTGACATCGGTATCCGCGAGCCACTGGGCGCCCTTGCCGACCGTTTCGATCTTGAGCGGATAGACGGCCCATTTCGGGTTGTTCTCTTCGTTTTCGCCGATGCCGGTGCACACGGCCTCGACACCGTCCACCTTCGTCGGCGAATTGAGCGGCAGGTCGGTCGCCTGCGCGAGCATCGGCGGTGCGCAGAGCATCAGGCCCAACACGACGGCGAGGGGCGCCTCATGTTTCATGGCGAAACTGTGCATCGCCATCCGTATGCGGGCAACGGCACGGCTGTGACAAGAATCGGAACCGGCGCACCGGCGATCCCCGGTGCCGCTACGGAAAACCGGGGCGCGAAAATCAGTGGTGCAGAGCCGCCACTGCGACGCCGATGTAATACGGCCAGATCAGCAGGGCCAGCGCGCCGGTCCAGAAGGCGAGCTTCAGATAACCGATGGTGAACAACCAGCCGATGAGCCAGATGAGGCCGCCGCACGTGCCGTTTTGAACGAAGCGGATCTTTTCCATTCCGCCAATGTATGCGGCGTGGGCAGACGGCGGAAGCGGGCGCGCGGTCGCGCGTGACGTGCGCGCCGCAGTCCGGCTGGGTTCTTGCGGCCGGCGATCACATCTGCGTCAGCACGCCTGGCGTCTCGAGGAAATCCGCGCAACGAGATGAGGCGCAGTTGCAACGATGCGGGTTTCCCCGGTCGCGGGTACGGCGCACGGCCTCGCCGCATAGCGCCATGCGCTTCCGGGCAATGATGCATGCGTCAGGAATGATTTGCGGCGCGCGGTCGTCTATGGTGATCCGCGGAGAAGCCGGACGGCGCCGGGGCGGGCCGGTTTCGGCGCGCTTCGGGAGCACGGGTCATGACTATCAAGAACCCTATCGAGTGGAGCGGAGCGCGGCTGGTGCAGGCGGCGCAGGCGCTGGGAAGCATGGGACGCTCGCTTCACCACATCAGCGACACCGCACACTCGCCCGCACCCGCGGTCCGACGGATCGCGATTGCGGACCTGCGCGACGCGCTCGTCAGGGGCTTCGACGATTTCAAGGCCTATCGCAGCGACGTCGTCTTCGTCGGCATCATCTACGCCGTGGTCGGCATCATCCTCGACCGTGCCGCGTTCGGCGCGAGGTTGCTGCCGCTGCTGTTCCCGCTGGCGTCCGGATTCGCGATCGTCGGGCCGTTCGCGGCCGTGGGGCTCTACGAGATGAGCCGGCGGCGCGAGCAGGGCCTCGAGGTGAACTGGAGCAACGGCATCGAGATGATCCGCGAACCGGGCTTCGGCGGCGTGGCCATGCTCGGTCTGATCCTGATCGCGATATTCGCGCTTTGGATCGCCAGCGCGTGGTGGATCTACGCGGCGACGCTCGGACCCGCCCTGCCGGCCTCGGCAGCGGCGTTCGTGCATGACGTGTTCGCCACCCACGCGGGCCACGTGCTGATCGCGGCCGGCATGATAGTGGGCTTCGCGTTCGCGCTCGTCGCCATGACGATCAGCGTGGCGTCGTTCCCCCTGATGCTCGACCGCGATGTGGGCCTGGACACCGCGCTCGCCACCTCGTTCCGTGCGGTGAGGGACAATCCCCGCACGATGGCGGCGTGGGGTCTGATCGTCGCGGGTCTTCTGCTGATCGGCTCGCTGCCGTTCTTCCTGGGACTGGCGATCGTCGTTCCCGTACTGGGCCACTCGACCTGGCATCTCTACCGCAAGCTGGTGGAGCGGTGAGCTGGCCCGATCTCGATTACGGCTCGTGGCGTGATACGGCCCAGACACTGCATCTCATGACGCAGATCGTGGGCAAGGTGCGCCTCGCACTGACGCCCTGGGTGAACCACAGCTGGCAGGTTCCCCTTTACGTAACGGCACGAGGACTGGGCACATCACCCATCCCCTGGCGCGCGGAGATCTTCGAAATCGACTTCGACTTCCTGGAACACGGCCTCACCATCCGCACCGGCGACGGGCGGCAGCGGAAAGTGGCGCTGGCGCCTCAGCCGATAGCCGATTTCTACGCACGATTTCTCGACAGGATCGAGAGCCTGGGAATCAAGTTCCCGTTCCGCGACATGCCGAGCGAGATCGCCGACGCAATCCCGTTCTCCGTCGACCGCGTTCACGAGAGCTACGACGCCGAAGCGGCGCACCGCTTTTGGCGGGCGCTGGTGCGGGCGGACCATGTTTTCAAGTTCTTCCGCAGCAGCTTTTTGGGCAAGGTCAGTCCCGTGCACTTCTTCTGGGGCAGTTTCGATCTTGCAGTGACGCGCTTTTCCGGGCGCCGCGCGCCTCGTCATCCCGGCGGTGTCCCGGGTTTGCCCGACGCTGTGGCGCGCGAGGCCTATTCGCATGAGGTCTCCAGCGCGGGATTCTGGCCGGGCAACGACGCCTTTCCGATGGCCGTGTTCTATTCCTATGCCTGGCCCGAACCGGCGGGTTTTCGCGAGCGGCCGGTGACCGTCGGCGCGCACTTCGAACCGGCACTCGGCGAGTTCATCCTTCCCTACGAAACCGTGCGTTCATCCGCCGATCCCGATGCGCTGCTGCTCGACTTCCTGTCGACCACCTATGCGGCCGCGGCCGACAGCGCCGCATGGGACCGCGCCGCGCTGGAGTGCGATTTCGGAGTCCCCGGGAAGGTAAGGCGCGTGTAGGGCTACAACGCCTTGGACAGCCCCACGAAGAAGCCCCGCCGCGGGCCGAACTGGGGCGCACCCACGCCCACGCCCGTGCCGTCGCGGATCTCGTATTTCTCGTCGAACAGGTTGATGACGTCGAAGCGGGCGGTGAATCCGTCCGCGCCGCCGAGCCGGAAGCCGCGGCTGACGCCCAGATTGACCTGCGTGTAGGCGGGAATGTGATCGCCGTTGGGCGTCGCCCCGTCGCGGCGCGGGCCGCTGCCGAACAGGAGATCGCCGCTGAACGTGAGACCTTGCCACTTGTACGACGCGCCGGCGGAAATGGTCACGATCTGCTGGTGATCGAGCGGGATGAAATGCCCCGCGATGTAGGAAAGTTCGTCCGGCGAGAACTGGAACTGGCTCGAGACGATGTCCCTGCCGGCCGCTCGCTCGTAAGCCGCGTTCAGATAGCTCGAGAAGCTGCCCGCGTCGTACGTCGCGGTGAGTTCCACGCCGTATTGCCGTCCGGTGCGATAGTCGAAGGGCGTGAGGATGATCGGCGCGCCGAACTGGCCTTCGTCGATCAGGTTGGGCGACGCCTTGAAGAAGCTGTCAATGCCCAGGCCGATCTTCTCGTCGAACTTCTGTTCGATGCCGGCGTCGAACGCGCGAAACTGGTCGTAGCGGACGCCGTAATTCAAAACCAGCGAGGGCAGGAGCTTCCATTCGTCCTGAATGTAGAGGCCGTAGGACCATGCGTGCTTGACGCCGTTGTCCACAACCGTCAACGGCGTGTCCGAGGTCTGGCAAACCTACACGGGATCGGCGCACAGCGGGTTGGGGTTGGGATTGACGGCCGAACCCGGCGCGACCGGCGGGGTAGTGTTGGCAGATTGCCGGGCCTCCGCGACGCAAAATCTCGTAATGGGGCCGCAGAAAATGCACAGGAAACCGGCAACAGGCGCCCGCGTTGCATTGGAGCCGCACGCGCGGCGGAGTAGCGTCTGCGGGATTTTGGGGGAAACGCCATGCGCGGAACCTGGACGCTCCAGACGTTCGTAAGAGAACTGGCGAGCCGGGGCGAGAAGCCCTGTCTGATCGCCGTGAATGGCGACACGGCGCGCACGCTGTCCTGCGTCAAAGTGGCGGCGGACGCCACCGCGTTTGCCTGGGGTCTGCACGATCGAGGCGTTCGCGTCGGGGAGACGGTCGGCATCATGGCGCCGAACGGACCCGATTGGGTCGTCGCGCGCCTCGGTCTCGGGCTGACCGGCGCGGTGGTTTATGCCTTCGACGATCTCTTCAACAATGCCGAGCTCAAGATCGCGCTGGAGGAAGTGAAGCTCCATCGCGTCGTGACCAGCCCCAGTCATGTCGCGGCTCTGCACGAGATCGATCCGACTCTCGACCTGATCGTTCTGGCCGACGAGGCGCCGGAAGGCGCGGTGTCGTGGCTCAGCCTCTATGCGCACCGCACGGATGCGCTGCCGCCGTTCGACGCTTCCGCTCCGGCCTTGCTGGTCAACACGTCCGGCACCACCGGCCGTCCGAAGCTGTTCGAGCTTACCAGCGATCATCTCTGGGCCAATGTCGGCTCGCTGATGAAGACCGGCGCGATCAATCCCGGCGAACGCATCCTGCTGCCGCTGCCGCTGCATCACGTCTATCCGTTCACCATCGGCATTCTCACCGTGCTGTCGTTCCGGGGCGTCGTGGTGTTTCCGGAAGAAGTGGCCGGACCGCAGATCCTGAAGGCGCTGGCGCTGGCGAACGTCACGGCGGTGATCGGCGTGCCGCGGCTTTACACCGCGCTGGTCAGCGGCATGCGCTCGAAGATCGACGCGAGCGGCGCCGTCGGCGCGGCGGTGGTGAAGTCGCTCCTGAGCCTCAGCATTTGGTCCCGGAAGCAGCTCGGCATCAACGCCGGCCGGGTGCTGATGGCCTCGGTGCGCAAGCGGCTGGGGCCCAATCTGCGCATGGCGGTTTCCGGCGGCGCACTGCTCGCGCCCGACGTGCTGTGGACGCTGGTGGGTCTCGGCCTCACCGTGCGCACGGGCTGGGGGCTCGCCGAAACGGCCTCCATCTTCACCGGCAACCTGCCGGGCAATCTGCGCTACGAAAGCGAGGGCCGCACGTTCTGTCCCGAGAGCGAAATCCGCATCGCGGCGACCGAAGGCGCCCGCGAGGGCGAAATCCAGATCAGGGGCCCCTCCGTTTTCGCGCGCTACACCAACAACGATCAGGCCAACAAGGACTCCTTCACCGAGGACGGATGGTTCCGCACCGGCGACGTCGGGTATCTCGACAAGGACGGCTTCCTGTTCGTCACGGGACGGATCAAGGAGATTCTGGTTCTCGGCGGCGGCAAGAAGGTGCATCCGGACGATCTCGAGAAGGACTATGCCAGCCCGTATTTCAAGGAGCTGGCGATCCTGGAGCACCAAGGTGCGCTGGTGGCGCTGGTGCTGCCTGACGAGGAGGCGATCCGGGCATCGGTGAGCCCGCGCATCGACGAAGCCGTGCGCGTGGCGCTGCAGGAGGCTGCGTTCAACCTGCCGTCCTACGAGCGGCTCGCCGGCTTCCGCATCGTGCGCGAGCCGCTGCCGAAAACCCGCCTGATGAAATTCCAGCGCTTCAAGCTGCCTGCGATCTATGCGGCGGCGGAAACGGGCGTCGCGCGCGCCGCACCCGCCGAACTGACGGCCGAGGACAAGGCGCTGCTGGCCAGCGAACCCGCGGGCACGATCTTCAATATCCTGAAGACGCGCTATCCAGGAAAGCCCGTGCATCTCGACGCCAGTCCGCTGCTCGATCTCGGCATCGATTCCCTCGAATGGGTGGGCCTGGCGCTGGTGCTCGAGCAGCAGGCGGGAGTGCATCTCGACGAAAGCGTGGCGGGCGAGGCGACGACCATCCGCGACCTGCTCGCCAGGCTGAGCGGCAGCGCGTCCGTGGTCCGGGCGGATTATTCCGCCGCGATCGCCAAGTGGCTGCAACCTGCACCGCGTTGGGCGAGGCTGGTGGTGAACGGCCTGATCGGCTTCAATGCCGTGGCCGCGCCGGCGCTGTTCAGTCTGAAGGTGAAGGGGCTGGAGAACCTGCCGCCGGTCGGGCCCTACGTGATCGTACCCAACCACGAGAGCGACATCGATCCCATGCTCCTGGGCGCGGCGCTGGGAACGCGGCGCCAGAAGAACGTCTACTGGGCGGCGGACGCCACGCGCCTGTTTTCGGTGAAATGGGCCCATCCGCTTTATCGCGCGGCGCGCATGTTTCCGGCCGACGACCGGCGCGCCGGCGAGACGCTCGCCGTCGGCGCCGAAGTGTTGCGCCGGGGCGGGCAGCTCGTGTGGTTTCCCGAATCCTGGCGTTCGCCGGACGGCAAGCTGCAGCGCTTCCTGCCGGGCATCGGACGGCTTCTGATCGAGGCGGGCGTCCCGGCGGTTCCGGTTCACATCGAAGGCGCGTTCGAGGCGATGCCACGCACGCGCAAGCTGCCTCGTCTTTCGCCCGTGCAGGTCACGTTCGGCAGGCCGCTCGCGCCGGAAGACTACATGGACGATCCCGAGTCACCGCAATCCGTCGCCAACCGCCTGCGCGAAGCCGTGGCGGCGCTGGAGCCGCAAGCGCACGACATCACGCAGGAGATTGCCGCGGGTTAGTTCTCCTGCAGCGGCGCATAAGCCAGCGGCACGAATTCGTATGCCGCTCCGCTCTTGCGGATGTGGCCGATGCCCGGGAAGGGCAGATGCGCGGCGCCGATCTCCCAGCGGTTGGTCGCAAGCTGCGCGAACAGCGCCTTGCGCACTGCGACCGCCGCTTTCGGATCGGCGTCGTAGGGCTCGACGACTTCGGGCCGCGCGAACTGTATCTCGTGGACGTGCAGGATATCGCCCACCGCGAGGAAGCTCTGCCCTTGCGATTGGAAGAGGAACGTGGTGTGCCCCGGCGTGTGGCCGTGCGCGCCGATCGCCGTTACGCCCGGCAGGATCGCCTCGCCGGACTTGAAGGTGCGAAGCGCGCCGCCGGCCTCGTAGAGCGCGAACACCTTGCGCGCGTTCGCGAAGGCATCCTGCCGGTCCTTCGGCTGCGCTGCCGCCAATTTCTCGTCGAGCCAGTACGCGGCCTCTTCCTCGGCCAGCCACACCGTCGCCCTGGGATAGGCGCGCTTGCCGTCGGCGGTCTCCAGCCCGCAATAGTGGTCGCCGTGGGCGTGGGTGAGGAGGATCGTGTCGATGTCCTCGGGCGCATAGCCCGCGGCGCGCAGGTTCACGGGAAGTTGACCCAGCCCGGGCCCGAAGCACTGCGCCGCGCCGGTGTCGACCAGCACCAGATGGTCGCCCGTGTGCACCAGGAAGGCGTTGACGGACAGCACGGACTTCTTGCCGTCGCCGGCGAAGGCGCGTGCGAAAAGCGGCGCAATTGCGGCAGGCTCGATGCCCTTCAGCCCGGAGGTGTCGCCGATGAAAAAGCCGTCGAAAAGCGCGGTAATTTCGAATTTTCCGACCTCGGTGCGGTAGTAGCCCGGTGCCTGCGCGTGCATCTGCGGCGGGGCCGCCGCTGCGCCGGCCGCCAGCGCGCCGAGGAATGCGAAAGCCGTCGTCCAGCGCTGCAAGGTGCGCATGCCTTTCCTCCCTGTAAGGACGGAAAAACACTTACGTCGCCGTTAATGGAATGCAACGCGGCGAAAGCGTGCGAGTGAGTGTGATTCCTACGCACTAGTCTCGCCGTGCTGCTATTCTGTATACGGGTCATGATTCGCGGAGGAATTCATGCGCGCGATTTTGGCCACGGTCATTCTGCTCGCCGCAGCGGCGCCCGCTGCGGCCCAGACGACGGGTGCGGATGCGTCGGGGCCGGCCCTGCTTTCCATCAAGATGACGGGAACTAAGGCCGACGCGTCGAAATTCGTCGGTACGTGGAAGGGCAACACGGACTGCCCGAAGCTCGGCAGCTGGAGCTTCGTGATCAGCATCGAGCCTTCCGGTTCGTCCTATTCGGCGAAGGCGTCGAAGGACAGCGGCGGCGTGTACCGCGAGATCGCATTCAAAGGCGACCAAATCACGCTCGTCTACAGTACCGTGTGGAAGGACGCCTCCTATGTCGGGCGTCTGGTTTCGCCCGGCCGCGTCGAAGGCACGGTCAGGATCCAGACCGACTGCACCTGGTATCTCACGAAGCAGCCGTGAGCGGCATGTGGCGGATCAGGGATTGCACCGCTGACGACTTTAAACAGGTCGCGGCCTTGCTGAGGCAGCTCTGGCCGGGAAAGCCGCAGGACGCCGCGCGCCTTCGCGCGGTCTATCGACTTTCGCTCGCTGCGCCGCACCAACGTTACGTCGTCGCCGAAGAAGAGGGCACAATCGCCGGCTTCTGCTCGCTGACCGTGAAGAACAGCCTGTGGCAGGAAGGCCTGCTTGCCAACGTCGACGAACTCGTAGTCGAGGAAAGCCGGCGCGGCCAGGGGATCGGGCGGGCATTGCTGGACCATGTCACGGCCATCGCCCGCGAGCGCGGCTGCGCGCGCGTGGAACTGGATTCGGCCTTCGTGCGTACCGAGGCGCACAGGTTCTACGAAGCCCTCGGCTTCGAGAAACGGGCGTACTTGTTCAGCAAGCCTCTCGTCTGAGTTGTTCCCGCCGGCACCGACTTAAGTGTCAGTTGGTTTTGTAGTCGTCCCAGCCGTTGTGCTTGAAGGCAGGGTTCGGCATGAACTCGGCTGCGCCCCAGTCGAGATCGCCGGACTCGGGAATGCGGTACTCGCCCCAGCTTGCGGTCTTGCTCTTGGCGCCCGGTGCGTACGAGGTCCAAGTCCCCTTATACTGGTTGTTGCGGTAGCCGTCCGCCCCCGCCATGACGTCGTCGGTGACGAGGGTGCCGTCCTCGCTCAGGAACCAATCGACTCTCATTTCGCCCGAGAAAACGCCCGAGTTCTTCTGCTTGGGGTTTTCGCGGAATTCGTAACGTCCCCGGGCAGTGCCCACGTCCCGCGGGTGCGAGTCCTTGTAGGGCTCGAAATCCTCGCTGCCTTTGTCGATGTCGGTGATCTGCACAAGCGTGATGGTGCCCTCGAAATCGCACTTGTTCTGCTTGACCTGGGAGGTGCCGGTCACGTGGTAGAGCAGCGGGTTCTTGTCGTCCTGCTTGATTGAACCGAATTGGATTCTCAAGCGCTGATAATTGGGACCGATGAAACCCAGGAACTCGGACGAGGGCATCAGCACCCCGGAAAAAGCCCACGGCCCGTATTTCGCGGTGACGTCGTGCTGCCCCAGCGCGGCATTGCAGCAGACTGAGAGAACGAGCGCACGGATCAGCAGTTTCATGGAGGTCCCCCTTCAATCAGATGATTCTGCGCTCCGCGCGTGCCTGTCGGCAAGGGCGAGCATCATCGCAGCCTGAAAACACTTCCTACCTGAACGCCGGCTCCGTGAAGCTGCGCAGTTTGCGGGAGTGCAGCGTGCCCGCCTGTGCTTCCTTGCGCAACAGCTCCAGCGCGCGGATGCCGATTTGAAGATGCTGCGAAACCCGCTCCTCGTAGAACGTGTCGGCCATGCCGGGCAGCTTAATCTCGCCGTGCAGCGGCCGGTCGGAGACGCACAGCAGCGTCCCGTACGGCACGCGAAAACGGTAGCCGTTGGCCGCGATGGTGGCGCTTTCCATGTCGATGGCGATGGCGCGGGACTGGTTGAAGCGCCGCGCCTGTTCGGCAAAGCGGAGCTCCCAGTTGCGGTCGTCGGTCGTCACCACCGTACCTGTGCGAAGGCGTTCCTTCAGCACCTGGCCCTTGGCGCCGGTGATCTCACTCACCGCGCGGGTCAGCGCCACCTGCACCTCGGCGATTGGCGGCACTGGGATTTCACGCGGCAGCATGGCGTCGAGTACCTGGTCGTCGCGCAGGTAGGCGTGGGCCAGCACATAGTCGCCCAGCCGCTGATTGGCGCGCAGGCCGCCGCAATGGCCCACCATCAGCCACACGTGCGGGCGCAGAACGGCGAGATGATCGGTCACGGTCTTGGCGTTCGAAGGTCCGACGCCGATGTTGACCAGCGTGATTCCCTGGCCGCCCGGCTGCACGAGGTGATAGGCCGGCATCTGCGGCAGCTTGGCGAGCGGCGGCGCATCGGGAGGGTTTCCCGGTTCCGAGATGCGATTGCCCGGCTCGACGAAACGCAGCGCGCGTCGCTCCAAGATCTCGTTCTGGCAATAGACGATGAACTCGTCGATGTAGCGCTGATAGTTGGTGAACAGCACGAAGCTTTGGAAGTGCGCGGGGTCGGTGCCGCTGTAGTGGCGCAGGCGGTGCAGCGAGAAATCCACTCGCTCGGCCGAGAACAACGACAGCGGAGCGGGGCCCGGCCCCGGCCATTCGCCGCCGTCGGCGATCTGGTCGTGCGCCGCGTCGAGCCGCGGCAGGGCGAAGTACTCGATTAGCTTCTGCTTCTTTGCGGCCTCCATCTGCGAGGCGCGTTCCACCGCGAAGGTCAGCGGAATGGGCGTCTTGCTGCGCCCGACATAGATCGCCGTGTTGTAGTTCTGTTGCAGCAGGGAAAGCTGCTCGACGAGGTAATCGCGGAACAGACCCGGCGCCGTGATGGTCGCGCCGTAGCAGCCGGGGCTCGTGACCTTGCCGAAGGCGAGGCTCGTGGACCCCGGCCGGCCGGAGAACTCCACTTCGACCATCAGATAGGGATAGACGGGGTCGGGGCCGTGCCGGGGTTCGTCGCGGGCGAAATCGGCGAAGGCGCGTTCGATCAGCCCGACGGATTCGTCGTAGAGGGCGACGAGGCGGTCGAAGGCGGTTTGGGGCGTATCGCAGCGGACGAGGTCGGTTGCGACATCAACGGATTGGAGCGTCACAGGAAGCTTGTCCCCACGGGCATCTGAAGCCCGAGATGTTTGGCGATGGATTGGCCGATATCGGCGAAGGTAGCGCGCACGCCGACCGGTCCGGGCGCGATCTTCGGGCCGAACGCGAGGATCGGGATGTGCTCGCGGGTGTGATCGGTGCCTTCCCAGGTCGGGTCGCAGCCATGGTCGGCGGAGAATACGACGAGATCGTCCGGCTGCAAGACCTCGGCGAGTTCGGGGATGCGCGCATCGAAGGCTTCGAGTGCGGCGGCGTAGCCCGCAACGTCCCGGCGATGGCCGTAGAGCGTGTCGAAATCGACGAAGTTGGCGAACACGATGGCGCCCTGCGGCGCCGTCTTCGCGCCGTCGATCAGGGCATCGAAGACCTGCGCGTTGCCGCCGGCCGCAACTTCGCGGGTAATGCCGGAATGGGCGAAGATGTCGGGGATCTTGCCGATGCCGGTCACTTCGCCGCCGCGCGCCTTGTTGACGTCGAGCAGAGTGGGGCGGTGGGGCGGCGTGGCGTAGTCGTGGCGATTGCCGGTGCGCCTGAACTCGCCGGGACGCTCGCCCACGAAAGGCCGCGCGATGACGCGTCCGATGCGGTATTTGTCCACCAGCCGCCGCGCGACGTGGCAGACCTCGTAAAGCCGCTCCAGGCCGAAATGGGTTTCGTGCGCCGCGATCTGGAAGACCGAATCCGCCGAGGTATAGCAGATGGGTTTGCCGCTGCGGATGTGCTCGGCGCCCAGCCGCTCGACGATCTCGGTGCCGGAGGCGTGGCAGTCGCCCAGGATGCCGGGCAGATTCGCCCTGGCGATTAACGCGTTCGTCAGCGCGGCCGGAAAGGCGGGCACGGTCCTCGGGAAATAGCCCCAGTCGATCTCGACCGGCAGGCCCATCATCTCCCAGTGACCGCTCGGCGTATCCTTGCCCCTGGAAAGCTCGCGCGCGCTGCCGTAACGCCCGGTGATCTCGCCGTTGCGCAACGCAGGCACGCGCGGATCGGCCTCGTGCGCCGCCGCGCCCAGACCGAGGGAAAGCAGATTGGGGATTTTGAGCGATCCGCGGGCCTCGAGGATGTGGCCGAAGGTGTTCGCACCGGCGTCACCGAAGCGGTCCGCATCGGGCGTCGCGCCGATGCCGAAGGAATCCAGGACTGCGATGAGTGCGCGCATGGAATGGCATTGTTCCAAGAATGTGGGCTATTGTCCATGCAACAGGGTTTTCGGATTCGCGGAATTCCATGACTCAGGCTCAGGCCTCTCTCGTCGCCGAAGGCGCCGCCGCTTTGCAGGCGCGCATCGGCAGCACCTTCCCCAAGACCGTGGTCGTGCTCGGCAGCGGGCTCGGCCGTTTCGCCGGCACGCTCGCGGACGCGACAAGCGTTCCGTACGGAGACATTCCCGGCTTTTCGCGCTCGACCGTGATCGGGCATTCGGGAAACCTGATCGTGGGGAAGGCGGGCGAAGCGCCGGTCGCCGTGATGCAGGGCCGCATCCATGCCTACGAGGGCCATTCGCGCGAGGCCATCGCCGCGCCCATCCGCATCCTGCGCAGGTTGGGCGTAGAGCGGCTGATCCTGACCAACGCCTCGGGCGGGCTGCGGCTCGACATGAAGCCGGGCACGCTGGTGGTGATCGAGGACCACATCAATTTCTCCGCGTTCAATCCGCTGATCGGTCCCAACGACGAAAGCATCGGTCCGCGATTTCCCGACATGACCGACGCATACGATTCCGAATTGCGCGCCAAGCTCGCGGCGGCCGCGCGCAAGACGGGCGTGCCGCTGAAGTCGGGCGTCTACGTCTTCGCCATCGGTCCCAATTTCGAAACCGCGGCCGAAATCCGTATGTACGGCAAACTGGGCGCCGACATCGTCGGCATGTCGACGGTGCCGGAATGCCTGGTGGCGCGCCATTGCGGCATGAAGGTCGCGGGCATTTCGGTCGTCACCAACTACGCCACCGGCATCGCCAAGCAGCCGCTGACGCATCACGAAACGCTGGCCGAAGCCGAACGCGCGGCGGAGAAGCTTGAAGCCCTGCTGCGCGCGTTCCTGCAGGGCATTTGAAAAGCGCCGCGCACACAACCGTTGCATGAACCTTCATCGCGACGTCATCACAACAATGTTGGAACTGACACGTTGACGGCCGTGACGCCCGGAAAAAATGACGTGATTTCTTTGCTCTATTTGGCGCCGCGAAAAAATTTCGATAACGCGATGTAACTGTCATTATACGGTTGCGGTGATCCGCTTAAACCGGACCATAAACAGGAGCGTGCTCCGCAACTCGGAGCAGCCGGTCATAGGGATCGGTGGGGCGTTCGATCGAAATGCGGTCAGCGAGCAACGGCGGGAGGCAGAACCCGCCGAAGGCACGATTTTGTGCGTCCCGCGCGTCGGTGTTCTCCAGAGGGCATCGCCTGTTTTTCGAAATAGGGGAACCAAGGAGAAGACGGGATGATGATGAGAAATTGGCTACTTGCGGGGGCGGCGGCGTGCGCGGTCATGCTGGCGCAGGCCGACATGGCGTTTGCCCAGCAGATCACCGGGGGGATTCGCGGCGTGGTGCACGGCGCCGACGGGGCGCCGGTTGCCGGAGCTTCGGTCAAGATCATCAGCGACAGCACGGGTGCGGCGCTCGACACGACGACGAACGAAGACGGCGTGTTCTCCACCGCGAGCCTTCCGGTGACGGGCACCTATACGGTCAAGGTCGCCGCCTCGGGCTATGAGGCAAAGACACTCAAGCACATTTCGTTGAGCGTGAGCCAGACCACCAGCGTCGATGCCGATCTGTCGGCGACGGCCGCGGAAACCGTCGTCGTGACCGGGCAGCGTGTGAAAGCGCCCGCCACCGCGATCGTCGAATCGCGCGGCGTCGCCAACACCATCACCGCCGAGGACATCCAGAACACGCCCACCGTCACGCGCGATCTGAAGGATATCCTGCAAAAGGTCCCGTATGTGTTCGTCGATCCGGTCGGCGGCGGATCGAGTCCCCCGACTGCGACCTACAGCATCGGCGGCGCCAACCCGCGCTGCACCAATCTCATGGTCGACGGCCTGCAGCAGAAAGACAATTTCGGCCTCAACCTCGGCGGTTATCCGACGCCGCTTCCGCCCGTTCCGAACAACTGGATTTCGCAGACTCAGATCGTGTTGACGCCGTACGACGTGCAGTACAACGACGCCTGCGGCGGCTTCGTCAACGTCGTAACCAAGGACGGCGGCAACGAATTCCACGGCGAAGCGTACGGCAACCTGAGAACGGATGCCCTGAACGGCAAGGACCTCGGGAAGTACAATCCGGCCACCAACTCCGTGGACCAGTCGCGGCCGCTTAAGCCCTACCTCGACGATAAGAGCTACGGATTCGACATCGGCGGGCCGATCCTGAAGGACAAGCTGTTCTTCTTCGTGGGCTACGACGAGGAGAAAAGCACGTCGTCGCCCGGCGCCTCCGCGGTCGGGCCGAACGGCTCGGGCTACGTGAACCAGGCGGCAAACATCTCGCAGGCCGACGTGAACCAGGTCGTGAACATCGCCAAGACGGTCTACGGCTTCAACGCCGGCGATCTCGGCAGCAATTTCACAACCTACAATCAGCGCCTCATCGGCAAGCTGACCTGGCAGATCAACGAGAACCAGTCGCTCGATTTCAAGTATCAACGCTCGGCCGGCGACTTTCTGTCGATCAACAACGGTTCTTCGAGCGATACGCTTCCGCGCGTGAACCTGCCCTCGACCTGGTACAACAACTCGCAGAAGATGGAAGTCTACACGCTCCAACACACGGCGCACTGGACTTCGGACTTCTCGACCGAGTTCAGCATCGGCCACGAGAGCGTGCGCAACTTCCAGACGCCGCTCGACGGCGTGAACTTCCCTGAAGTCTTCGTCGGGACGAACGACAACGGCGTTCCCGGCTACATCGCGCTTGGTCCGGACATCTACCGGCAATACAACTACCTTTACTACAAGAACGATTTTGCAAAGGGTCTGGCCACCTACGCGATCGACAACCACACGATCGAAGGCGGCATCGAGTTCCACCGCATCGGCATCGACGACAAATTCGTTCCGGGCGCACAGTCGGTGGTGCGGTTTGATTCGATCAACGACTTCGCGAACGGACAGATTTCGACGGTCGTGAACACCGCGACGAACGGCATCAACTCCGCTTTGTCGAGCATCGGCGGCAACCCCGTCTATGTCGCCGCGGGCGTCAACAACGGCACGCTCGACAACTCGGGAGCGGACGGCGTTTTCCATTTCGAGATCCTGTCCTTCTTCGTCCAGGACACGTGGTATCCGATCGATAAGCTGAGCATTCAGTACGGCGTCCGTTACGACAGGTACTTCGCCAACGACGTCAGCGACAGCACGACCAACAAGAACGCCATCGTGTTTAACCCGTACTTCAAGCAGCGCTACGGTTTCGCCAACACGCGGACGGTGGACGGGCTCGACGCGATTCTGCCGCGCCTGTCGGTGAGCTATAACTGGGATCCCGATCTGGGCTTCATGTCGGGTTCGCTGGTGACGTTCCGCGGCGGCATCGGCATGTATTCGAGCGGCGTCCAGACCGTTTGGATGACCAACAACTACGACACGACCGGGATCAATCAGCTGACCGCCTCCGGCATCCCGGGGCAGGGCGCCTTTGCGTCCGTGCCCACGATCCTGCCCGCCGACCACGGCGCATGGCTGCAGGCGCTCTACAGCGGTCCGCTGTCGCAGGCGTCGGTGCTGACGACTTCGACCACGGACGCCCAGTTGCCGAACTTCAAGCTGCCCAAGAGTCTGCGCGAAAACCTCGGATTCGACCTCGGATTCGGGCCGGGGGTGCTCGGCGACAACTGGCTGTTCACGTTCGATTACGTGAACCAGGCCGACTACGACTCGCCCTACTGGACGAACCTGCGCATTGAGCCGGTCCCCAACGCGACGGCACCGGACGGACGCAAGCTCTATCAGTGGACGTTCGATCCCAGCCGGCCGGATCCGGTCACCGGCGGCGCGCTCTTCGGCACGGACATCGGCATGGGCAGCCACGACGGCGGCAATACCAGCCTGCTCATCTTCCAACTTGCCAGTCTCTGGAAGGACACGGGATACGGCGATTTCAACCTGAACCTCGGGTATACCCATTCGCAGGTGAGCGACGTCACGGCCGCCACCTCGTCGACCGCCAATTCGAGCTACACCAACACGGCGCGCACGAACTTCAACGATCCGGAAGTCGGCACCTCGGATTACGAGCGCGTGCATCGCGCCACCATGAATCTCTCGGTCACCGAGCATTTCTTCGGCGACCTGGCGACGACGCTCAACGTCTTCGGCCAGCGGATGTCCGGCCAGCACTACAGTCTGGTTTTCAACGGCAACCCGTTCGGCCCTAGCGGCGGCGGGCTGTTCGGCAAGTCGCTCGTCTACATCCCCAAGACCGACTCGTCGGGCAATGTGACGGCGACGTCCGACCCGATCGTTCAGTACGGCGCCGGGTTCGACTTCGCCGGCTTCAATCAGATGCTGCACGACATGAACCTGGTCAAGTACGCGGGCCACATCCTGCCGCGCAATTCCCAGACCGGACCGTGGGACACGCTCGTCAATCTCAGCCTGGATCAGGAAATCCAGGGCTTCGATGCCGATCACCGGCTGGTGGTGAGCATGGACATCTTCAACTTCCTCAACATGTTGAACCCGAAGTGGGGGCCGCTGACGGAACCCAATTTCTACCAGGCTTATCCGGCCATCACGGCCAATACGATCGCCGCCGGGGACACGAAGTACACCTATACGGGCTTCAACACGGCTGCCCAGATCCGCAGCAACCTGACCACGCAGCGCAGCGCTTCGACCTATCAGATCCAGTTCGGCGTGCGCTACGAGTTCTAGCTACCCCTTCTTGAGTTGATTTCCGGCCGGCCGGGAGCAATCCCGGCCGGTTTTTTGTCGCGTGCTTCTTTGCGCCGTCATGCCCGGCTGCGATAACATCGTGGCAAGAGGGGAGCATGAGTCATGCGTTCGATCTTGGCGATATTGCTGGCCGGTCTGTTCCTGGGCACCGGCGCCCAAGCCTGGGGCCCCGACGGGCACCGGATGATATCGAAGCTGGCGGTCGCGGCGCTGCCGGACGAGGTTCCGGCCTTCGTGCGTTCGGCGACAGAGGAGATCGGCTATCTGGGGCCGGAAGCCGATCGCGAAAGGGGCGCGGGGCAGTCGTTCGATTCCGAACACAGCCCGGGCCACTTCGTCGATGTCGACGACGACCTGACGATCCACGGCGGTCCGAGGCTCGATGCGCTGCCACCCACGCGCGACAAATATGATTACGAGTTGAACAGGACTCACACCAACCAGTACCGCATGGGCTACCTGCCGTATTCGATCGTGCAGGGCGAGGAGCTGCTGGCGGAGGATTTCGCGTGGTGGCGGGTCGATGCGGCGGGCGAACGCAACGGCCGGACCGAAGCCGAGCGCGCCTGGTACGCGCGGGAACGCGTCTTCCGCGAGCACATCGTCATCCACGATCTCGGCCTGTGGTCGCACTTCGTCGGCGACGGCAGCCAGCCGTTGCACGTCACCGTGCATTACAACGGCTGGGGCAAGTATCCGAACCCGGAAGGCTTCACCACGGCAAAGATCCACGAGGCGTTCGAAAGCCCCTACGTTCACGACAACGTCGCGGAGAAGGACGTGGCCGCGCTGGTGCCCGCCTATCGCGATTGCGGCTGCGACATTGCAAGGCGCACGGCCGACTATCTTGTCGGCGACGCGCAACAGGTCGTGCCGCTCTATCGGCTGGAGAAGGCCGGGGCGTTCGCCAAGCCGACGCCGGAAGGCAAGGCGTTCGTGGCCGCGCGGTTGGCGGCGGGCGCGGCGGAGCTGCGCGACATGATCGTCGATGCCTGGCGGGCGAGCGGACAAATGAGCATCGGCTACTCCGCCGTCAAAGTCTCGGACGTGGAGTCCGGCAAAGCCGATCCGTACGAGATGATTGCGTATTAACGCGCAATCCAAGGAAGCGTTGGCCGTCGTCGGCGGCCCGATCGCAGCGAGCGGTCGCCGCCGTTCAGGTGAACGTGCCGAGCCCCAGGGCGGACAGGTTCGATGGGTTGACGAGGCAGATCGCGAGGTCTGCGCCGGCCTGGTAGCCGGCGATGCCGTTGGTGTCGATCACCAGGAACTGCTGGCCCGCCAACGCGCCCGCGTCCGGCGTGAACAGCACCGCATGATGCGACAACAGCTTGCCGGAAAGGTCGCTTGCAAGATCGGCATCGAAGGTGGCCGTCGACAGCGTCCCCGAGTTCACCGAGGCATCGATGCCCGTGATCGTCTTCCAGGTGTCGATCTTGTCCAGCGTCGGATCGAAGTTCTGGATCGTGTCGTAGGCGGCTCCCGTCGAGTTC
>DATKOE010000148.1:0-14281 GCA_035524815.1 Rhizomicrobium sp.
CGCCGCCCCGGCCGCCCGTGGCCAGGCCGAGCGCGTCCAGCAGGATCGATTTGCCCGCGCCCGTCTCGCCCGTCAGCACGTTGAGGCCGGGGGCGAATTCCAGGTTTGCCTGTTCGATCAGGACGATGTCGCGAACGGTCAGGGCGGCGAGCATGTGACCGCCTTTGCGGGGCACGGAGTTGCCGGCTCACTCATGACGTCATGGCCACCCTCGGAAGCGGCCGTCCAGAATCTCTTCGAGAACAGATGCTGTACGACTGGATGGCCGGGTCAAGCCCGGCCATGACGAATTGTAGGGATAAAGCGGAATCCGGCCCCTCAGAGCACCTTGTGGAAAGCGCGGCTGATCCAGGAGCCCTTGTCTTCCTCGGGCTTCAGATTGTGCCCTTTCAGAAGATTGTAGGCGTCTTCATACCAGGGGCTGCCGGGATAATTGGCCCCCAGGACCGCCGCGGCGGTCTGGGCTTCCTTGTTGAGGCCCATCGCGTAATAGGCCTCGGTCAGGCGTTCGAGCGCCTCGGCGATCTGGGTGGTGCGCTGGTATTGCTCGACGACCACGCGGAACCGGTTGATCGCCCCGATGTAGTCACCCTTGAACAGGTAATAGCGTCCGACCTCCATCTCCTTGCCGGCGAGGTGGTCGAGGGTGAGGTCGATCTTGAGGGTGGCATCGCGGGCGTACTCGGTGTCCGGGAACCGCTGCACCACATCCTGCAGCGCCACCAGCGCCGCCTGGGTGTTCGATTGGTCGCGCTCGACGTCGACGATCTGCTCGTAGAGGGAGATCGCCTTGAGATAGAAGGCGTAGGCGACCTCTTTCGAGCCGGGATGCAGCGAGATGTAGTTGTCCGCCGCCGCCACCGCGTCGGTGTACTTGTTGGCCTGGTAGTAGCAGAAGGCGCTCATCAGCGACGCCCGGCGCGCCCACACCGAATAGGGATGCTGGCGTTCTACTTCGGCAAACTGCTTGGCGGCGTCGTTCCAATCGCCGTTGCGGATCTTCTTCCAGGCGTCGTTGTAGATTTGATCGATCGGCCGTTCCTGGTAGGCGGCATCGCGGTTCTCTTCGTCCGACTTGCCGGTGGCCTTGTTGAACAGCGAGCAGCCCGAGAGCGCGATCGATCCCGCCACGACCAGACCGAGGGCAAGCCAGCGCAGAAAACCTTTGAGCATCACATCCGACCCGGTTTTGCGGGAATTTCCAGCATCTTATGGCATTACAGCGGAACGGCGGTCCAGAGGGCAGGGGCCGTTCGGTCGCACCTCGCGCCGGACGGCACATACTCTTACGGTGCCGTTACCAGCCTGTAATTGGCCGAATCCGCGAACAGCGTCCGCAGCGCCGTATTGTTCAAGGCGTGGCCCGATTTCACCCCTTCGAAGCGGGCAATGAGGGGCGCGCCAGCCAGCGCCATGTCCCCCACGGCGTCCAGGATCTTGTGGCGGACGAACTCGTCCTTGAACCGCATGATATCGGCGTTCAGCACGCGATCCCCGTCGATCGCCAGCGTGTTGTGAAGCGAGGCGCCGTGGCCCCGGTCCATCTGTTTCAGGGCCTCGAGCTGGGCGATGTCGCCGAAGGTGCGGGCCGGGGCGATTTCGCGCCGGAACGTCTCGGGCGTGAATTCCAGGGAGAATGTCTGGCGGCCGATGGCGGCCGAGGGAAAGACGATCTCAAAGGTAAACGAGGCCGTCGGCGCCGGAACCAATGCGACGCTGGAGCCGTTGTGCGTCACTTCCACGCGGCGAAGAACCTTGATGGCCTGACGCTCCGCCTCGTGTTCCTTCACCCCTGCCGCGTCGATGAGGTCCATGAAGGAGAGCGCATCGCCGTCCAGGACCGGCGGTTCGGGTCCGTCCACGATGACCATCAGGTCGTCGATCGCCGAGCCGGCGATCGCCGCCATCAGGTGCTCGACCACGGAAACCGCGGCGCGCCCGGATTCGATGGTGGTGCCGAGCGTGGTCTCGCTCACCGTGTCATAGCGCGCGGGCACCCGCGCACCGTCGAGGTCGCTGCGCAGGAAGACGACGCCGGTACTGGCGGCGGCGGGGGCCAGCAGCATGCGGACCTGGGTTCCGGCATGCAGGGCGGTGCCTTCGCAGGCGATCTCGCGGGCGATGGTGCGGCGCTTGGTCATGGGTGAATCGTAGGCCATTCCGTGTCGCGGCGCACGGGAAGCCGGGTCACGTTCTGTTGCGAATCATGCGCGTGAGGCCGTTGCGGGCTTCCGCAACTCGGCCGATCGGAAGCAAAAAAGCAATCGGGACGGGTCCCGGCGAGTGGGCGATCGATCCTGCCGGGCGCACGCGGTAACGGGGCGCTAACAAGAACGCGCGCACACTGCCTCACCGGCTTCCGAGGAAACGGCCGATGGCAGGCAGGAAAAAGAAAGCGAAAACGGCTGTTGTCAGCGAGGATACCAGCTTGCGCCTGCTGGACGAGTGGCTGCGCATCGAACTGGAACACACCGATCCCGGCTTCATCCTGCCCGACCGCGCCGCCCTCGTGACCTGGAGCGAGAACCACGCCGTGCCTGTGCTCGTGATCGCCGGCTTTGCGGTCTGGGCGCCTGTGATCGGCGGAATCTGTTTCGGATAGCAAGAGATCTCCAGTGCAGCCCATGCTCGCCTCGCCCTACGCAGGGCGATGGTTTTCTGCGACGGCTTGTGTTTAGGTGTTTTCCGTAGTTGATAATCACTCGCAACAACCTATATAGACGCGCGATACTGAAGCGGTCCCCTCCCGATGATCGTCTGCGTCTGTAACCGGTTGAACGAGGCTCGAATTCGGGCCGCCATTGCGGCGGGCTCGGACACCCCCGAAGAGGTCTACCGGGCCTGCGGCGTGGAGAGGAAGTGCGGACGATGCCAAGAAACGCTCGGAGAAATGCTCAAAGAGACGCCAAGCCTGCGGCGCGTGCGGGAGCCGGCCTAGGGCCCGGGCCGACCGCTTCCCTGGCGGGCGACGCTCAGGTCATCACCCATCTCAATACCGTGCTCAGGAACGAGCTGACCGCCATCAATCAGTATTTCCTGCATTCGCGGATGCTGGCGGACTGGGGCGTCTCGCAACTCTCGCAGCACGAGTATGAAGAATCCGTCGACGAGATGAAGCATGCCGACCGGCTGATCCGGCGCATCCTGTTCCTCGGCGGCCTGCCCAACCTGCAGGACCTGGGCAAACTGCTGATCGGCGAGAGCGTACCCGAAGTGATCGCGTGCGACCTGAAGCTCGAGCAGCGCGGGCTGGACGACCTCCATCCCGCCATCGCCCATTGCGAGGCCGTCGGCGACTACGTTTCGCGCGAACTCTTCGTGGATATCCTCAAGGGCGAGGAAGAGCACATCGATTTCCTGCAGACCCAGTTCCGCCTGATCGAACAGATGGGAATGCAGAACTTCGTGCAATTGCAGACCAAGGCGAACAGTTCGGGCGCGTCCGACTGAGTCACTTCTTGTCTGCGTCCAGCACCTGCCCCAGGCGATCGAGGCGGCGCTCGGCCTCTGAGCGGCGATCATCGAGCCAGCCGCGCGCGAGCGCGATCCCCTTCGGATCGATGCGGGCGGAGCGCACCCGGCCGACTTTCTCCGTCCGGACGAGGCCGGCTTCCTCCAGCAGCTGAACATGCTGAACGATCGCGGCGAGCGAGACCTCCAGCGGTTCTGCAAGTTGCGAAATGGAGACGGGGCGCTCGCTGACCATCTCCAGGATCGCGCGCCGCGTGGCATCGCCCAGAGCGTGGAAAACGAGGTCGGTGTTGGGTTTGGGAGGCATGTTCTCAAATCAAGAGATTTGTCATGGCCCGCATTCGCGAGCCACGACGATGGGGGAATGCGAAGAGAATTGTCACTCCGCCAATTCCCCAGCCAGCTTCTCCAGCAGCGTGCGCCAGCCCTGCTCGCGCATCTGGGGTCCTCCCGAGCCTTCCGAATAGGCACCCTGCTCGGTGAAGAGCACGTCGGTCTCCTCGCCGGCTGGCAGAAACTCGAAAGTCACCAGTGAGGCGGAGACGATCTTGTCGCCGAAGGTGAGGGTGTAGGCGTAGATCACGCGCCGGTTCGGCACGATCTCCTGATACGTCATGTGATAGACGAGCGCCGTGCCGGGGAACGGGCTGCCCTCCCCGAAGCGAAAACGCGCGATGTCGCGGCCGCCGACGCGGAAGTCCATCTCGAACTCCTCGACCGCCATCTGCTTGGCGTCAGCGTACCAGCGGCGCTTGACGGATTTGTCGGCGAATGCGGCGAATACCCGCTCCGGCGTGGCCGGATAACGGCGCTCGATCGCAAAAGTGGCGTGGGTAATGGATTGTTCTTGCACCGATTGATCTCCCATCGATTTACTTAAGTCAATACTTAAGTGTTCGGGAGCGATTGTCAAGTTGGTGCTTTCCAAATTCTCGAACGCAACGGAAATTTCTGGCGGAAAAAAGGGGGGCGCATCGGATCAGATGCGCCCCCTCACCCTGACCCTTTCCCCCAATGGGGAAGAGGGAATTTCGTTTGCCTAGTTCGTCTGCCTGCGCAGAAACGCCGGGATCTCGAACTGTTCGTCGCGCTTGTGGTCCGGGAACAGATCGTCGCCCGACGGTGCCGCCGGCTGCTGGCGCGCCGGTTCCGGCTGCGCCACGGCGCGCGGCTGGACCGCGGGACGCGGCGTGGGCTCGCGGTGCGGGATCGGCGCCGGTGCGGGTTCGACCCTGGCTTCCTCCTTCTTGCGGCCGCGCCCGAACAGACCCCAGGTGCGACGCGGCTCGGGCTCGGCCGGGCGAAGCGTTTCCTGGTTCATCGGGCGATGGACGATGGGCATCGGCGCGGGCTCGGGCGGCAGCGGCACGGGCTCGATCATCGGCGCTTCTTCGCCGCCGAGGATCATGGCTTCGGCGGGAGACGGGTCCTGAGCAACACCGAGACCATCGGCCAAGGCTTCGACCTGACGGCGGACCGGGTTGGGCGCCATCGGCGCGGCCATCGCGGGCTTGGGCATCGCGATCTCGGCCGGTTTCGGCACCGGCTTCAGGCGGAACGGCTCGACGTTCTTGGGCAGGCGCTGCTCACCCGCCTCGATGCCGGTTGCCACCACGCTGACGCGGATGCGCCCCTCCATGTTGTCGAGGATCGTGTTGCCGAAGATGATGTTGGCGTCGGGATCGACCTCGGCACGGATGCGGTTCGCCGCCTGCTCGACCTCGAACAGCATGAGGTCCGGGCCGCCGGTGATGTTGATGAGCACGCCGCGGGCGCCCTTCATCGAGACGTCGTCGAGCAGCGGGTTGGAGATGGCCATGTCGGCCGCCTTCTGGGCGCGATCCTCGCCCTCGGACTCGCCGGTGCCCATCATCGCCTTGCCCATCTCGGTAATGACGCTCTTGATGTCGGCAAAATCGAGGTTGATGAGGCCAGGACACACGATCAGGTCGGTGACGCCGCGCACGCCCGCATGCAGCACGTCGTCGGCCATGGCGAAGGCCTGGGCGAAGGTGGTGCGGTCGTTGGCGACGCGGAACAGGTTCTGGTTCGGAATCACGATCAGGGTGTGCACGAACTGCTGCAACTCGGCGATGCCTTTTTCGGCGATGCGCATGCGCCGGTCGCCCTCGAATGCGAACGGCTTGGTGACCACGCCGACCACCAGTATGCCCTGCTCGCGGACGGCCCGCGCGATCACCGGGGCGGCCCCGGTGCCGGTGCCGCCGCCCATTCCGGCGGTGATGAACACCATGTGGGCGTCGTTGAGGTGCTGCATGATCTCGTCGAGGGATTCCTCGGCGGCGGCGCGGCCGACATCGGGCTGGGCGCCGGCGCCCTGCCCTTCGGTGACGTGCACGCCAAGCTGCACGCGCCGCTCGGCCTTCGAGCCCGCAAGTGCCTGGGCATCGGTGTTGGCGACCACGAACGACACGCCCTCCAGCTTGGAGGCGATCATGTTGTTGACCGCGTTGCCGCCGGCGCCGCCGACTCCCAACACGGTGATGCGTGGACGCAATTCCTGCGGTTCGGGCGCCTTAAAACTGATCGCCATTTCCAACTCTCCTTGGCTTTCGCGCTTCCTGGATCCACATTGCCCAAACGAATCACTTTGTTATCGTTTGAATCATCCGAACAGGCCTCCGGTCAACCGTGAGAGCCATCCTTTCGAGCCGTTTTCATTCGACTGCGATGCGAGTTCGGGATTGAGAACTTCCGGCGGCATGGTCGCGCCCGCCATCAGAAGTCCGATTGCCGCCGAATAGTCCGGTCCTGCCGAAGATGCGGGCAGACCCGCTTGCGGACGCGGACGGCCGATGCGCACCTGCTTGTTCAGGACGCGCGCTGCGAGTTCGCGCGCGCCCGCGAGCTGGCAGGCGCCGCCCGTCAGCACCACGCGGCGGCCGGCGGCGACGTCGTAGCCGGATTCGCGCAGGCGCTTGTGGACCTCGGCGAAAGTCTCCTCCAGGCGAGCCTGGATGATCCGCGTCAGCATCGAACGGGGGACGCGCAGGTCGGCCTCGTCGCTGTCTTCGCCCATCTGGGGCACGGCGACCACGTCCGCGCCGGATTCCAGATCGCCCAATGCCGCTCCGTAAAGCACCTTGGCGCGCTCCGCGGCGGCCAGCGGGGCCGCCAGCATGCGGGCGAGGTCGGCCGTGACCTGCTGTCCGCCCAGCGGCACCACGTCGGCATGAACGAGATGGCCTTCGAGGAACACGGCGATGGACGTGCAGCCGCCGCCCATGTCGATGAGGGTGGCTCCAAGCTGCTTTTCGTCGTCGCTGAGGACGGCAAGGCCGCTGGCGTAGGGCGCGAACAGTGCCGCCGCGACGTTCAGATGGCAACGCTCCACGGCGAGTTTCAGATTGGTGAGCGCGGTGGGCTTGACGGCGACCGCATGCATAGACACGCCGATGCGCTGGCCCACCATGCCGGACGGATCGCGCACGCCGACGGCCTCGTCGATGACGTAGCTGGTGGGCATGCACTGGATGACGGTGTGACCGTCCTTCTGGCAGCGCGAACGGCCGTCGTTCAGGAGTTCGCGCAGCACGTCGTCGGTGACGAGGGCGCCGTCGAGCGCCATCACGGCGCGTGAAGTGACGCTGCACGGGCTGCCGCAATTGACGGAGACCAGCACGTTCTGGATGCGCGCATCGGCGAGGTTCTCGGCCGCGGCGACAACGTCGCGGATCGATTCCTCCGCGGCGGTCATGTCCATCACCGTGGCGGCCCTGAGACCGCGGCTTTCGCGCAGCGCCGCTCCGAGCACCTTCAGTGCGCCCGGCTCTGCCCGGGCGATCAGGCACACCGTTTTCGACGAGCCGATATCCAGCACGGCGACAAGTCCCGTGCGATAGGCCGGCGTTAATTCGGCGGTTTTCAGCCGCACCGTTTCTCCCATCAGATCTGGCTCCCCGTTTCCGCCTTTCTGTCTTTCTGCTCGGGCGCACCGCTGCGCCGAGTAAAAAAGTAGTAAGACGGATGCCGCAAATCGATTTCCCGGATATCCGCTTCCAGGATGCCCTTATCCACAATCAGATGATCGAGGACGGAAAGCTGCTTGCGCCATCCGTCCTCGGGAAACTTGACGACGACGCCATCGTCGAGAATGAGGTTCCAGCGCCGCTGACCGACGTACTCGTACGCCGCCACGCGCTTGACGATGCCGCGATGGGCGGCGACCGCCGCGACGAAGGCGTCGGCTGCCTGAGGCGCGCCGGTGCCGATCAGCAACGGCAGCTTCGCGAATTTGTCGGCGCCGCTTTGCGTAATGGGGCGGCCGTCACGCTCGACGACGTAGAGTCCGTCGGGCCGCTGCCAGCGCGCATACGGCACGCGTTCGACTATGCGCACGGTGACATCGTCGGGATAGCGGCGCTTGACGTCCGCGTCGGCGACCCAGGGAAGCTGCAACAACCGGGCGCGCGCATCCTGAAGATTGATGGCGAAGATCGGCTGATCCGTGTCCAGGGCGAGTGCATTCATGATCTCGGCGGGCGTGGTGCGCACATTGCCCGCTAGATGCACCTGCGAGACGGCGAAGCCCGCGTCCGATGCCAGCGTGCCCGCAGCCGTGTCGGTCCGCTTTTCGGCGCGGTTGACCGCTCCTGCGGAAAGCAGCGCGGCGAAGCCTAACGGCACGAGCAGCGTCAGGGTCACCCAGAGCATCGGACGGCGGGCGTCGAGCAGGCCGCGGAGAAAGCCGCCCACTCGGACGAAAAAGCCCGAGCCGGACTTGGACCGGCGATACGTCTGCGGCGCCGACCCGCGCGTGACCCCGCGCGAGGGCGTGCGGCCCGAGTGCCCCCGGGTCTTCGGCGATTTGCGATCCTGCGTCACCGGTCGCACGAAGCATCCTCCACGATCCATCGGCACAGCATGCGATAGGCGATGCCGTTCAGTGCGGCCTGTTCGGGAACCAGCGAAGTGGGCGTCATGCCCGGCTGGGTGTTGGTTTCGAGGATGATGAGGCGATTCTTGCCGCCGGTATCGTCGTAGCGGAAATCGGTGCGCGACACGCCGCGGCAACCCAGAGCCGCATGCGCGCGTTCGGCGAGCCGCATCGCCTCGTTGGCGACGTTCGACGGAATCCTGGCGGGCAGCGTGTGGAAAGAGCCGCCCGCGGCGTATTTGGCCTCGTAATCGTAGAATTCCCGGTTGGTTGTGATCTCGGTGACGGCCAGCGCGGTGGCGCCCATCACGCCGATCGAGAGTTCGCGGCCCGGCACGTATTCCTCGACCATCATGAGATCGGAGAGGTTCCACTCGTCCCTGCCCAGCGCCTCGGGCGGGCGGTTGTCGCCCTTGCGGATGATGAAGACGCCGACCGAGGAACCTTCGTTCACCGGCTTCACGACATAGGGCGGCTCCATCAGGTGTTCCTTGGCAGCGGCCTTGCGGTCAACGACGATGGACTTCACGATCGGCAGGCCGGCGGCGGCATAGACGTCCTTCGCCCGCTGCTTGTGCATGGCGAGCGCCGAAGCCAGAACGCCCGAATGGGTGTAGGGAATACGCAGAAGCTCGAGCAGGCCCTGAATGCACCCGTCCTCGCCCCAGCGGCCGTGCAGCGCATTGAAGACGACATCGGGCTTGGCGGCCTGAAGCGCCGCGGGAAAATCGCCGACGCTGGGATCGATCTCGACGATATCGAAGCCCTCCTCGCGCAGCGCGCCGGCGCAGCCCTTGCCCGACACCAGGCTGACCTCGCGTTCCGCCGAACGCCCGCCGAGAAGCACCGCGACCTTTTTCATTGCACACCCACCCTCTTGATTTCCCATTCCAGCTCGATGCCGAACTTATCCTTGACCCGGGCGCGCACTTCCTCGCCCAACGCCTCGATATCCGCCGCGGTGGCGTTGCCGGTGTTGATGAGGAAGTTGGCGTGCAGCTCCGAAACCTGCGCCCCGCCCAGCTTGAGGCCCCGACAGCCTGCTTCGTCGATCAGTTGCCAGGCCTTGTGACCGGGCGGATTCTTGAACGTCGAACCGCCGGTGCGCGACTTGATCGGCTGGCTGGCCTCGCGGCGAGCCAGTAGATCTTCCATGCGATGCCGTACGGTCTCGGGATCGTCGTGCACGCCTTCGAACAGCGCCTCCACGAAGATGAAGTCCTCCGGCAGGTTCGACTTGCGGTATTCGAATCGCATGTCGTCGGGCTTCAGCAGGTGTTTGCCGCCCTTGCCGTCGATAGCCGTGGCCTCGACGAAGATGTCCTTGATCTCGGAGCCGTAGCAGCCCGCGTTCATTTTCAACGCGCCACCGACGGTGCCGGGAACGCCCCGCAGGAATTCGAGCCCGGCAATGCCTGCATCCGCCGCCTTACGCGCCACCGCCGCGTCGAGCGCTGCCGCACCGGCCTTGAGACGCACGCCATCCGTGGAGACGAGGCCGAACGCGGCAGGAAGCCGTATCACCACGCCCGGAATGCCGCCCTCTCGGACCAACAAGTTGGAGCCGACGCCGATGACGCTGACTTGGACGTCGGCGGGGCGGGAAGCGAGGAATGTCGCCAGATCGTCGGCGTCGGCCGGGCGATAAAGCACTTCGGCGGCGCCGCCGGCACGGAACCACACCAAATCCCTCAGCGCTGCGCCGAAAGTGTAGGTGCCCCGCACGGGCGGAAGGGCATCGCACGGCTTCGTCACGCGGCCCCCTCCTCCAGCTTTTCCAGCGCGGCCTGGAGCTTTGCGGCCCAAGCGGTGATCGAACCGGCGCCGAGGCAGACGATCGCCCCTCCCGGCTTGACATGCGGCGCCACTGCGGACGCGAGATCGGCGTCACCCTCGATGACGTGAACGTTGCGGTGACCGTGCGCGCGCAAAGCTTCGGCAAAGCTGTCGCGGTTGATGCCGTCGATCGGCTGCTCGCCCGCCGCATACACGGGCGCGATCAGCGCCACGTCGGCGTCGTTCAGGCACTTGGCGAATTCGACGAAGGTATCGCGCAGGCGGGTGTAGCGGTGGGGCTGAACGACGGCAATGATCGGCCCGGAATAGGCCTGACGCGCCGCCTTGAGCGCAGCGGCGATCTTGAACGGGTTGTGGGCGTAATCGTCGATAATGGCCGAGCCGCGCCACTCGCCCACCTTGGTGAAGCGGCGGCCCACTCCGCGGAAGGTTTCCAGCGCGCGCCGGATGGTAGTTTCGGGAACGCCGAGCTGGTTGGCGACTGCAACGGCGGCCAGCGAATTCTGCACATTGTGCTCACCGGGCATGGGCAGCCGCAACCCCTCGAAACGGCGCTCGGTGCCCCTGAGCCGGTCGGCAAACACGACGTCGTAGCAGGAGATGCCCTCCTTGAAGTGGACGTTGACGGCGCGCACGTCCGCCTGGGGGCTCATGCCGTAGGTGATCAGGCGGCGGTCCATGATGCGTCCGACCATTGCCTGGACTTCCGGGTGATCGATGCAAAGCACGGCAAAGCCGTAGAAGGGCACGTTCTCGACGAACCGCTGGAACGCCTCGCGCAGGCGATCGAAGGTCTGGTAGTAGTCAAGATGATCGGGATCGGCATTGGTCACTACCGCGATGGTGGACGGCAGACGCAGGAAGGTGCCGTCGCTCTCGTCGGCCTCCACGACCACCCATTCGCCCTGACCCAGGCGCGCGTTGGTTCCATAGGCGTTGATGATGCCTCCGTTGACCACGGTGGGATCGAGTCCACCTGCATCGAGAAGTGCGGCGACCATCGTGGTGGTGGTGGTCTTGCCGTTGGTGCCGGCCACGGCGATGCAGGACTTCAGCCGCATGATCTCGGCCAGCATCTCGGCGCGGCGGACGAGGGGCAGGGTCTTCAGGCGCGCAGCCTCGAACTCGGGATTGCCGGGCTTGACCGCCGAGGAATAGACGACGACCTGCGCCTCGCCGAGGTTTTCGGCCGCGTGTCCGACCTTGATCGGAATACCCATCGCCTTGAGGCGTTTGACGTTGTTGTTGTCGGCGGCGTCGGAACCCTGAACCTTGTAGCCGAGGTTGTGCATGATCTCGGCAATGCCGCTCATGCCGATGCCGCCGATGCCGATGAAATGGATGGCGCCGATGTCGAGGGGAACGCGGGTGCGGGCGCGAGCGGTCATGACATCGCCTCCAGCTTGTCGACGAGGTCGGCGAGGCGCTCGGTGGCGTCGGCCCTGGCGAGCTTCCTCGCCGCGGCAGCGCAAATGGCGAGCCCGCCCGGATCGGCGAACGCGGCCGTCAGCATGCCGGCGAGCTTCTCGGGCGTGAAGTCCTTTTGCGCCACGCGCCAGCCCCCGCCCACGGTGACGAGCGCATCGGCATTGGGCGTCTGGTTGTCGTCGAGAGCGTGGGGCAGCGGAACCAGGATGGCCGGACGGCCGATGGCGGCGAGCTCGCTCACCGTTCCGGCGCCCGCGCGCGCGACCACGAGGTGCGACCAAGCCATGCGAACGGGCATGTCCTTATAGAATGCGGCCAGCTCCGCTTTGACACCGAACTTCTCGTACACTCTCCGGACGCCCTCGAGGTCCTCGGCGCGGCATTGCTGGACAATGTCGAGCCGGGCACGCATCTCCTGCGGCAACAGGGCGACGGCGGCCGGTACTCGTTCGCTGAACACGCGCGCACCCTGGCTGCCGCCGAACACCAACAGGCGAAGCGCACCGCTGCGGGTCGGCGCCTCATAATGCGCACCGGCGAGCGCGATTACCTCGGGGCGCAGCGGGTTGCCGGTGTAGACGATCTTCGACTTGTCCCGCGGCAGGAAGCGCACCAGCGGGAAATTCGCCGCGATGGCGCGGACCCGATTCATCAAAAGACGGTTGGCCCGGCCGAGCAGCGCGTCGGGAGACAGGATCGCCGTCGGCATCTGCGCGATGCAGGCGGCGAGCATGACGGGAACACTGGGATAGCCGCCGAAGCCCACCACCGCGCGCGGCCTGAGCTTCCTGAGCTTGAACCAGGAGATCACGATGCCGGCCAGGATTTCGAACGGGGCGGCCATGAGGCCGAGGACCGAGCGATCGGAGAAGGCAGCAGACGGCACAATCTGGATGGCGGCGCCCGGAAACACGTCGCCGTAGCCGGTGCCGCGCCTGTCGGTCATGACCACGATGTTGCGGCCACGCTTCGTCAGTTCGCCCGCCAGCGCCTGGGCGGGGAAGAGGTGACCGCCGGTGCCGCCGGCCGCGAGCACGATGGTCATGGCCGCGAGCCTCCGAAGAGGGAAAACATCGCGGTCTCGCGCAGTTCGACCTGTGGACGCTGGCGGCTCAAGGCCAGCGCGAAGCCCATCGTCAACGCCACGGCGAAGAGCGATGAGCCGCCATAGGAAATGAACGGCAGGGTCATGCCCTTGGCCGGGAGCAGATTCACCGCCACGCCCATGTTGATGAAGGCCTGCAGCGCGATGACGATCGAAAGACCCGCACCCGCAAGCTGGGCGAACGAATCTTTCGCCTGCGCCGAACGGAGCAGCAGGCGCACGGCCAGGATGCAAAACAGCAACGCGATCGCCGCACACAAGACGAGGCCGAATTCTTCGCCCGCGACGGCATAAATGAAGTCGGAATGTACGTCGGGCAGGTGATACTTGACCGTCCCGGCGCCGGGACCCACGCCGTACAAGCCGCCATGCGCAAAGGCCTTCAGCGACAGACCTGCCTGGTAGCCCTTGTCCGTCGGGTCCATGAATTGCAGGACACGATGCTGCACGTGCGGGAAAAGGAAGAACGCCGCGGTTGCCATGCCCACCGCGCCGCCGCCGATCATCCAAATCCACTTCAGCGCGAGGCCGGCGAAGAACAGCATCGCCGCCCATAGTGCGATGAGCAGGAACGTCTGGCCCACGTCCGGCTGTTTGAGCAGGATCAGGATGGCAGGCAGTACGATGATGAACGTGACCGCCGGCTTCGGCAGAGGCGCCGGGCGCGGATCGGCCAGGATGGCGGCGACCAGAATCGCGAAGCTGGGCTTCAGGAACTCTGAAGGCTGCAGGGTGAACCAGCCGAGATCGAGCCAGCGCCTGGCGCCCAGCGTCTCGTGACCGAAGAGCAGCACAAGCGCCGAGCCAAGGAGCCCGGCGACGAACGCGATCAGCGCGGCGCTGCGGACCTGCGCAGGGGTGAGAAGGGAGGCGCCGAACAGGACGCCGATCGCGATCAAGGTGAAGACGATCTGCTTCAAGGCGTAGGTGAAGTTGCCTTCCGTCATCGGACCGCCGCTGGCTGCCGGACTGGCGGCGAAAGCAAGCATGAGGCCGATTCCGATCAATGCCAGCACCGCGATGAAGGCGAGGCGATCGACCGTCCACCACCACTCGGCCACCAGGTTGCGGCTGGCGCGGTTCATGAGGCACCCCGCCGCAGCTTGGCGACGAACTCGCGGAACGCCTCGCCACGCTGCTCGAAATCCTTGAACTGGTCGAAGCTGGCGCAGGCGGGCGACAACAGCACGACCGGCGCACGGGAGTCGGACGCCGCCGCATCGGCCGCGGCCGCGGCGACCGCCGCCTCGAGCGTGCCGCAGAATTCGGATTCGACCTTGCCCGAAAGCGTGGCTGCGAAATCCTGCGCTGCTTCGCCGATCAGATAGGCCTTGCGGATGCGCGGGAAATGCGGCTCGAGCGGAACGATGCCGCCCGCCTTTGGACGGCCACCCGCAATCCAGTAGATGTCGGTGAAGCACACCAGCGCGCGCTCGGCGGCGTCGGCGTTGGTCGCCTTGGAGTCATTGATGAAGCGCACCTTGCCGATGCGGCCCACGTCCTCGATGCGGTGCGCCAAACCGGGGAAGGAACAGATTGCCTCCGCGATCGCGTGCGGGTCCTTCACATACGGCTTGGTGGCG
>DATKOE010000149.1:0-5889 GCA_035524815.1 Rhizomicrobium sp.
TGATGGCGGGCCCTTGCGCGGGCAGCAATTCGCGCCCGCGCACCTGGGCGCCGAGAATCACGGTCAACACCGGTCGCACGATCAGCACGAAGAAGACGCAGCGCAGGAAACCGATCATAGCGGGTTGGCGGGCCAGTTGCCGAAGAAGTAGTTGAGGAAGTGGAAGAACACCGGCGCCGAATAGATCAGACTGTCGACGCGGTCGAGAATGCCGCCGTGACCGGGGATGAGCTGGCTCGCATCCTTGACGCCGAGATCGCGCTTGCAGGCCGAAATCGTGACGTCTCCCAGAAACCCGGAAACCGCGATGATGAAACCGGCCACTGCCGACCATTCCGGCGTCATCGGTGTCAGTACCGGTCCGACCAGCGCCGCAGCGCCCGTGGTGAAGACGAGCCCGCCGATGAAGCCTTCCCACGTCTTCTTGGGGCTCACTCTGGGGATGATCTTGTGACGTCCGAGCAACTTGCCGGTGGTGAATTGGGCGACGTCGTTGAATTGCGTCAGCGCCACCAGGAACAACAGCGCGCCCGCGCCTATGCCATGATTGACTCCGAATTTCAGCAGCAGGGCGGTGTGGCTAAGGGAGAAGACGGTGATCATCAGGCCCCAGCTCAGCGTGCCGACCGCGCGCAGGAAGCCTTCGGTGTGGCCGCCAATGGTGATGCACGCGGGCAGAAACAGGAACATCCACACCGGGATGAACACCAGCGAGAGGCCATACATACCCTCGTGCGCCAGATAGAACTGCACAGGAATGGCCAGATACATCCAGATCAGGATGGCGCGATCGACGCGGCGTGTGGGGATGAGCGAGAGGTATTCCTTGAGTGCGAGAAACGCGACGAAGCCGAGGAAAACGGTTGACACCGCGCGCGCCGTCAGGATCGCGATGGTGAAGACGGTGATCATCCACCACCACGAGGTCACCCGCTTCTTGAGCTCTTGCGTCGCCTCGCCGGGCCGCATCCTGCACAGAACGTAAGTGACGAGGCTCGCAAAGATCAGAATGCCGTAGATCGCCGCAATGGCGAAATGGACCGGATCGGCGAGCCAGCGGGCGATCACGGCGCGTCTTCCTTCGACGCCGCCCGGGCGCGGTTGACAATGGTCAAGAGGCCGAGGCCGCCGACTGCCGCCAGATAGATCCAACTCAACCGCGCCAGCCCGGGTTTGGCGGCGATGACTGCGGCCAACAGTGCAAACCACAGGGCGCGGTCGGACTTGCCCATGGGGCCGTCATAACGGCGGCAGGCGCCGACCTGGACGGCCACGACACCTGTCATCTCGCCAATAACCGCGATGAGGACGACGAGCGCGACCGCAAGCGGCACAAAGCCGGGGATCGCTGCAAACGGCAGATAGAGCGCGGTGTCGGAAACCACGTCACCCAACTCGTTGAGGATGGCACCCAAACGGCTCTTTTGGCCGAACTCCCGCGCCAGCATGCCGTCGATCGCGTTCAGCGCCATACGGACCAACAATACGAGCGGAAGCGCGAGCAAAGCCAAGCGCGCGCCCTGCGTGAAGGAGATTGCCGCGCCTTCGACGATGCTGAGCACCGCTGCGCCGACCGTCACCTGGTTGGCGGTAATGCCGGCGCGCGCCAGCGCCCCGCACAGCGGACGAAGCAGATTCTGGAATCGCGGCTTCAGGTCGTAAACGCTGACCACGGCATGCGCCCCCAATCGAGCCGAAGCACATTATCAGCAGGGTCACGGACTCCGCCACTCGCCCGTCAAGCCCCACCGCACATGTGTTCGGAGTCCGATGCCTCCCAGCTTCGATGCGTGCGCAGATTTGTCGCCCTGTAGACCTTGCCGCGATCATCGCCGGGTGGACATTCGTCGGGCACGGAAACGAGGCATAGGCGTATCTTGTCGCCCTTCTTCGAGCCCTTCAGCCCCTCGATGGCTTCATAGGACACCTGATAACCGCCGTTGGAATAGCTCACCGCGCCACCGGAATCCGGGATGCCTTCGAGCCGCGTGCCAACGCTTTTTATTGTTGTGACGGTGCAGGCTCCCACTTTCGTCGGCAGCTTGTCGGTGGCCGAAGACGGAACAAGCAGCACCATCCCGACCACGACGGCCACGCAAAAGTCCTTCATGGCCACCCCACATATGTGATGCAGCAGTCTACCACGAATGCGCCGCTGCGCCCTCGGAGGATAGAAAAACACAGGAAGCGAGATGGGACGAGGCGCGGTCAGGGCCCTGCCGACTCTTCGTTGCAGTCGAGCCGACTAACCCTCGGCGGAGGTTTCCGCGGCCTCGTTTTCCTGGCGCTCGGCAATGCGGGCCGACTTGCCGCGGCGGCCGCGCAGATAGTAGAGCTTGGCGCGGCGCACGCGCCCCTTGCGGACCACGATCACGCTGTCGACCAACGGCGAATAGACCGGGAAGACGCGCTCGACGCCCTCGCCATAGCTGATCTTGCGAACCGTGAAGCTCTCGTTCAGACCCTCGCCCTGGCGGGCGATGCAGACGCCTTCGAAGGCCTGCAGGCGCTCGCGGGTCTTGTTCTGCTTGGTCTTCTCGTCGAATGTGACGTCGACCACCTTGACGTTGACCTTCACCGTGTCGCCGGAGCGGAATTCGGGGAGCGGGGTGGCGCGCAGCGCCTTCATCTGCTCGGCTTCGAGCTGCTGCAAAAGGTTCATCGTGGTCTCCGCACAGTTGTTCTTTTGGTACTGCAATGGGCGTGATCGCAGTTTGAGCCGGGCGCTATAGCCTAGCGCTTGCTCTTTTCATAGAGGGACCACAGATCGGGTCGCCTCAGCTTCGTGAGCGCCTCGGCCTGCGCCCGCCGCCACCTGGAGATTTCCTTGTGATTTCCGTTGGTTAGAACATCCGGAATGGGCCAGCCTTCGAACACAGCCGGCCGCGTGTACTGGGGGTACTCGAGAAGCCCTTCCGAGAAGGTCTCTTCGGCCGGGGAGGCCGCCGCCCCCAGCACCCCCGGCATCAGGCGCACCGCCGCCTCGACCAGCGCCATGGCGGCGATCTCGCCGCCCGCCAGCACGAAATCGCCGAGCGAGATTTCCTCCATTTGGCGCGCTTCGATCGCGCGCTCGTCCAGACCCTCGAAGCGCCCACACAGCAGAACCGCGCCCGGGCCTTCCGCCAGCGCTTTGACGCGGCCTTGTGTAAGTGGGGCTCCCCGCGGTGAAAGGTAGATCAGCGGACAACCCGCCCGCTCCACCGCATCGATGGCCGCCGCCGCCACATCGGCCCGCATCAGCATGCCGGGACCGCCGCCCGCGGGCGTGTCGTCCACGGTGCGATGCTTGCCGAGGCCGTGATCGCGGATGTCCTTGACCTCGAGCGACCAGATTCCGGATTCGAGCGCCTTGCCCACCAGCGAAATGCCGAGCGGCCCGGGAAACATCTCGGGGAATAGCGTAAGAACGGTGGCGGACCAGATGGCCATGACCGGGAAATCTACTCCTGCCTTACCCTCCCTCAAGGGGAGGGTAGAATTCACTCCGTCTCCCTTGCGGGGCTGGCTTCGACTTCGTCCGGCACGGCGACGATGAGGCGTCCGGCCTTCATGTCGATCTCGGGTACGTTCTCGCGCGTGAACGCCAGAAGGATTTCCTCGCCGCCGTCGCCCGCGATCACCAGCACGTCGCCGGCGCCGTAATTGTGGACCGCCTGCACTTTGCCGATGCGCCGGCCCTCCTTGTCCTCGGCATCGAGGCCGACGAGATCGGCGTGATAGAACTCGCCGCCGCTGGCCGCCGGCAGGCTCGAGCGCGAGACGAACAGCTCGACGCCCTTGACCGCCTCCGCCGCCTCGCGGTCGCGGATTTCGACGAAGGCGGCCACCGCCTCGCCTTCCTTGCCGGGCCGAAGCGACTCCAGCGTGAAGGCGCGCCCGTCCCTGGCGTGCAGCGGCCCATAGGCGCCGAGGCCGTCGGGCGTTTCGGTGAAGGTCTTCACCCACACTTCGCCCTTCAGCCCATGCGCGCCTAGGATGGCGGCGAGAAGGACATCACGATGCATCGCGACCTCCTGTCATGCCTGCATGACGCCGTCTTACGACGATGCTTCGGCTGGAGCGGCAGCCTTGGCGGCCGCGGCGGCGCGCTCCTGCGCCTTCTTCTTCGGCTTGGACTTCTCGGGGTTGCTCTTCTTGAGCGGCTTCAACAGGCCCACATTGGCGAGGAAGCGGTGCGTGCGGTCGGTCGGCGTGGCGCCCTTGGCAAGCCATTCCTTCGCCTTTTCGACCTCGAGCTTGACGCGCGCCGGATCGTCCTTCTTCAGGAGCGGATTGTAGTAGCCGATCTTCGCAATGAAGCGGCCGTCGCGCGGAAACCGCGAATCCGCGATGACGATCGCATAATGCGGGCGCTTCTTGGTGCCGCCCCGCGAGAGCCTGATTTTCAGAGACATGTCGTGTTGTTTCCCTTCACAAGAACTTTCTTCACCCGTAAACGGGGGAGGAAATTCGATTACGATTCACTTTCTTCCTCCCGGTGTCATTCCAGGAGGCAGTCCCGGCGGCATGCCGCCACCCATGCCGAACATCTGCGCCAGCGGATTGCGACCGCCCTTCTTCAGCATCTTGAGCGCGTCCGACATCTGCCGGTGCATCTTGAGGAGCTTGTTGACGTCCGAGACTTCCACGCCGGAGCCCGCCGCGATGCGCTTGCGCCGCGAGCCGTTGATCACGTCGGGATCGGAGCGCTCGATCTTGGTCATCGAGGAGATGATCGCCTGCTGGCGTGTGATGACGCGATCGTCGAGGCCCGCCTCGTCGAGCTGGTTCTTGACCTTGCCGACGCCCGGAAGCATGGCGAGCAGGCCCTGCATGCCGCCCATCTTCTTCATTTGGTCGAGCTGTTCGGAGAGATCGTTCATGTCGAAGCGGCCCTTCGACATCTTTTTTGCCATCTTCTCCGCTTTTTCGCGGTCGATGGTCTCCGCCGCCTTCTCGACCAGCGAGACGACGTCACCCATGTCGAGGATGCGGTTGGCGACGCGCTCGGGATGGAACACCTCCAGCGCATCGAGCTTTTCGCCCATGCCGAGGAACTTGATCGGCGCACCGGTCACCTGGCGCATCGAAAGCGCCGCGCCGCCACGGGCATCGCCGTCGGCGCGCGTCAGGATGATGCCCGACAGCGGCATGCGGCTGTGGAACGCCTTGGCGATGTTCACCGCGTCCTGGCCGGTCAGGCTGTCGGCCACCAGCAGGGTTTCGTGCGGGCTGGTCGCCTCGCGCACCGCGGCGGCCTCGCTCATCAACTGCTCGTCGATGTGCTGGCGGCCGGCGGTATCCAGGATCAATACGTCGTAGCCGCCGACGCGCGCGGCCGCCATCGCCCTCTTGGCGATGGTGAGCGGCGTCTGACCCGCGATGATCGGCAGCGTCGGCACGTTCGCCTGCTCGCCGAGGATCTTGAGCTGTTCCATGGCGGCGGGACGGTTGACGTCCAGCGAGGCCATCAGGACGCGCTTCTTTTCCTTGGCCTGGAGCATCAGGCCGAGCTTGGCGGCGGTCGTGGTTTTGCCCGAGCCCTGCAGGCCGACCATCAGGATCGGCGCCGGAGGCGAGCCGAGCGTCAGCCCGGCGCTTTCCGTGCCGAGCGTCTCAACCAGCGTGTCGTGGACGATCTTGACCACCTGCTGGGCGGGCGTGACGGAGCGGATCACCGCCTCGCCTTCGGCGCGCGGGCGGACTCTGTTGACGAAGTCCTCCACCACGCCGAGTTCGACGTCGGCCTCGATGAGTGCCGTGCGGAGTTCCTTCAGCGCCTCGTCGACGTCGGCTTCGGTGAGCGCACCGCGGCCCCTGAGCTTGTCGAACACACCGCCGAGGCGGGATTGAAGCGAGTCGAACATCTAACCTGCCACTGCCTCTTTCTCCCCCCGTTCACGGGGG
>DATKOE010000150.1:0-14903 GCA_035524815.1 Rhizomicrobium sp.
AGGTTGCACCGGCGCTGCTCTCGGCCTCCGGGCGCGAATGATGGTCATCGGCCCCCTCGTTTGGTTTCCCCGTCTCGTTCGGCTACGCGCCCGTTCCTCGGTGGTCGCGGTCGCTTGGAGGTCCCGAAGGGGGCAGCCGGATGGTTTAGCGCTCTTACGAACCAATGCGGGATCAAGGGCTTGACCAAGGCCCTCTGCGCCGCGCCCCGGGCCTGGAATGCCCCGGCAGCCTGCCTCGTCCCGCATCCTAAGTGAACGTGCCCAGTCCCAGGGCGGACAGGTTCGACGGATTGGCGAGGCGGATCACGAGGTCCGCGCCGGCCTGGTATCCTGCGATTCCGTTGGTATCGATCACCAGGAACAGCTTGCCTGCCAGCGTGCCCGTGTCCGGCGTGAACAGCACCGCGTGATGCGACAGCAGCTTGCCGGAAAGATCGCTCGCCAGATCCGCATCGAACGTGGCCGTCGACAACGTTCCCGAGTTCACCGATGCATCGATGCCGGTGATCGTTTTCCAGGTGTCGATCTTGTCCATCGTGAAATCGAAGTTCTTGATCGTGTCATAAGCCGCGCCCGTGGAATTCGAAGCGGCCTTGTATAGGAAAGTGTCGTGGCCCGCGCCGCCGATCAGCAAGTCGGCGCCGCCGCTTCCCTTGATCACGTTGTCGCCCGCGCCGCCGTCGATGGTGTCGGCTCCCGCGCCGCCGACGAGGTAGTCGTTGCCGGCGCCTCCGGTGATGGTGAAGGTGCCGTCCACCTCCGCCGAGCCGGTGAAGTTCAGATACCGGCTGGAATCGAGCGCCGAAGCGTCGACGGTGAGCGACTTACCGGCGGCGATGTTGCCGTCATTGGTGGTGAGTTTGTAGTTGTGGCCGGCGTCGAGCTTCAGGACTTCGATGTTCAGGATGGTGTGGGGGGCGAATGACAAGCCCGCGGAATAGCTGCCGTTGAGCTCGAGCGTGTCGGTTCCCGCTCCGCCATCTATCCGCTCGTCGGCGGTGAAGCCGGTGGACGCGAAGAACGTGTCGTTGCCCGACGTGCCGATGATGGTGACGATCGCGGAGGCGCTGTCGAACTTCAGGCCGTCGAGATTGTAGCCCACCAAGCCGGGAGCGAATTTCTGCGTGATGCCGCCTGCCGAAGCCGCCTCGTTGATGGCGGTGATAGTGCTGAATAGGTCACCCAGAATGCCATCGTAATCGCCGCCGAACAGCGGGACCGAAGTCGACAGTCCGGTGATGCTCGCCACCGTCACGCCCGTGGATGCATCCGTCACCTTGAGGCCGGTGGTCTGGAAGGTGGGATCGGTGATGTTGTTCAGGATGTCGGGCGTAAACACATTCGTGAACGTGCCGCTGAACGAGAAGTTGTATCCGAGCACCGTCAGGATGAGCTTGGTCGACGAGAACGAGAGCTTCGCCGCCTGGACGCCGTCCTTCATGATCTTGACGTCGTTGACGGTGACCGACGGCCCGGAGTAATCGCCGTCATAGATCGCCTCCATCGCGTCGGCGGTGGTGGGGATATTGCTGCCGTCGACCACGAACTGCAGTTGGCCGACGGTGCCGGTGATCTTGGTCGAGCTCAGCGTGGCCGAGCAGGCGACCTCGCCCCCGCTTACGGTGTGGCTGGACGTGCTGTAAGTGCCGCCGCGATAGACCGTGGCGCTTTGGACCGTGCCGGTGACCTGGCCGGCATCGAAGTTCGAAGTCGATCCCGTATAGGAAAGCCCGCTGCCCTTGATGATGAGAAAGCCGTCGGCGTCGGAGAAGGCGAGTTGGGTCGAGGAAAGCTGCTTTACGGCCCAATCCTCTTTGAACACGTCGCCGAAGTGGGGGGCAAACAGCTTGAAGACGTCCTGATAGTCGTTCAGCGCGCTCAACAGCGGATCGTCCGGGATGGTGACGGTATTTACCGTCGTCCCGTTGGTCATGTAGGTCATGTCGGTGAACTTGACGTCGGCCGAGTAGGTCAAGCTCATGAGACTGGAAAAGCCCGAAATCAGCGTGGGCATATTGGTCCCGTCGACCACGACCTTGTTGGCGCCCACCTGCAGCGAGAACTGGGTCGAGCTGAAATTGCCCGTCGCCACCAGCGTGCCGCCGGTGATGACGCCGCTGGAGTAGCTGCCGCCCTTGTAGAGACTGAGCGAAGTGACTGTGCCGCTCGAATCCTCGATGTAGCGGCCGATCGTGGCGGCGTCGCTGCCGTGGGAGAGGGAAAGGCCGGTCCCGTTCAGCACGAGGTAGTATCCGCCCGCGGAGAGGATGCCCAGCGTCGAGGTGTTCTTCTTCACCGACGCGGTGAAGTCGGTGTCGGTGTCGCCTTCGTTGGTGATGATGCCCTTCATGAAGGTCGCGAACGACGAACCGACAGTGGAGTCCTGCGCCAGGAAATCCTCGGGAAGCGTGAGATGCCTGAACTGCGTGAACAGCGCCGCGAACGCGTCAAATCCCGAACCGAGCGTGAGTGTGGACATGGATTCCCCCTTTAGAACCTGCGGCCTAGCGCGCCACCGAAGACGAAATCGACGTAGCGATGATCGACGCTGTACGGGTGCCCGGGCACCCACACGGCCTTTCCGAAGCCGGACAAATAGTAATCGCGTGTCAGCATCAGGTCGACACCTGCGAACCCCTGCAAGGCTGCAAACACTGACGCCACACGCGCCTTATAAAAATAATCACCCGCAAAGTCGTTTTGCGCACGGATATCCGTCTCCGCCGAGCCCCAGCCGATTCCGAAGCCTGCACCTATAAACGGTCGCAACCGCGCATCCTGCTGCGGCGCGTATGCGACATTGGCAAAGCCGATGTGGCCGTGCAGGCTGGCATAGGCGTGCGCGGTGATCGGATCGGTCAGGACCGTGGCGCCGTTCGGCAGGTCCAGGTTGAGCTTGGCGGCGTTGTTCAAGTACAGGTATTCGAAACCCAGCGACCAGTCTTCGGCAAGGTAGTCGTCGGCCCACGCCTGCACGCTGACGGTATCGCCTTCGCTGCCGAAACCGGCCTGCGAATGAAGCGTGCCGCCGGCGAGTTCGAAAGTGCCGGCGTGGCTGCCGATGCCCAGGCCGTAGCCCGCGGAAATCCGGTAGCTGCGCGCGTGTTCGGCGGCGGGCGGCGGGGAGGGCGGTTCGCCGGCAGGCGCCGCCTGCGCAGCCGTTGCGGACGCGGTTTCCTGCGCCGCCGGTGCGCGGCCGTCTTTGGGCGCGGAGGCATCGAAACAGGCCAGCCTGGCGCGATCATCGTAAATGGCGACGCATTTGGTCCACCAGGCTTCGCCCGCGGCCGCCGCGCTCTGTGAAGCGGTCTGCCCCGGTGACGGGCTTGCCGTCATCGCCAGAACGGCGATCGGCAGAAGCGATTTTCGCAACAAAGTGCATGCACGGGCGCGAACGAACGAGAGGCCGGGCAGGGCGATTGCCCGAGAGGTAACGACGTCCATCTTGCTTCCCCCGATGGATCACGCCGGACATTCACTCGCCGGCACCGGGAATCGTAGGACGAACCGCGCGCCCGTGCCACACCAGCCTGATTTAACCTTATCGCGGCACACCCACGATCGTCGCGACGCGCTGTCACAGCGCGCGGACTTGCGACACGGCTCACACGACCAAGGAAAAGGAGTCGCTCGCCGGGGCCCGCCGCGAAGCGCTCTCAACCCGCTCGTGTGAACGTGACCGCGCCGAAAGCCCGGGCACTCGAGACGAGCGCGCAGGTCTCACTGCCCCCGCTTGCTCGCGCTCGCGAAGCGCACGGCTTCGTCGGCCGCACTCATCAGCGCCTTCGCCTTGTTCACCGTTTCCTGGAATTCGCTTTCCGGCACGCTGTCGGCGACGATGCCGCCGCCGGCCTGCACGTACATCATGCCGGCCTTCACCACCGCGGTGCGCAGTACGATGCAGGTGTCCATCGATCCGTCGGCGGCGAAGTATCCCACCGCGCCGGCATAGGCGCCGCCGCGCTTCTCCTTCTCGAACTCGTCGATGATCTCCATCGCGCGAATCTTGGGCGCGCCGGTGAGCGTGCCGGCGGGCAGCCCTGCGGCCAGCGCATCCACCGCATCCAGGCCGGGGCGCAGCGCGCCTTCGACGTTGGAGACGAGGTGCATCACGTGGCTGTAGCGCTCGATGAAGAAGCTGTCGGTGACGGTGACTTCGCCGGTATTGGCGACACGGCCGACATCATTGCGGCCGAGGTCGATCAGCATCAGATGCTCGGCGCGCTCCTTGGGATCGGTGATGAGTTCCTCGGCGAGGCGCTTGTCCTCTTCCGGCGTTGCCCCGCGGGGGCGCGTGCCGGCGATTGGGCGGATCGTCACCTTGCCGTCGCGCAGGCGCACCAGCACTTCGGGGCTCGATCCCACGATGGAGAATCCCGGGAAGGCGAGGTGATAGAGGAACGGCGAAGGGTTCAGCCGCCGCAAGGCGCGGTACAGCGAGAATGCGGGCAGATTGAACGGCCGGCGAAAACGCTGGCTGGGCACCACCTGGAAGACGTCGCCGGCGAGGATGTACTCCTTGGCCCGCGCCACCATGTCGATGTACTCGCCGTGGCTCATGTTGGACTCGACGGGCACGTTCGCGGGCAGGTCGGCGGGCGTGGCGCTCGAGGGCGGGGGGCGCTCCAGATCGGCGATGGCGTCGGAAAGCCGCTCGCAGGTCCGCGCGTAGGCGGCGCGTGCGTCGACGCCCGATTCCGGCCACACCGGCGACACCATCAGAATCTCGTCGCGCACGGTGTCGAAGATCGCGGTGATGGTGGGCCGCAGAAGGATCGCATCGGGAAGTCCCAGCGTATCCGGCGGCGCGTTGGGCAGCCGCTCGATCAGTCGCACCATGTCGTAGCCCAAATAGCCGAACAGGCCCACGGCCATCGGCGGCAGGCCCTCGGGCAGCGCCATCGCCGTCTCGCGCAGCAGGCCGCGCAGGGACTTGAGCGGATTCTTCTCCGTGTCCGGAACGAAGGCATCCGGCGCGCTGCGGGCGGAACGGTTGATCTCGGCGTTGCCGTCCCGGTAACGCCAGATCAGGTCGGGCTTCATGCCGACGATGGAATAGCGTCCGCGCGTTTCGCCGCCTTGCACGCTTTCGAGCAGGAAGGCGTTGTCGCGCCCCTCGGCCAGTTTGAGGAAGGCGGAGACCGGTGTTTCGAGATCGGCGATGTGGCGCGCGAAAAGAACCTGCGGTTCGCCGGCTTCGTATTTCTTCGCGAAGTGGGCGTAGTCGGGTTGAATGGACATTGATCAGATCACGAGCCTTCGCCGGTCTCGCCGCCGATGATGGTGTTGAAGAGCTTGTGGTTGTACGTCACGCCCTGGTCGGACTTCTCCGCGGCGACGTAGGATTCGGTGATGGCTCCCGCGGCCTCCTGGGAAATCTGGGCGACGCCCGCGCGGAATTCCGGCGCGTTCTCGGGAACCGGCGGATGCAGGATGCCGGTCAGCCGCGCCACCACCCAGTCCCCGCTCTTGCCTTTCGGTCCGTAAACGGCCTGTCCGGGTTTCGCCTTGAACAGCGCCGAGACCAGCGCGGCGGAAAACGTGTCGTCGTCGGTGCCGTGCTGGAGGGCCGGGCTCTGCTGCACGCTTGCACCGATCGACTTCGCGGCGCCGACGATCGACTGGTCGCGGTTGACCATCGCCGTCAGGTCCTGCGCCTTCTGCTTCATGAGGATGGCGCGCTGCTCGCCCGTCCAGTCCGCCAGCGCCTGCACCCGCACCTGGTCGAGCGGCCTGAGCTTCGGCGGAATCGCGCCGTTGACGGAGATCACGTACATTCCGGTCTTCAGCGCCTGCGGATCGCCTTCCTCACCCGGCTCGGCCCGGAACACGAGCTTACGGAATTCGGGATCGTCGGGTGCAGTGGTCTTCGTGCCGTCGGGCGCATAGCCATTGATGTCCATCGCCGTCACGTGCGCCACGTGCATGCCCACCTTCTTGGCGGCTTCCTGAAGCGAGAGGCCGCTGCTTGAGGCGTCGGTATAGGCGTTGGCGACGTCCGTCAGCTTGGACTGCGCCAGTTCGGCGATGATCGCCTGGCGCAGTTCGTCCTTGGCCTGATCCAGGGTCTTGGTCGATCCCGGCGTGATCTTGACGACCTTGATCAGCACCCACGAGTTGCCGGTCGCGGCCTTCAGCGGAGGCGAGGCCTCGCCTTGCTTGAGCGCGAACACCACTTTCGACTGGCTCGGATCGAGGTCGTCGGCCACCAGATCGCCCAGCGCCACGGGTTTGTCACCGTGCGCCGCCGCGACCTGATCGAAGCTCGATCCCGCCTTGATCTTGGCGCTCGCGGCCTTGGCGTCGGCTTCGGAGGTGAACTGGAGCTGTTGCAGGTCGCGCTTTTCGGGCACGACGTACTTCTCGATCTGGTTGTCGTAGGCCTGCTTGATCTGGTCGTCGGTGACCGTGATGCCGGCCGACACGTCCTGCGGGGCTATCCATGCATAGGTCACGTCGCGGTACTCGGGCGTGGAATAGCGGTTGGGATGGGCCTTCACATAGGCCTCCAGCACGGAATCGGGGGGCGGCGGGATGGCGCCGACCGCCTTGGCGTCGACCACGATGTAATCGGCCGCGCGCATCTCCATGGCGAAGCTGAAGATCGCCTTGGCGTAGCCCGACGGCAGCAGGAAGCCGTCCTGCACGGCATTGAGCAGTTGCGTACGCGCAGTGTCGGCCCGCACCAACTCGATGAATCCCTGCTCGCTGTAGCCGATGCGCTCGATGCGCTGCTGGAAGGTCTGGCGATCGAACTGGCCGGTGAGGCCGGCGAACGCGGGAATGCGCTGGATTTCCGCCGTGACCATCGCATCGCTGGCGGTCAGTCCCAGCTTGCGCACGACGTTGTCGAGCGCGGTGCGGGTGATTTCCTGGTCGAGCAGCTGGCCGCCCAGATCCATTTTCTTGGCCTCTTCGGGCGAAATGGCCTTGCCGCGCTGATCGCCGGCGTTGCGCAGGGCGTTGGTGTAGTCGCGCCGGAACTCGTTCTGGTCGATCGGAGTGCCGCCCACCTTGGCCACGGAAGTGTCCACGCTGGCACCGAACCAGCTGCCGGCGCCCCAGGACACGAAACTCAGAGTCAGCAGGCCGAGAAAGACGTTGGCATACCAAGACTTCGTGTATTTCCGCAATTCCTGGAGCATGGCAGACCCGTTTTTTGCCGCGGTGAAAGTCGCATGGCGGCGGAAGGCGGTGGATGATAGGGAGGGGGGCCCTCTACGGCAAGGAGATGCGCTTGTTGATCGCAGGAAACTGGAAAATGAACGGCTTGGACGCCTCCTTGGCGGAGGTGCGGGCGCTGCTTCAGGGCCTTGAGCCCCGCCCGGGTCTGTCGGTCGTGGTCTGCCCGCCGGCGACGCTGGTGGCCCGGGTTGCCGCGATTGCAGGCACGGCCGTCGGTGTCGGCGGTCAGGACTGCCACCCGAAGCCGTCGGGCGCTTATACCGGCGACGTTTCCGCCGAGATGCTGCGCGATGCGGGCGCCGGCTGGACCATCGTCGGCCATTCGGAACGGCGCCAGTATCACGGCGAAACCGACGAGCTCATCGCCACCAAGGCCCAGGCGGCCTGGCGCGCGGGGCTGGGCGTCATCATCTGCATCGGCGAGACGGAAACCGAACGTCTGGCCGGCCGCGAAGAGGCGGTGGTGGACCATCAGCTCGCGGTGAGCGTGCCCGCCGAAGCGGCGACGAAGACTGCGGCCATCGCCTACGAGCCGGTGTGGGCGATCGGAACCGGGCGCACGCCCACCAACGAGGACATCGCCAGGATGCACCGTCATATCCGCGATGTGCTGGTCGCGCGGTTCGGCGACGCCGGCGCGAAGATCGAGATTCTCTACGGCGGATCGGTGAACCCGAAGAACGCCAAGGAGATCCTGGCGCAGCCCGAAGTCGGCGGCGCGCTGGTCGGCGGCGCAAGTCTGAAGGCCTCGGATTTTCTCGCCATCATTGCCGCAGCACCCGTATAGAGGGGAGGTTGCCGGGTCTTTACCAAACCGGCCCACTATTCCTTAACCCGGCCCGCCCATGCTTGCCGCGGCAGGTTTGGTGGCGCGATGGCTAGGCTCTCCTACGAGACCGCCGACACTTTAGTATATGACCCGGTGGCGGCCCACCGCACCGCCACGCGCGCGGTGCTCTACACCCTCGGCTTCCGCAAGATCGAGACGGTGGGCTCCGTCGAGGCCTTTTTTGACGTGATCCGCAAGCGCCCGCCCGATCTCGCCCTGTGCGAGGCGATGGGGGCCGACGCCGAACTTTGCGCGATGATCCAGGAGCTGCGTCAGGGCGTGGGCGGCTACAATCCGTTCCTCGTCATCATCGTCACGGCCTGGGAGAAGACCGAGACGCTGGTCAAGCGCGTGCTCGATTCCGGAGCCGACGACCTGATCCTGCGCCCGTTCTCCACGACGCTGCTGCGCGGCCGCATCGACACCCATGTCGAGCGGCGCAAGGGCTTCGTCATCACCACCGATTACGTCGGGCCCGACCGCCGCAGCGATCCCACCCGCGCGAGCAACGCCGATCTGTTCGAGCCCCCGAATACCCTCAAGATGAAGGCCAAGGACGGACTGAACGCCGAGCAGGTGACCGCGCGCATGGATACCGAGCTCAAGGGCGCGCGCGAGCTCTTGAACACGGAGAAGCTTCGGCGCGATGCGTTCCAAATCTGCGTTCTGTGGCGGCTGCTCCACGATATGGACGACCCGGCCTACGCCGCCAATCTCGTGAAGCTCGCCAAGCTGACCGACGCCGTCGCCAAGCGGTGCCGCGCCACCGAATTCGAAAGCGCCACGCCGTGGTGCGAATCGATCCAGGCGGCCGTGGAAGGCCTCGAATTCGGCGTCGACCGCAACGCGTCGATGCATCTGCTCGGCCACGCCGCGCTCAACCTCAGCTTCGTCCTCAACCCCGACAAGACCGTGCCGCAGCACTTGCTGGCGGTCGACGCCGCCGTTGCCACGATCCGCTCCCGGACGAAGGGGCCCCCGCTTCCCGTCCGCGCCAGCGCCTAACCCTGAAAATCCGCCGCTAACCCCTTAATTCGGCGGGAAATCGCGGCACGACACCCTGCCTCGGCGCGTCGGCTTTCCATTCCCCGGCCGATCGTCTACAAGCCGCCCCCTGAAAGGCGCATCCATGCAAACCCTGCTGCTCGTCCTTGAACTCGTCATCGCGGTTCTTCTGATCATTTTCGTCCTGTTGCAGCGTTCCGAGGGCGGCGCGCTCGGCATCGGCGGCGGTGGCGGCGGCGGCGGCGGCTTCGGCGGCCTGTTCAGCCCGCGCGGCGCTTCCGACACGCTGACGCGCACGACATCGATTCTGGCGATCGCCTTCTTCATCGTTTGCATGGGGCTCAACCTCTTGGTGGCGCACACCCACAAGCAGGCTTCGCCGCTTGATTCGCCGCTGTCGCAGCCGAGCCCGGCCGCGCCCGTGAAACAACCCGTCGCACCGGCCCCCGCGCCGCGGGCTCCTGCGGTTCCGACGCCGCACTAATCCGTTGGGATTCAGCGGTTTGCCGCGGGTGCCTGAGACAAATTCTCTGGCGGGGAAAATACCTATTCTTTGCGCTTGAGGTGGCACGCTTCTTTCGCCATACAGGACTTCCATGGCGCGGTTGATCTTCATCACCGGCGGCGTGGTTTCTTCCTTGGGAAAAGGCCTTGCCTCCGCATCTCTCGGAGCGCTTCTGCAGGCGCGTGGCTACAAGGTCCGTCTGCGGAAGCTGGACCCCTATCTGAACGTCGATCCGGGGACCATGAGTCCCCACCAGCACGGCGAGGTTTACGTCACCGACGACGGAGCCGAGACCGATCTGGACCTCGGCCACTACGAGCGGTTCACGGCGGTTTCGTCGAGCCGGGCCGACAACATCACCTCGGGGCGCATCTACCAGCAGGTGATCGAGAAGGAGCGCCGCGGCGAATACCTCGGACGCACCGTGCAGGTGATCCCGCACGTCACCGACATGATCAAGCAATTCATCCTGGCGGGCCGCGAGGACGTGGATTTCCTGCTCTGCGAGATCGGCGGCACCGTCGGCGACATCGAGGGCCTGCCGTTCTTCGAAGCGATCCGCCAGCTCGGCAACGAACTCGGCCGCGAGAGCCACGCCTTTATCCACCTGACGCTGGTGCCTTATCTGGAGGCCGCGGGCGAATTGAAGACCAAGCCGACGCAGCACTCGGTGAAGGAGCTGCGCGCCATCGGCATCCAGCCCGACATCCTGCTTTGCCGCTGCGAAAAGCCCATTCCGGAGGACGAGCGGCGCAAGATCGGCCTGTTCTGCAATGTGGCAAAGGAGCGGGTCATCCCCGCACTCGACCTGCCCACCATCTACGACGCCCCGCACGCCTATCACGAAGCCGGTTTCGATACCGAACTCCTGAAGGTGTTCGGCATCAAGGACGCGCCCGCGCCCGACCTTTCGAAATGGGACTGGGTGGTCGACCGCGTGACGAACCCGGAAGGTGAGGTGCGCATCGCCGTCGTCGGCAAGTACATGCAGGTCAAGGACTCCTACAAGTCGCTGGCGGAGGCGCTGACGCATGGCGGGCTCGCCAACAACGTGCGCGTGCGCCTCGACATGATCGACAGCGAGATTTTCGAGCGCGCCGATGCGGCGAGCTTCCTGGAGAACGTCAACGGCATCCTGGTGCCGGGCGGCTTCGGCGAACGCGGCGTGGAGGGCAAGATCGCCGCGGTGAAGTTCGCGCGCGAGCATAAGGTGCCGTTCTTCGGCATCTGCTACGGCCTGCACATGGCGGTGATCGAGGTGGCGCGCGACCTGTGCGGGCTCGAAGGCGCCAACACCACCGAGAACGGCAAGCCGCGATATCCCGTGATCGCGCTGATGACGGAGTGGATCAAGGGCAACCAGCTCGAGCATCGCGACGCCAACACCGATCTCGGCGGCACCATGCGGCTCGGCGCCTATCCCGCGGTTCTGACCGAAGGCAGCCGCGTGGCCGAAGTCTACGGCGCGCGCAACATCTCCGAGCGCCACCGCCACCGCTACGAGGTGAATACCAATTACACCAAGCACCTCGCCGAGCAGGGCCTCGTGGTTTCCGGCTGGTCGCCTGACGGGCGCCTGCCCGAGATCATGGAAATCCCGACGCATCCGTGGTTCATCGGCGTCCAGTTCCACCCGGAACTGAAGTCGCGCCCGTTCGCTCCGCACCCGCTGTTCTCAAGTTTCATCGCGGCGGCGGTGAGACAGAGCAGGCTGGTGTAGATGACGAATGCTTATCGATACGCCGTCTCTCTTCGTATCGAACATCCGTCGATCGATCCGGCTGAAATCACCTCAGCGCTCAAACTAGAGCCGTTCCGCTGCTGGCGGGCTGGCGAGCCGCGCACCACGCCAATCGGCAAGCCGCTGTCAGGCAATTGGCGGGAGAGCTATTGGATAAGCCGTGATATCGCAAATGGTGAATGGCCGGGCGTCAGCCTGCCGACCGCACTCGGCCAAGTGCTCGACCGGTTGTTCGCGCATCGAGGGTTTTTCCATCGTATCCGCGCCGAGGGTGGCCGGACCGAGTTCTTCATCGGTTGGTACTTGGAAGGAAACACCGGTGATGTATTCGGATGTGACCTTCTCGCGCGAATGGCGGACCTGAAGATCGATTTTTCGCCCGATATTTATCCGCTAGACCAACCCCAGCGTGGCCTATAGGTTCTATACCGCCCTGAACGGCTTCTGCTCCGTCTCCGGTGCGCGGCCGATCAAACGAATTTGCCGTCTCCGCTGGACCCTCTCCTGTTCCGGGTGCGCAGCAACACGGCTTCTTCGCCGGTCCGCCACCCCGGAGCATCGCGACGTTCCGGGCAAGTTTGTTGGATTAACAAACATACAAGTTCCGCCCTAATGATACCCATTCTCAGTCAAGCGCTGCGACTTGCCTTAACCTTGCTTTCATAAGCGCCCTTGGGGGACGCGACTGGGAGGTTTGCCATGCTCTTGAACTTGCGCAGCGGCGCGGTCGCCGCCGCGGTGCTGTGTGCCGGTCTGATGACAAGCCCGGCGCCGGCCAGCACGCATGAATTCTACGGCAACTGGATCAACAACGACGATTCGAGCAACGACATCACCCGCATCGTCGTCACGCCGGCGGGGCCGGACCAAGTGGCGGTGCACGTGTTCGCCCGCTGCTATCCGACGGATTGCGACTGGGGCACGGTGCCCGGTCACAGCTATGTCGATGCGTTCACGCAGCACGACGTGCGCATCGTCACCGCGTCGTTCGATCCGGGCTTCGCGCACACGCTGGTGATCCTGAAAGCCTCGGCCAGCGGCAACATGAGCATACAGGCGCTGACGGAGTTCACCGACAACTCCGGACGCACCGATTACGAGTACCGCGGCCAGTTCCATAAGGTGATGTACTTCCCGGCACCGATCCCGATGCCGGTGATGCCGTCGTTCCCACTGCCGTTCCAGCCGCATTGGCCGCCGCCCAATCCGCAGCCGCAGCCACAGCCACAGCCACAGCCACAACCCTTCAATCCTCAGCCGGTGCAGCCGCTGCATCCGTTCCCGCTGTTCCCGATCATGGGGCCTGAGGATTGCATCGGCTTCAATCCCGGCCTCGTCACGGTCGCCCACATCGGCGGTTCGTGGAAGGTGGTTCAGGGCAACATGTGGATTCTCGACTTCGGCGGCAACAAGTCCGCCGCCGACCGCGCCGCGAGCGTGATCATCGGCGAGAACTTCAACCAGCAGTGCTTCGTCAATCGTCCGAACGCCGCGATGATGTACTGGAAGTCGGGCAACCACGTGCCGTCCAGCCAGATGCCGGGCCAGGATTGCGTCGGAAACGATCCGGCCACCACCACGGCGCAGAATGTCGGCGGCGCCTGGAAAGTCGTCGACGGCTCGCATTGGATGCTCGATTACGGCGGCGACCAGGCCTCGGCCAATCAGGCGGTCGCGGTCATCAAGAAGTACCATCTCAACCGTCAGTGCTTCATCGATCGTCCGAATGCGCAGATGACATACTGGCTTTCGCAATAAGCGCGTTCTTCGCGGGAGGTGGCGGCTCCGTCGGGGGCCGCCGCCTCCACTTCCTTAAACGTTCGTAAACGCCTCGCCCGCTAATGTCCGGGCATGGGCTGGAAATCCGTGCCTTTGGGTTTTGCCGCCGTGATGGCGTTCGGATTGGCCGCGTGGGCGCAGTCCGCTTCGCCGTCCGATGCGTCCGCGCCGGCGCTCAGGCTGAGTGTTTCCCAGAGCAGCCAGCAGTATCGGGGGCCGGTGCGCATCCAGGGCGAGTCCGCGGCGCCGGAGCAGCCGCGCTACGCCACCATGATCCCGCCCACCGGCGAGGAAGACGCTTCGGTCGCCACTTCGGCGCCGGCTTCGCAGACAGCCGCGCCCGCATCTCCGCCCGTCGCCGCGCCGTCCGCGCGCGTCGCGGCCTCTCCGATCGAACCGCCTCCCGCCGCGCTGACCCAGAGCGCTGCGCCGTCGCCGGGCACGCCGCTGCGCTATTCCACGATGGAGGAGCCGCCGCGGCCCTATGAGCAGGTCACCGTCACCGGCCTGCGCCCGTCCGAAGACACGCTCTATCGCCTCGGTCCCGGCGACAAGCTGCGCGTGACCGTGTTCAACGAGGGCGACCTTTCCGGCGAATTTGCGATCGACGGCCAGGGCTTCGTGCGCCTGCCGCTGATCGGGCAGGTGCAGGCTGCGGGCCTGACCACGTTCGGGCTCGAAAGCCGCATCGCCGGTGGCTTCGTCAACGGCGGCTATCTCATCAGCCCGCGCGTCTCGGTCGAGATCATGAGTTACCGCCCGTTCTACATCATCGGCGAGGTCTCCAAGCCCGGCGAATACGCCTACGTCAACGCCATGACCGCGCCCAACGCCATCGCGCTGGCGGGCGGCTACACCGACCGCGCCACGGAGTCGACCATCTGGGTGCGCCACGAAGGCGAGACGAGCGAGCGCGAAGTCGCCGCCGACGAAACCACCCGCATCCTTCCCGGCGACGTGATCCGGGTCAGGCGCTCGACCTATTGGGCGATCATGAGCGTCCTGGCGCCGATCATCTCCCCGTTCACGGCCGTGGCGTATCTGCTGAAATGATTTTCAACCCTCCCCGTGAGGGAGGGTGTATAGAGACAGCATGACCGCCGTATCCCCCAATGCGACCGTGAAGGTCGGCTCCGTCGAAATCGGCAACACGAAGAAGATTTCGGTGATTGCCGGTCCCTGCCAGCTCGAAAGCCGCGTGCACGCCTTCGAGATGGCGTCCGCGCTTGCCGAAATCTGCGAGAAGGCCGGGGTCGGCCTGATCTACAAGACTAGCTTCGACAAGGCGAACCGTACCTCCGCCAATTCCGCGCGCGGCATGGGCCTGGAGCTGGCGCTGCCGATCTTCGCCGACATCCGCGCCGAGCTGGGCCTGCCGGTCTTGACCGACGTGCACGAACCGGATCAGTGCGCGGCCGTGGCCGAGGCGGTGGACGTCCTGCAAATTCCGGCGTTCCTCTGCCGGCAGACCGATCTTCTCGTCGCCGCGGCGAAGACCCACCGCGCGATCAACGTCAAGAAGGGCCAGTTCCTCGCACCGTGGGACATGAAGAACGTCATCGCCAAGATCACCGGCGCGGGCAACCCCAACGTGCTCGCCTGCGAGCGCGGCGTGAGCTTCGGCTACAACACGCTCGTCAGCGACATGCGCGCGCTGCCGGTCATGGCCAAGATGGGCGTGCCGGTGGTGTTCGACGCCACCCATTCGGTACAGCAGCCGGGCGGGCTCGGCGCGGCGACGGGCGGCGACCGCGAGATGGTGCCGGTGCTGGCGCGCGCGGCCGTGGCGGTGGGCGTCGCGGCGGTGTTCCTCGAGGTGCACCAGGATCCCGATCATGCCCCGTCGGACGGGCCGAACA
>DATKOE010000151.1:0-12362 GCA_035524815.1 Rhizomicrobium sp.
CATTGAGATCGATCTGATACCGGCCGGGCGTGAACGCCATGAAGGCGCCGAGCGAGCCGCCGGAGCTCGTCGTGCTGATTTGATTGACCTGATAGGTGGTGCACGCCCCGGTGAAATCGCCGGTCAGACCCAGGCTCAACCGCTTGTCGGCCAGTGCATGCGCTACGCGCAGGGAGAATTTGCGCGGCACCTCCCCGGAAGCCGCCCGCTGCTCCTGAGTGACCGGATCGACGACGCGCGAGGTCTGCCACTGCGCTTGCGAGCTGACGCTGGCGCCCGCCAGCCCGACCGCGTCCAAGGGCACGGACACGCCGACCGAGAGGTTGTCGCGCCGCAGCAAAGGCGTGGAAGCGGGTGATTGCGTGGCGCCCTGGCCGGCAACGAGTTCGGTCGCGGAGCCTTGCCGGGAAGCCGTATACGCGGCTGACAGCTTCGTGGCGCCTATGTCCTGCTCCAACCGCGTCTCAAGCTGCCATGCATGATCTGGCCGCAGCGCCGGTGCGTTCGGCGCCTGATCGGTGCTGTAAGCCGCAAACGCGCCCGCGTCGTAAGGCGAGACGACATGCTCGAGCTTGGCGCTCAATTTCGCGCCCTGCCACGGCCTGACGCCGACCGACACATCCGGATCGAGGGAATGATAGCTGCTCGAGCGCTCGGTGCCGCCGCGCCAAGTAATGGCCGATGTGCGTGCCGTCGCACCGCCCGCGACGTCGACGCCGCCCAACGGCCGCCAGTTCATGCGCGCGAAAATGGAGTGATCCTGGGTGCCCACGACCGGACTTTCGGCCTCGGAACCGGACATGTCCTGGGAGACCGTGGCGCTGTGCTGGGCTCCGGCGGTGATCTGCACGCCACCCAACGGAGCCGTCAGCTGGGCGCTTGCGGTCTGGTTTTCGGAGCGCACGAGGTGGTCGGCGGTCTGAGGCGCGGCGTCTGCGGGCGCCCGGTACTCGAGCGAAAGCTGGTGCTCTCCGGTTGCAGAGAAGCTGCTGCCCAGCGGACCCTGTATCTGCGCGCCCAGCTGGGCGGCGTCCTTGTGCCAGAAGCTGCCGCTACCGGTGTCCTGCCCGATACTGGCCGTCGCCTGGGCGTTCATGGAGGCGCTGGGCAATTTGAGGTTCAGCGCCGCGCCACTGGCGAGGTTCTGCGGTTCCGGGCTCGAAAGCTGGATGGCCGCAACGCCGTCCTTCAGCACGATGACCTGCTGCGCCCGCGCGCCGGTGAACGCAGCGCAGGCGACGGTGGCGACAGCCAAAAACCGCGACGAGTGAAGCAAACTCACAACACACGAACCTTTACCAACCAGAACCTAGCATCGACTTGTCTCAGGGCCATGTCGGGCTTTGCCGCAGCCCCGGCTTTCGTCAAGAAAGTTGACATACGGGCAGTCGCTGGAAGATGGTCCCGCCGTCTTTTGAGGGAATTGCCCGTGTCCGCGCCAGCCACAGCCAGCCAGATAGTCGTCACCCTGCCGGACGGCAAGACGATGACCTTTCCGCGCGGCGCAACCGGCGGCGACATCGCCAAGGCGATCGGTCCTGGTCTGGCGAAATCCGCCCTCGTCATCATGGTCGACGGCCACGAGTATGACCTGTTCCGTCCGATCGAGCACGATGCTCAAATCCGCATCATCACCAAGAAGGATCCCGAATCGCTCGAACTGATCCGCCACGACGCCGCGCACGTGCTGGCTATGGCGGTCCAGGCGCTGTTTCCCGGCACCCAGGTGACCATCGGGCCGGCGATCGAGGACGGATTCTATTACGACTTCGCGCGGGAAGAGCCGTTCACGCCCGAAGATCTTCCCAAGATCGAAGAGAAGATGCACGAGATCGTCAAGGCGGACCTGCCGACGCGCCGTGAAGTGTGGCCGCGCGACGCCGCCATCGAGCACTTTGAGGGTATCGGCGAGAAGTACAAGGCCGAACTGATCCGCGATATTCCCGCGGGCGAGGACGTCTCGATCTATTGGCACGGCGACTGGCACGATCTCTGCCGCGGCCCGCATTTTTCCTCGACCGGCAAGGTCGGCGACTCCTTCAAGCTGACCAAGATCGCGGGCGCCTACTGGCGCGGCGACGCCAAAAACGCGCAACTCCAGCGCATTTATGGCACCGCCTGGCGCGACCAGAAGGAGCTGGGCGACTATCTGCACCGGCTTGAAGAAGCCGAGAAGCGCGACCATCGCCGCCTTGGGCGCGAAATGGAACTCTTCACCTTCTCGCCGGACGTCGGCGCGGGACTGCCGTTGTGGATGCCCAAGGGCATGGTGATCCGCCAGGAGCTGGAATTCCTGGCGCTGCAGGAAGAGCGCAAGGACGGCTACGTCCGCGTGGCGACCCCGCACATCACTAAGGAGACGCTGTACCTGCGTTCGCGGCACCTGCCCTATTACGCCGACACCATGTACTCGCCACTCGATATCGACGGCGAGAACTACTACCTCAGGCCGATGAACTGCCCGCATCACCACATGATCTATCTGGCGACGCGGCATTCCTATCGCGAGCTGCCGCTGCGCATCGCGGAGTACGGCCAGGATTACCGCTACGAAGCCTCCGGCGGCCTGTCGGGCCTGATGCGCGTGCGCGGATTTTGCATGAACGACGCGCACATCTACTGCCGCTACGACCAGGCGAAGGAGGAGTTCATCAAGGTCATGCGCCTGCACGCGCGCTATTACGACCTGATGGGCATCAAGGACTATTACATGCGTCTGTCGCTGCCGGACCTGAAGAAGCTCGACAAGTATGTCGACCAGCCGGAGAAGTGGATGGCGGCGCTCGCCATCATCCGCGAGGCGATGACCGAATCGGGATACCCCTTCAAGGAGGTGGAAGGCGAAGCGGCATTCTACGGCCCCAAGATCGATTTCGAGATCAAGAGCGTGATCGGGACGGAGTACACCATCTCCACCAACCAGCTCGACTTCCTGGCCACCCAGACTTTCGGCCTTTCCTACATCGGCGAGGACGGCACCGAGCAGCCGGTTTACGTCATCCACCGCGCGCCCCTCGGCACCCACGAGCGCTTCACCGCCTTCCTGATCGAGCACTATGCCGGGGCGTTCCCGACCTGGCTGGCGCCGGTCCAGGCGAGAATCATTCCAATCAGCGAGAAGGTGAACGACTACGCGCAGAAGGTGCGCCAGGCCCTGTTCGAGGTTCCCGTCACAAACGGAACGGCCGGACTGCGGGTCGATGTCGATTTCTCGTCGGAGCGGATGCAGAGGAAGATCCGGGAAGCCCAGCTTCAGAAGATCCCCTACATGCTGGTGGTCGGCGAGCGCGAGGCGGCCGAGGGCAAGGTCGCCGTCCGGCTCCGTTCCGGCAAGGACTTAGGCCCGATACCGCTGGAGGCGTTCGTTTCGCGGATCAAGGGTGAGGCGGAATCCCGCAAAGATGTTGCCGAATAACCCTTGCTTAACGGTGCGCTTTTCATATTCTTAACCTGAAAGCGGCCCCCGCGGCCGGCTTTGGAGGATTTGCCCCTGCGCTCATAAGACGAAACACGTTTCGCGAGGCAGGCAAGAACCTCGCGGAGCGACCGGTTTCGTGCGGGCCTTAAGGTAAGGAGAGAGTCATAGTCCCCAGACGTTTCGCATCGCAGGCGCCCGCGCCCGCAAAAGACGGTCCTCGCATCAACGAGGAAATCTTTTCCAAGACCATCCTGCTCATCGGCGACGACGGCCACAAATACGGCGAGATCGGCACCGACGAGGGCCGTGCCATTGCGGAGGAGAAGGGCCTTGACCTTGTCGAGGTCTCCCCCGAAGCGAAGCCGCCCGTCGTCAAGCTGATGGACTATGGCAAGTTCAAATACGAACAACAGAAGAAGGCGGCCGAGGCGCGCAAGAAGCAGAAGATCATCGAGATCAAAGAGATCAAGATGCGCCCCACCATCGACGATCACGACTACGACGTGAAGATGAAGGCGATGCGCCGCTTCTTCGACGAAGGCGACAAGGTCAAGGTCACGTTGCGCTTCCGCGGCCGCGAGATGGCGCACCAGCATATCGGCATGGAACTGCTGACCCGCATCCAGAAGGACACGGAAACCATCGCCAAGATGGAGCAGTGGCCGAAGCTCGAAGGCCGCCAGATGATGATGGTGCTGGCGCCCCGCTAGAGCGCGCGTTTCCTCCCCCTGAAAGGGGGGATTAGCGCCAGCATTTGAGCGCAAGAAGCGCCGGAGGGGGCCGGCCCCCTTCCCGAACTGCTCGGTAATTCGCCCTCCCCGTTGGGGGAATGGAATTCGGCAAGACAAAACCCTCGAGCGGTGCTCGAGGGTTTTTGCCTTTTCGGGGTCTCGGCGTCCTGCGGAATCGCCGTGCGATCACTTGGCGGCTTTGCGGCGGCGGCGCACCGCGGCGGCACCGGCCAGGCCCGCACCGAAGAGGGCGAGGGTCAAGGGCTCGGGAACCGGCGGTGGGGTGGAATCGAACGTGAAGTTGTCGGAATAGACCGAAGAACCGCCGAGCGAAGGCGCCGTCGATCCGTAGATCACGTAGTCGATTCCCGCGATCGAAAGCGAAAGCGTCTTCATGCCGGAGAAACTGGCGTCGATCAGCAGCGACGTGGATCCGATCAGGGTATTGGATGAATCGTAGGCGTCGAGAAACAGCAGGTCCGGATCGGAATCGAAATCGCCTAGATCGATGCTCACGAAATCCGTGCCGCCGGATATGTCCGCCCTGAGCGGCGCATATGGGCCTGTCGCAGACAGAAGCCCGGTCGTCCCGTTCGGATCGGTGGATCCGACGAGGCCGGTGCCGCCGGTGTCGGTAATCGTCGCGCCCGATTGCGTGAAGCTCGTCCCCGACGAAAATCCGTTGAAATCGATTGTCGTGGCATTGGCCGCTGCAGCCAGCAGACCCGTTGCCAACGCGCACCCCAGAACCGTTCGTACCATTTGGGCTGCCCCTTTGCCTGTCTTAGAGCGCCGCCGCGGAAAGTCCGCGCGCGAATTCGCCCGAGTTCCCCGGCGTTCTTGCCGTTGAAGGGAATCGAGCAACAACCATGCCAAGTGCCAGAAGGCAGCGATTTCAACGCTTGGAGAGTTTGCGTCGCGTGACATTGTAAGCGGCGGTTACACAGTCCGGCAGTGTCGGGGGGCGTATGAGCTCCAAGCGACGTTTTCCAGTGAAGCGGCCTCGGAGCCAAAAACAAAGCCCCCGAGCAGTGCTCGAGGGCTTTGCCGGTCCCCCCTTGAACTTGGCCCTTACAGGAAGCGCTGGCCGACGCTGACCGCCGTGTTGCCGATGTCCTGCAAAGGCCCCAGCGGCTGGATGGTGTCGTGCGTGTCTTCGATCCGCGGGCGCCCGCTCATCAGCTTGTAGGCCACATGCCCGTCCTGCATCAGCAGAACCACTTCGGCCGACCAGCCGGTGTCGATCGTCTGGCGTTCGAAACCGAGCAGGTCGAGGAAGATGTTGCCCATGCGCCGCGACTCGACGTGCTGCGGATGGAAGACGAACGCAGAGCAGTGTTCCTGCGATTCGATGCAGGCCTGCACCGGCGGCGCCAGATGATCGAACGACATCGTGTTGCGCGGCATGAAGCGCTCGATGACGCCGAGATAGCTCAACACCTCCACGTTCGGCGTCGTCGCTGTGTCGAAGCCCAGTCTCGGCAGATCGGACAGCCGCGTGGCACCCGGAACGATGTCCGTGTACGCCGCCTGCACCTGCTCATAAGACTGGAAATTGGTGGATGCGACTTTCGTTTCGTGCGGCAGCAGCCCTAATCCGCCGCAACCGACAAGCGACAGCATGAACGTCGCGCTGATGAATGTCTTGAGACCGCGGCCCGAGCCGCTTACCCCATTATCCATGCCCCACCAGCCCCCGTAGGCTTTTAGATTTTCTTTACGAATACCGTATCGAAATTTCGCCGATTTTGGAAGCGGGATGGCAAAATCGCGGCCGAATTCCGTCGCGAATTGGTTAGCGCAAGGCGTCGCAGTTGGCCCCGCTGAGGACAATCGCAACCGTCTGGCCGTTCAACTTAAAACAATTCGAGATCAGCACCGTCAATGCTGCGGCGCCACTCGGCTCGACCACAAGCTTGAGTGTCCGCGCCGCATAGCGCACGGCCTCTGACAAATCACCGTCACAAACCGCGAATGTCTTGGTTAACAGGCGTTTTGCAATTGCGAATGGAACTTCGCCGGGCGTGGGCGCCATGAGCGCATCGGCAACCGAGAGCGTTCCGCCTGGGGCAGAAACCCGCACCCCGGCCGCCAGCGACCGCCCCATGCCGTCGTAATTCTCCGGCTCGACGCAACCGATGCGCGTTGCCGGGCTCAGGTGCGACAGGGCGAGCGCAATGCCGCCGATCAGCCCTCCCCCGCTGCACGGCGCCAGCACCCAGTCGAGTGCGACATTTTTCGCCGCCGCCGCGCGCGCAATTTCCAGTCCCACCGTCCCCTGCCCGGCGACGACGTAAAAATCGTCGAATGGACGAATCAAGCTGGCGCCGCGCTCGGCAGAGATGCGCGAGGCGATCGCCTCCCGGTCGTCCTTGACCCGGTCGTAGAAGACGATATCGGCGCCGCGGGCGCGCGTTCCTTCGATCTTCGAAGCGGGCGCATCGTGCGGCATCACGATCAGCGCCGGAATCGAAAGCAGCCGCGCCGCCTCGGCCACGCCCAACGCGTGATTGCCGGACGAAAACGCGACCACGCCCTTGGCGCGATCGGACGGAGCGATCCTGTTGATGCGGTTGAAGGCGCCGCGGAACTTGAACGAGCCGGTGCGCTGCAAGGTCTCGAGCTTGAGCAGCACGCGGCCGCCGGCGCGCGCGTTGAGGTCGTGATTTTCGATCAGCGGCGTCTGCACCGCGTAGGGGGCCAGTGCGGCTGCGGCGGATTCGATGTCGGCGAAGGTGGGGACGTTGACAGTCATGCTAGTATGCCGAGTGCGACCACGCAGCCTAACCGAACTTGCCATGAAACTGCGCAGACAATTCTCCGCCCTCGTCGCAATCCTCGTGTGCGCGGCCGCGCCGGCGGGCGCGGCACCCAAGGTGCTCGCCACGCTCAAGCCCATCCATTCTCTCACGGCGTCGGTGATGCAGGGCGTGGCCGAGCCCGAGCTTCTGATCGGGGGGGCGATCTCCGCGCACTCCTACGAACTCAAACCCTCCGACGCCCGCAAGATCAGCGAGGCGGCGCTGGTCTTCGAGATCGGCCCGGACATGGAGACCTATCTGACCGGCGCTCTCTCGGCCTTGGGACGGCGCGCGGTCGTGCTCGAGCGGGCCCCCGGCGTGAGGCTTCAGCCTGCCCGGCGCGGCGGCCTGTGGGGCGAGGACGAACATGAGCAAGGCCCGGCCGACCCCCATATCTGGCTCGATCCCCGAAACGCCATTGCCATGACCCACGCGATCGCCGCGGCCCTGGTGCGGCAGGACCCCGCCGACGCCTCTGCCTACCGCCGCAACGAGGCGGCGACCGTTACCATGCTCGAAGGGCTCGACCGCGAGCTGGCGGCCGAGCTCGCACCCGTCCGCGAGCGGCCCTATCTCGTCTTCCACGACGCCTATCACTATTTCGAAGCCCGCTACGGGCTGCATGCGGTGGGAGCGATCACGGTCTCGCCGGACCGCCCGGTCGGGGCGCGGCGCGTGGCGGAGCTGCGCGATGCCGTCAGCCGGGGCCGCGTCGTCTGTCTTTTTCGCGAGCCCCAGTTTCCACCCAAGCTGATCGCGACGCTGGATGAGGGTACGCGCGCCCGCGTCGGCGTGCTCGATCCTTTGGGTGCGGACCTTCAACCGGGGCCGGCGCTCTACCCCCGGCTGATGCGCAATCTGGCGCAGTCGCTGACCGCCTGCCTCGGCAAAAATCGTTAGCCTGATCGAAAGCTCGGGGTTATGGTCGCCGCGCCTGCTCGCCCGCGGGGAGAGGCAATCCGTTCGACCGTTCCGGACTGCTGCCGATGATGAAGGTCTATCTGCCGCTGAACGGCGGCTTGCGCATCGTACCGGACGCGGACACCGCCTCGGTCCCGACCGAGGCGCTGTGGATCGACCTGTTCGACCCGAGCCCGGAAGAACGCCAGGCCGTCAACAACTCGCTCGGCGTCGATCTTCCCACCAGGGCCGACATGGAGGAGATCGAGGTCTCCTCACGCCTCTATGCCGAGAACGGCGGCCTCTACATGACCGCGCTGGTGCTCGCCAACAGCGGCACCGAAAGCCCCGAGGCGGGCGTGGTGACCTTCGCGCTCGTGCGCAACACGCTCATCACCATCCGCTACGCCGAGCCGCAGCCGTTCCGCACCTTCGAGGCACGCTGCCGCCGCGGCACGGTTCCGGCCACCAAGGCCGAAAACGTGCTGATGGATCTTCTCGACGTCATCGTTGACCGCCTCGCCGACATCCAGGAGCGCGCCAGCGTCGAGATCGAAGGCATCAGCCGCGACATTTTCGATTCGGACAACGCGGAGCACCCCGTTACGTCCCGCGAGTTCCAGGACGTGCTGCGCGCGCTGGGGCGCAAGCACAACCTCACCGGCAAGATCCGCGAGAGCCTTCTCACCCTGTCGCGCGTGCTGGCCTTCCTGCAGCAGGCGATGGACACCAAGCCGAACAAGGACGTGCTTTTGCGGGTGAAGACCGCCACCCGCGACGTGCAATCGCTTCAGGATCATCTCGGCTACCTCGCCGCCAGGCTGAACTACCTGCTCGACGCCACGCTCGGTCTCATCAACATCGACCAGAACAACATCATCAAGATCATGTCGGTGGCGGCGCTGATCTTCCTGCCGCCGACGCTGATCGCCTCGATCTACGGCATGAATTTCGAGTTCCTGCCGGAGAAGAACTGGAGCTATGGCTATCCGCTGTCGCTCGTTCTGATGCTGCTGTCGGCCGTGCTGCCCTACGTCTGGTTCAAGCGCAAAGGCTGGCTTTGAGGAACACGCCCCGGGCGATCGCGCTCAAGCTGGGCCAGACGCTCGCCTTTTCGCTCATGTACGCCGCCATCAAGCTGGCGGGCGACGTGCCGATCGGGCAGGTCGTGTTCTTCCGCGGCTTCTTCGCGCTGGCGCCGCTGTTCGCCTGGACGTTCTTCACCGTCGGCCCCGTCGCCGCCGTCGCCACGAAGCGTCCGCGCTATCACATCGTGCGCGGCGTCATCGGCGTGACGTCGATGTTCACGAACTTCACCGCGCTGAAGCTGCTGCCGCTCGCCACCGTGACCGCGTTCGGCTTCATGTCGCCGATCTTTGCGGTGGTACTGGCGGCGATCTTCCTCGGCGAGCACGTGGGCAGGTTCCGCTGGACGGCGGTGCTGGTGGGTTTCGCCGGCGTGCTGCTGATGATCGAGCCGCACGGCGGTCTCGCCTCGCTGGCGGCGCTCAGGCTTTCGAAGGGCGTCACCTACGCGCTCATGTTCTCGTTCCTGTCGGCGGTGGTGGTGGTGTGGATCCGCCAGATGAGCGCCACCGAGCGCGCCGAGGCGATCGTGTTCTATTTCATGGCCGCCTGCGCCGCGGTGGGGGCCATCGTGATGGCGTTCGATCACGTACCGATGACGGTTTCGATGGTGTTCTGGCTGGTGCTGTGCGGCTTCTTGGGCGGCATCGGCCAGCTTCTGATGACCTACTCCTACCGCTTCGGCGAGCCCTCGCTTCTGGCGCCGTTCGACTATATTTCGATGATCTGGGCGATGCTGCTGGGCTGGTTCGTGTTCGGCGAGATGCCGGAAGCGATGGTGCTTGCGGGCGCGGGCGTGGTGATCGTCTCGGGCATCTTCATCGCCTGGCGCGAGCACCGCCTGCACGTCGAGCTTCCCATCGAGCCGCTGACGTAGCCGCAAATTAGGATTCGTTATCCGAACCTTGCCGGCCGCCGCTTGGTGAACCGTTTGCTAACCGTGTGCGGCTGATTGATTGGCGGCTTGCGCCCGGCCCTTTCATGCTGCCGGCGGCGGGACTGCGGACTTTGCGGCCATGAATTTCTATGCCTCGCAGGGTTTTCTCGATGCGGCGGCGGCGGTCTGGTTCAAGGGCCGCGACACGGCGATCGAGAACGTGCGCATCGGCGGCGACGTCCTGCGCCTGCTCGTCGTCGACGGCCGTCACATCGTGACCAGGCTGCAATTCCTGGATGTCCACCAGCCGCTCGCCCCTGCCGAGGTGCAAGGACCCGTGCGTCAGGGCCGCTACGCCCGCAATGTCGTGCGCGGCGTGATCGGGCAGGCCGAGTGGAAACCGGGCGCGTTTTGCGCGTTCGATCCGGCGCCATTCGTCGACTGGTCGGGGTTTTCCTGCTTCGATGCGTTCAAGACCCTGCTGCTGGCGCGCCACAAGGGGCTCCTGCGCGACCGCGAGCGGCGCTGGCGCAATCTGGCGGCGACCCGCGGCGAGCTCTGCTTCACGATGAACGATCCCGGCGCGGACGTTCTGCCCGCGGCCCGGCAATGGAAGCGCCGCCAGCTTCGCGCGACCGGCATCGCCGACTGGTTCGCGCGGCGTGAGACGATGGAGTTTCTGGAGACGCTGCGCGAACGCGGCCTGCTCGTCTCCTCGACGTTGCGCGCAGGAGGGCGGCTGGTGTCGGCCTGGATCGGCTTCGTCCACGAAGGTTGCTGGTCGGGATGGGTGTTCGGCTACGATCCGGACTTCGCGAAATTCTCCCCCGGCCACAAGCTCATCTGGTCGATGCTGGAAGAGAGCTTCCGGCTGGGCCATCGCGAATTCTATTTCTCCGAAGGCGGCGAGGACTACAAGCTGCTCTACGCCACGCATTGCCGCCTGTTGGGCGAAATCGGCCGCCCGCCGCTGGCCCGGCGCGTCACGCTGTTGGCGAAGCGCGCGCTGGGCGAGCGCAATCCCGGCCTGCTCCGCGCGGTGCAGGATATCAAGCGCGAGGCCGCCGCCGCGCTCGTCCGCCGCTTTGCGTCGCTGCCCGCGCCGCGGGCGGGGTCCTGACCGGAGGCCATGATGTCCAGTCACGGCAAGGTTGAGGGATTTGCGCCGGCGGCCGAGGACCTGTTCGACACCTCGCCGCCGGACGAGCCGCTCCGCGCTTCGGCGCTGCGGCGGTGGAAGTCGCGCGCGACGGCCACGGTCTCCGCGGCGATCCTGCCGATTGTGAAAAGGGTCGCCCGGCCTTACGTCGGCGGCGATAGCGTCGGCGAAGCCTTGTGCGTCGCCGAGCGCCTCGCCGGCGAGGGCTTCGGCACCACGCTGGGCTACTGGGACAGCGGGCGCGAAAGCCTGCGCGACATCATGGGCACGTACCGCGAGGCGATCGCGCGGCTGGGCTGCGGTTACGTCTCGCTCAAGCCGCCCGCGCTGCGCTTCTCGGCGCAGTTGGCAGGGGAACTCGCCGAAGCCGCCGCCGTCCGCGGCATGCGCCTGCACTGCGATTCCCACGCCATCAAGGTTGCCGATGCTTCCAACGCCATGCTGGAAGCGATGGAGCGGCGGATCGCGGCCAAGCGCCTCGGCACCACACTGCCCGGCCGCTGGCGGCGCAGCCTTCGCGATGCCGACTGGGCAGCGGAGCACGGGCTGAACGTGCGCGTGGTGAAGGGCCAATGGCCCGATCCGGCCGATCCCGGCCGCCCGATGTCGCAAGGATTCCTCGAAGTGATCGGCCGCCTCGCCGGCCGCGCGCGGCATGTCGCGGTGGCGACCCACGACTTCGCGCTGGCGCGCGAGTCCATCGACCGCCTGCGCAGCGCGGGCACGAGTTGCGAGGTGGAAGTGCTGTTCGGCATTCCGGCGCGCCCGCTCGTGCGATGGGCGAAGCAGAATGGTGTGGCGGTGCGCGTGTACGTGCCCTACGGCGCCGGCTTCATCCCCAATGCGCTGGGCGTGCTGAAACGCAATCCGCGATTGGCGTTCGCGGTGGCGCGGGAGTACGCGGCGCTGGCGGGGGAGTTCGTCTCGGGCCTGACCAAGCACTAGTTCCGGGTGAACTCATCCCGTCCCCGAAATTCGGCCGGGCGAGGCACTAGCTTTGAGCACTCACGGAACTGGGTAACCTGTCGCCGAATTCGCAGTCCACGGATGCGCACGCCGGATTCGCGAAACGCAATCCGCGATTGGGATGACCGGAGAACATCGCCGCCGAAACGGAAATAGGAACGTCCGCTTCGCCTCCCCAAAACGGACGTTCATTGGAGCCGTTCTACTTCCGATTTGCGCCATAACCCGCCATTCCGCTGCATTGGCAAGCTGCCGGAGCCGCGATAACCTTCGGGTGTTTTTTAAAATGCGCGATGGACGGCTAAGATGGCAGCTTACTCGTCAATCGACCCAATAATCACGAGATGGGTCCACGAGCATCGTTTCAGCCTTTTCACTCAATGGCGTGGCAGCGAAGCAAGGTTCGTCTACATGTCCAGCGTTT
>DATKOE010000152.1:0-19034 GCA_035524815.1 Rhizomicrobium sp.
GACGTCGTAGAGCGACTTCTTCTTCTCCTCGCGTGCTTCGTCCTCCGGGGTCCACTTGGGAAGCTCGACCCCTGCCTCGCCGGCCAGCTTCTCGACCGCTTCCGGGAAGGAAAGTCCCTCCGTTTCCATCAGCCAGCGAAAGGCGTCGCCGCCCTTGCCGCAGCCGAAGCACTTGTAGGTGCGCCGACCGTTCTCAACCTTGAAGGAAGGCGTCTTCTCGCCATGGAAGGGACAGCATCCCCAGAACGCCTGACCCCTGCGAGTGAGTTTCACACGACGACCGACCAGCTGCACGATGTCGGTGCGGCGCAGGATTTCCTCAAGCAGATTCGGGCCGTAGCGCATGGCGTTCATTCTGACAGGCTTGTGGCTTAAGGGGTTCATTCACCCAAAATGATTCCTGTGAACACCCGGCAGCGAATTGCCGAACCTGCACTATTTACGTATTCTAATAATACTTCTATGGGCATTCTCCCCCGTTCCACACAGGCTCTCATGTCTTTGGCGTTGTTGAAAGACGATAGCAAGGTGCCGGCAAACCCCGGCTGGATGGCGCTGGTACGGGCGGTCGAGAAGCTGTCGGCCGCAGACGATCTGGCGGCCATCATCGAGATCATTCGCACAACGGCACGCGATATCTCCGGCGCGGATGGAGTCTGTTTCGTGCTGCGCGACGGCGAGCTGTGCCACTACGTTGAGGAAAACGCCATCGGGCCGCTGTGGAAGGGCAAGCGTTTCCCGCTCACGGCCTGCATCTCCGGTTGGTGCATGCTCAACGACAAACCGGCCGTGATTCCAGATATTTACGAGGACGCGCGCATTCCGCACGACGCTTACCGGCCGACTTTCGTGAAGAGCTTGGTGATGGTGCCGGTAAGAACCAGCGCCCCCATCGCGGCGATCGGCTCCTATTGGGCCCATGTGCGGCAGTTCTCGGAAGGTGACCTGGCGCTCTTGGAGGCGCTGGGACGCTCGGCCTCGGCGGCTATCGCGGCAGCGGCGTTGCGCGACACACTGAGGGACCGCGAGCACCGCCTGGCCATGGCCATGGAGGCCGGGGGTCTGGGCGCGTGGGAATATGACCTCAACTCGCGCAAGCTGAACGCCACACCGGCCTGCAAAGCCATGTTCGGTCATGGCGTAGACGAGGAAATCTCGATCGAAGCACTGCTCGAACACGTGCACCCCGACGACCGCTCCACCGCGCGGCGACTGTTCTCGGCGGGACCGCAGCCGAGCACCGATATCGAGTATCGTGTTCTTACCGTCGACGGCGAACACCGTGTCGAGATGCGCGGGCGCGTCAGCCTGGATGCGAACGGGCAGCCGGCAAAGCTCTTCGGCGTCGTGCGCGACGTTTCCGAACGTCACCGCGCCAAGGAACGTCTCGAAAGCCTGCGCACCGAGCTGGTGCGCAATGCGCGCCTCAACGATCTGGGCCAGATGGCTTCCGCGTTGGCGCACGAGTTGAATCAGCCGCTCGCCGCAGCCGCCAACTACATGCACGCCGCCGAGCGGCTGCTCATCACGGACACCGACAAAGCGGCCTCCGCCATAGCAAAGGCGGAAGCCCAGTTCGTGCGCGCCAGGGAGATCATCCAGCGCATCAGAGGCTTCGTCGGCAAGCACGAATCCGTGCATCAACCCGAGGACATGCGCGCAACCATTGAAGAAGTCATCGAACTGGCCCGCACCTCGCCGCGCTGGCGCCCGATTCCGGTCGAGATCAGAATCGAGGATGGGCTGGCGAAGGCGAGCATCGATAAGGTGCAGGTGCAGCAGGTCGTGCTCAACCTGTTGCGCAACGCCTATGAAGCCCTGGAGGCGTGCGAGGAACGCCAGGTAATCGCTTCGGCCCACAGGGTTGGCGGCAGGATCGAAATCCGCCTTGCCGACAACGGGCCCGGCCTCGCGCCCGAGATCGCCGAGCATCTGTTCGAACCCTTCCACACCACCAAGCGCGGCGGCATGGGCGTGGGTCTGTCGCTCTGCCGCAAGATCGTGGAAGCGCACGGCGGCAGGATGTGGCACGAGCGCGGCAGCCCCGGCGCCACCTTCTGCTTCACCGTGCCGGCGGCAGACTGAGCATTTTCGCCGCGGTCAGCGCACGCGGCGCAGGCGCGCTATCCAACTCCACCAGAACAGCACCGCCGTCGCGACGATGTAACCGAGCAGCACGAAGTAGACCGCGACGCGCACCGAACCCCACATCGAAAAGGGAACGGCTTTCGGGTCGTGTACGATGCGGTCGAGGAACGGCACGCAGCCGTAGATCAGCGCCACGACGGTGAAGGACGCCCCGCCGACCCATTCCCGCCGCCACGCCAACAGCGCCAGGGCGGTGAATGCCGCAAATGCGAGGATGGCGCGCAAGAGCGGCCAGCCGAACAGCTCGCCCCTTGCGGCTTCGCCAACCAGCAACCCCCACAGCATGGCGATCAGGATGAGACTGAGGTAGCGGGGAACCCAGGCGAGCACGCTTCTGTCGTAGCCGGACACGGCGCAAATCCTTTCTCGAGGAACGTCACTTGGGAGCGGCGAGCCGAGCCTTCACCGCCGGCCCAACCTTGGCGAAGTCCATCTTGCCCGCGTAGCGTTCCTTCAGCGCGGCCATCACTTTGCCCATGTCCTTGAGCGAGGCGGCGCCGGTTTCTGCAATCGCCGCGGCGATGGCGGCATGGGTTTCGGCCTCGTCCATCTGCTTCGGCATGAATTCGCGGATAATGGCGATCTCGTCGCGCTCGGCCGCCGCCAACTCGGGCCGGCCGCCCTTTTCGTAGAGGGCGATGGAATCCTCGCGCGACTTGATCAGCTTGCCGAACAGCGCCAGGATTTCGTCGTCGGAGATGCCTTCGCGGCTTTCCTCGGTGCGGCTCGCGATGTCCTTGTCCTTGATGTTGGCTTGCACCAGGCGCAGGCAGCCGAGCCGCTTCTGGTCGCGCGCCTTCATCGCCTCCTTCACCGCGTTGTTCAAGGAATCGCGCAATCCCATGCTATGTCTCCCGCAGTCTCGGCGGGAATCTAGGCCGATCCACCTGGTCCCGAAAGCCCACAACTAGTGCGAACCGAACGGGTTGACCCGTCCCCGCCCCATGCCTATTTTCGGCAAAATTCGAGGCCTCCCATGAACGATGTGACGACAACCCCTTCCGCGCGCGCGGAGGCCGCATTTCCGCGCGCCCGGCTGGTGCTGGCGGACGGCACGGTGTTCGAAGGCCACGGCTTCGGCGCCGATACCCAGGCCGCGGGCGAGGTCTGCTTCAACACTGCGATGACCGGCTATCAGGAGATTCTGTCGGACCCATCCTACGCCGGGCAGATCATCTGCTTCACGTTTCCCCACATCGGCATCGTCGGCACCAATCACGAAGACATCGAGGCGCTGACCCCGCACGTGCGCGGGCTGATCGTGCGCGCGGATGCGCGCGTGCCCTCCAACTACCGCTCGCTGACGGCTCTCGACGCCTGGCTGAAGACGCACAACATCCCGGCCATCGCGGGCATCGATACGCGTGCACTGACCGCGGCCATCCGCGAGAAGGGCATGCCGCACGGCGTGATCGGGCGCGGGGCCGACATCGCGGCCCTGACAAAAGCGGCGCGCGAGTTTCCCGGACTCGTGGGCCTCGATCTGGCGAAAGAGGTCACCAGCCGTCAGACCTTCAAGTGGAACGAGACGCCGTGGGCCTGGAACCAGGGCTACGGGAAGCAGGACGCGCCCACCTTCCGCTGCGTGGTGATCGACTACGGCGTCAAGCGCAACATCCTGCGCATGGCGGCGGGGCTCGGCGCCGACGTGACCGTGGTGCCGGCGCAGTCCGCGATCGACGACGTCATGCGGCATGAGCCGCAGGGCGTGATCCTCTCCAACGGCCCCGGCGATCCCGCTGCCACCGGCGAATACGCCATTCCCGTCATTCGTGCGCTGATCGACAAGGGGTTGCCGGTGTTCGGCATCTGCCTCGGCCATCAGATGCTGGGGCTGGCCTTGGGCGGCAGGACCAGGAAGATGGCCCAGGGCCATCACGGCGCCAATCATCCGGTGAAGGACCTCGAAACCGGCAAGGTCGAGATCGTATCGATGAACCACGGCTTCACGGTGGACGCCGACACCCTGCCCGCAGGCGTCAAGCAGACCCATGTTTCGCTGTTCGACGGCACCAATTGCGGGCTCAGGCTCGAAGGCGCGCCGGTGTTCTCCGTGCAATATCACCCCGAGGCTTCGCCGGGCCCAATGGATTCGCACTATCTGTTCGACCGCTTCGCAGAGGCCGTCAGGGCGCGGACGTAGCAGCACGCGCCTTCTCGATCCGCCACGCCAGCCACAAGGCGCGCATCGTCACCGCCCACCACAACATCGCGACGAGCGGATTCAGAGCCGTTGCGGGCCAGGCCACGGCGGCGGCGTTGGCGGCCGTCCAGAACATCATGGTCGCAAGAATCGCCCAGCCATATCCCCCGTAGACCAGCACGGCGAGAATTCCGAGCGCACCCACGTCGACATAGCCCGTGGCGGGCCACACGTGCGCCAGGATCAGCGCGGAGATGGCGAGCGCGGCGGCGAACAAGAGCAGCATGGAAACGCCCCGTGCCGACTGCCAGAAGTCGAGCAGGTCGTAACTTCTGACTTGCGCTTCGATTTCCTCCATCGAAACGCGCCACCAGATAAGCCACTTCAGAAGCGCGGAACGCGAGCCAAACCAGATCGCCATTCTGCGAGCTTAACCCGCGCGCTGCGGCGGCGCCCACGCATGCCGCAACGGAAGTTCGCCATTTTTTTCGTCCCTTGGGAATAATCCCGCGTCGCGTGCAGTATCGTCGGGTGAAACGGGCGGCTCGGGATTACATGGATCAACGGATGCGGTTCGAGCAGACCGTGTTGCCGCACATGGACGCGGCCTTGAACCTGTCACGCTGGCTTTCGCGCTCGACGTCCGAGGCGGAAGACATCGTTCAGGAAGCTTTGTTGCGCGCTTTCCGCTCGTTCGAAGGTTTCCGCGGCGGCGACGCCAAGCCGTGGCTGCTCGCCATCGTACGCAATTGCCACTTCACCGCCATGCGACAGAAAAAAATCAACGCCCCGCTCTCCGACGATCATGTTGCGCCCGGACCCGATCCGGAAGCGGCGAGCCTCTCCTCGGATCGCGCGCGCAAGCTTGCGGCCGCGATCGAAACCCTGCCGGCCGAGTTCCGCGAGACGCTGATCCTGCGCGAGATGGAGGACATGAGCTATCGCGACATCGCGGCGGTCACCGCAGTTCCGATCGGCACGGTGATGAGCCGGCTGGCGCGCGCCCGCGCGCTGCTGCGCGAGCGCTGGCTTGCCAAGGAGCCCTGCCCATGAACTGCCCGCGCCGCATGGACGTGCAGGCCAGCCTGGACGGCGAACTCGACGCCCTGTCCGCTGCCGCGATCGAGCGGCACCTGGAAAGTTGCGAGGAATGCGCCGGCCTGCGCGCCGACATCGAAGCCATCCGCCGCATGATGCGCGAGGACGCTGCATATCATCGTGCCGATGCGGCATTGCGGAATCGAATCGGCAAGGCGCTCGATCGCGCAAGCGGCGCGCGGCGGCTTGGGATGGGTCCCTTCTGGAGGGGCGCGGCGAGCGGCGGCGCGGCCGTGGCGCTGGCGGCGTCGCTGATGCTGCTGCTGTTCCTGCCTTCGGCACAGAACGAAATCGCCAACGACGTCGTTTCCGCCCATCTGCGATCGTTGATGGGCGCGCACCTGATCGACGTCGCCTCCAGCGACCATCACACGGTCAAGCCCTGGTTCGCCGGCCACGCAGACGTGGCTCCGCCCGTCGCCGATTATGCCGCGCAAGGCTTCAAGCTCGTCGGCGGACGCGTCGACTACGTGCATGGCGAGCGCGCGGCGGTGGTGGTGTACCGGCACGGCGCGCATGTGGTGAATCTGTTCGTGTGGAAGAACGACGGCGCGGCCGCGCCCGGAACCCGCACCCGGAACGGCTATCACCTTCTCGCCTGGGCGGAGGGTGACCTGTTCTTTTGCGCGGTTTCCGATGCGGCGCCGGACGAGTTGAAGGTGCTTCAGCGTCTCGTGGAAAAAGCGGCCTGACGCTTCTTTCGGGAATAATCCGCCGCGCGGGCCGGTATCTGTCTCGTATCCAACGCGAGGCGATCATGGCGGACGACATCGCGCGCCGGACGGCGCTGAAATGCATGGCCTTTGGCGCCGGAACCGTATTTGCGCTTTCCGGCGGCATTCCGGTTTCCTTTCCGCTCGCGGAAGCGGCGAGCCCGAAGCACGCGGGCGCCAAGCCGTTGTTCGTCCAGATCAGCGACAGCCACATCGGCTTCAACAAGGACGCCAATCCCGACGTCGACGGCACGCTTGCCCGCGTCGCGGCCGTCATCAACGACATGCCGGCGCAGCCCGCCTTCATCCTGCACACGGGCGACATCACCCACCTCTCCAAGCCCGACGAGTTCGACCGGGCACGGCAGATTCTGAAGGGCCTGCGCACCAGCGAGTTGCACACCACGCCGGGCGAACACGACGTGATCGATCAGGGCAGGGTCTACTTCGACGGCTTCGGCAAGGAGAGCGGCGGCAAGGGCTATTACAGCTTCGATTCCGGCGGCGTGCATTTCGCGGCGCTGATCAATGTGCTCGATTTCCAGCAGGGAGGGCTCGGCGCGTTGGGCGCGGACCAGCTCGCCTGGCTGGCCGACGATCTGAGCGGCCGGGCCGCAAGCCAGCCGGTGGTCGTGTTCGCGCACATGCCGTTGTGGACCATCTACGCGCCCTGGGGCTGGGGCACCAGCGATGCCGACGCCGCGTTCGCTCTGTTGAAGCGCTTCGGCTCGGTCACCGTGCTGAACGGGCACATCCACCAGATCGTTCAGAAGGTGGAGGGCAACATGACATTCCACACCGCGCGCTCTACCGCCTATCCGCAGCCCGTGGCGGGAACCGCCGACGCGCCTGGCCCGCTGAAAGTGCCGCCGGAAAAACTCGCCGGAATGCTGGGACTGACGAGCGTCAGCCTGCGCCGCCACGCTGCCGCCATCACCCTTGCTGATCGCACGCTGGCCTGAAGGAGATCACGATGCTTCGCCGACTTGCAGTATTTGTTTTCGTTGCCGCCGCGCTTTCGGGCGCCGCATCCGCACAAGATACGACTGTTGCGATCAAGTCGTTCAAGTTCATGGCGATGGATGTCGCCGTGGCGCCGGGATCGACGGTGACCTGGGTCAACGACGACGAGGAGCCCCACACGGTGACGAGCGAGACGGGCCTTTTCGCCTCCGGCGGGCTCGATACCGGCCAGAAGTTCTCCTACCGGTTCGAGAAGCCTGGCGTCTACAAGTATCGCTGCTCCATCCATCCGCAGATGACGGGAACGGTGACGGTGAAGTGAACCCACTCAGCGCTTCAGTTCGATCACGTCGAACGTCGATTCGCGCGTGGGATAGGGAAGCTCCAGCCGCGCGCGGCCGTCGTAAAGCAGCGTCAGGCGGCCGATCTGATCGTCGGGCGTCGTGTCGGAACCCGCGCCCGCACGATTGCCGGAATAGGGATGCGGCTTCTCGCCGGTGACGTAGGACGCACCGAGATAAACGAAGCCTTCGCCGTCGGGGTACAGCGCGCCCGAAGTGCGCTGGCTGCCGGTGAGCTTCTCGAACGCGAGCGTGCCGCCCTTGTCGGTGATCCGGCACGTGAACCACGAATAGACGACGGCGGGCGTGAGACCGCCGAGCTTCAGGGTGCGGCAATGCCAGTTGCCGGCGAGCGCATGCGGCGAGGCCGGAACCGCTCCCGCCTCCAGCACCGACCGGATCGCGGCCAGATCGGACGGCGCGGCCGCTTGCGCCTCGTCGATCCCCTTCTGGCGGGATTGGGCAAGCTGCGCCAAGCGCTGGACATCGCCGGGCGCGGCTTCGTCCTGCCAGCCGGCGAAGGCAGCGGATGGAATGCTCAGCAGGCACAGCAGCGCGGCTGCTTCAAGTATCCCCGTTCTCATCGGATTTGCCCCCTTCGTCCGTCACGCTCCAGCTTTCCAGGATGGAGGCAGGCGGCACGCCCATGATGTTGTAGCCGGCATCGACGAAATGCACCTCGCCGGTGACGCCGGCCGAAAGATCGCTCAACAGGTACAGCGCCGTACCGCCCAGGTGATCGAGTTCGATCGTCTTCCTGAGCGGCGTGAGGCCCTTGATCCACTTGAACATGGTGCGCCCGCCGCCCACCGCGGAACCCGCCAGCGTGCGGATCGGCCCGGCGCTGACGGCATTGACGCGGATGTTCTCGGCGCCGAGATCGGCGGCAAGATATTTCACCGAGGCCTCGAGCGCGGCCTTGGCCACGCCCATCACGTTGTAGCTCGGCATGACCTGCCGGGCACCGAGGTAGGTCAGGGTGATCATCGATCCGCCTTTGCCCCGACGCATCAGTTCCGCCGCGCGGCGCGCTACCGCGGTGAAGGAATAGCAGGAGACCGACAGCGTGCGCACGAAATTGGCCCGCGTCGTATCCACGTAGCGGCCCTTGAGTTCGTTGCGGTCGGAGAACGCGATGGCATGGACCAGGAAATCGAGCCCGCCCCATTCGCGCGCGAGCACGGAGAAGGCGGAGTCGAGCTGGGCGTCGTCCTCGACATCGGCCGGCAGCACGATCTTCGAGCCGATCGACGCGGCCAGAGGCTTCAGGCGCCTGGCCTGCGCTTCGCCCTGGTAGGTGAAGGCCACTTCGGCCCCGTGCGCGGCAAGCGCGCGCGCTATGCCCCAGGCGATGGAATGATCGTTGGCCACGCCCATGACGAGACCGCGTTTGCCCTTCATGAGGTCTGTCGGGATGGTCATGGACCCTCTGCCGGAATCAGCGCCCGCGCATTGCACCCCATCGCTGCCGCGCGGGCAAGCACGCCATGGTGAATTGGCTAATCGTCAGGCTTCAAAACGCTCGAACACCAGCGTGGCGTTGGTGCCGCCGAAGCCGAAACTATTGGACAGGACCCGCTCGAGCTTCGCATTGTCGATGCGGCTGCGTACGATCGGGGCATCGGCGATCTCGGGATCGAGCTCGTCGATATTGGCGCTTTCGGCGATGAAGTCGCCCTGCATCTGCAGGAGCGAATAGATCGCCTCGTGCACGCCCGCGGCGCCCAGCGAATGGCCGGAGAGCGACTTTGTCGAATTGACCGGCGGGATGGCCCCGCCGAACACCTCGCGCAGCGCCTTGACCTCGGTGACGTCGCCCACCACCGTCGAAGTGCCGTGGGCGTTGATGTAGTCGATGGGGCCCTTCACGCCCGCAATCGCCTGGCGCATGCAGCGCACCGCGCCCTCGCCCGAAGGCGCCACCATGTCGTGACCGTCGGACGTGGCCCCATAGCCGACGAGCTCAGCGTAGATTTTCGCGCCACGCGCCTTGGCGTGCTCAAGCTCCTCCAGCACCACGGCACCGCCGCCGCCGGCGATCACGAAGCCGTCGCGGTCCTTGTCGAAGGCGCGCGAGGCCTTTTCCGGCGTGGCGTTGTACTTGGACGACATCGCGCCCATGGCGTCGAACAGCGCCGACAGCGTCCAATCCAGCTCCTCGCCGCCGCCCGCGATCATCACGTCCTGCTTTCCCCATTGGATCTGCTCGGCGGCGTTGCCGATGCAGTGAGAGCTGGTGGCGCAGGCCGAGCTGATCGAGTAGTTCACGCCCTTGATCTTGAACCAGGTGGAAAGCACGGCGGAGCATGTCGACGACATGCATTTCGGCACGGCGAAGGGACCGATGCGCCGGGGACCGCTCGCCTTGGCGATCTCGTCGGCCGCGAACAGGGTGCGCGTGGATGGCCCGCCGGAACCCACGATGAGGCCGGTGCGCGGGTTGACGATGTCCTTCTCTTCCAGGCCACAATCGTGCAAGGCCTGATCCATTGCGAGCCAGGCAAAGGCCGCGGTGTCGCCCATGAAGCGGCGTGCGCGGCGGTCGATCGCGGCTTCGAGATCGATCTTCACCGCCCCTTCCACCTGCGAGCGGAAGTTCATGTCGCGATGGCTGGGCGCGGCGGCGATGCCGGATCTGCCCTCGCGCAACGACGCGGTCACTTCCTGCGCGTTGTTACCGATGGATGAAACGATGCCCAGGCCGGTGACGACCACACGTCTCATGACTGGTAGTCCTTTTGCGATGCTCCGAAGAGCGTCAGGCCGGCTGTGCCGAATCCTGGAACAGGCCGACGCGCAGGTCCTTGGCTTCGTAGATCGTCTGGCCGTCGACCTTCATGATCCCGTCGGCGATCCCGAGCACCAGTCTGCGCATCATCACGCGCTTGAAGTCGATGTAGTAGCTGATCAGCTTGTTGGTGGGCAGCACCATGCCGGAGAACTTGACTTCGCCCACGCCGAGCGCGCGGCCCTTGCCGGCGGCACCGAGCCAGCCCAGGAAGAAGCCCACCATCTGCCACATCGCGTCGAGTCCGAGGCAGCCGGGCATGACGGGATCGCCTTGAAAGTGGCATTTGAAGAACCACAAATCGGGACGCACATCCATTTCGGCCACGATCTGGCCCTTGTCGTGGGCGCCGCCACGATCGGCGATTTTGATGATGCGATCGAACATCAACATCGGCGGCATCGGCAGCCGGGCGTTGTCGTGGCCGAAAAGTTCGCCCTTGGCACAGGCCAGAAGGCCCGCCAAATCGAAACTCGACTTGCGTGCGGGGTTGGATTGCTCCACTTTTTCTTGGTCCTTCAACGGCTTAGTCCCTTTCCTTACTCTAATGGGGACCTGCGACGATTTCTACGTTAGAACCATTCTAACGACTGGTGTACTATCCTATCAAGGATGGCGCTTCGCTGCATAGACCGGCCGACCGGCAAAGGCGAGCGCAAAGCGAAGGAATTCTGACCGTTTGCGGGGGTCAGCAGCAAAGGATGCGAACCGTCATGCGTAAAAAGATGCGGGAAACCACAAATGAATCGGCCGTCGCACGTCTGCGTGAGGCGGGTCTTCGCCCGACACGCCAGCGCAACGAGCTTGCCGATCTTCTGTTCAAGGACGGCAACCGCCATCTCACGGCCGAGACCCTGCACGCCGAGGCGGTCAGCAAGGGTATCCGAGTTTCGCTGGCGACGGTCTACAACACCCTGCACCAGTTCACCCATGCGGGCCTGCTGCGTCAGGTCATGGTGGACGCGACGCGCAGCTACTTCGACACCAACACCGTCGAACATCACCACTTCTACTACGAAGACGAATCCATGCTGACCGACATCCCGGGCTCCGAGATGGTCGCGGTCGAGAACGTGCCGAACGCCCCGGAGGGGACGAAAGTGTCGCGCGTGGACGTGGTCGTCCGCCTGAAGCGAAACTAGTTTAGAATCGTTCTAATTTACTTGACAAGGGTGCGCCGGCCCCGCATCCTGCGCTTGTCTGTTCCCGTAGCGGGGCGTTCAAGGAGGATGTTCATGGCGAATCTCAAAGGCAGCAAGACTGCGGATAACCTGAAGGCGGCCTTCGCCGGCGAGAGCCAGGCGAACCGGCGCTATCTTTACTTCGCGCAAAAGGCGGACGTGGAAGGCTACAACGACGTTTCCGCCGTGTTCCGTTCCACCGCCGAGGGCGAAACCGGCCATGCGCACGGCCACCTCGAATTCCTCGAAGCGGTGGGCGACCCCGCCACCGGCGAGCCAATCGGCGGTACCGAGTTGAACCTGAAGGCCTCCATCGCGGGCGAGACTCACGAATACACCGACATGTACCCCGGCATGGCCAAGACGGCGCGCAGCGAAGGCTTCGACGAGATCGCCGACTGGTTCGAGACCCTGGCCAAGGCCGAGAAGAGCCACGCCGGCCGCTTCCAGAAGGCGCTGGATACGCTGGGCAAGTAACAAGGGGCAATTTGTGAGGTGTATGCGGCGGGGCGGGCGTGTAACGTCCCGTTCGCGACACCGTTCAGCATTCACAGCACGCACATGGCCAAAGAAGGCAGTCTCCAGGCGCCGGTCCGGCACGCCATCGCCTGGCGCGATCCCGATTTCTATGACGAAAAGAAACTCGACGCCGAGATGCGCCGGGTGTTCGAGATCTGTCACGGCTGCCGGCGCTGCTTTAACCTGTGCGAATCCTTCCCGCGCCTGTTCGACCTGATCGACGCCAGCCCGGACGAAGTGCACGGCGTCAAATCGGTTGACTTCGGCAAGGTGGTGGAGGCCTGCACGCTGTGCGACATGTGCTTCCTCACCAAGTGCCCGTATGTGCCGCCGCACCAATTCGATCTCGACTTCCCGCACCTGATGTTGCGCTACCGCGCGGTGGAGGCGAAGAAGGGCAAGACGGAATTCACCCCGCGCCAGCTGGCCGAGATGGATCGCAACGGACGGCTGGCGAAGTTCGTTTCGCCGGTCGTGAACTGGGCTGGGCAGCGCGGTAACGCGTTGACGCGGCCGGTGATGGAAAAAACGGCGGGCATCGACCGCGACGCCGCCCTTCCCGCCTTTGCCGCGCGGACCTTCATGGCGGAAGACAGGCACGCGCCCGTTTCGCCCAACCGCTCCGCGCCCGCCTTCGGCAAGCGCAAGGCGGCGATCTATGCCACCTGCTTCGTCAACTACAACAAGCCCGGCACGGGGCTCGCCGCGCGTGCGGTGCTCAACCATCTGGGCGTGGAGACGCGCGCTGCCTATCCCGGCTGCTGCGGCATGCCCCTGCTGGAGCAGGCCGAGCTGGATCGCGTCGCCGCCAATGCGGCGAAGGTGGCGCACGAGCTGATGACGCTGGCCGACGAAGGCTTCGACATCGTCGCGCTGACGGCCTCGTGCGGGCTGATGCTGAAGTTCGAATGGCCGCTGATCCTGCCCGAGAACGTCGACGTGCAGGCGCTGTCGCGCCGGGTGTTCGACATCAATGAATACGTGGTCGATATCGCGAAGAAGGAGGGCCTGCCCGGCGGCATGAAGGCGCTGCCGGAAGGCGTCGCCGTCCACATCGCCTGCCACGAGCGGGCGCAGGTGATGGGCCAGAAATCGGCCGAAATGCTGAAGCTGATCCCGGACACGCCCGTCGACGTAGTGGAGCGCTGCTCGGGACACGGCGGCACCTTCGGCGTGATGAAGAAGACCCACGCCGCGGCGGTGAAGGTGGGAAGGCCGGTGTTCCGCACCGTGGCGAACGCGGCGCGCGGACATGTCGTTTCGAGCTGTCCGCTCGCCGCCCAGCACATCGTCGAGAACGTGAAGGACATGGCGGCGAAGGACGGCAAGCAAGCCGCCGCGTCCGCGCCCGAACACCCCATCGAGATTCTGGCGAAGGCCTACGGCCTGGTCTGAGGTGGCTTTCATGAGCGCAAGCGAACGCAGGATCACGCCGGCGGACATCCTCACCGACACCGAATACGCCGCGCGGCGCAGCGGTCTGCGCGCCGGCCTGATCGCAGCCAAGAAGAACCGCCGCATGGAAGTGGGCCCCTACGCCACCTTCTATTTCGAGAACTACGACACCATGTGGCTGCAGGTGATGGAGATGCTGCGCATCGAGAAGGGCGGCGCGGCGCAGATCGATGGCGAACTCGAAACCTACAATCCGCTAATCCCGCAAGGCTCCGAGCTGATCGCCACCATGATGATTGAGATCGAGGACGCCATCGCGCGCGACCGCATCCTGCGTACCCTGGGCGGCATCGAGGAGACCGTCTACATGGAACTCGGCGCCGAACGCATCGCCGCCGCGCCCACCGAATACAAGGACCGCACCACGCCCGACGGCAAGACCTCGAGCGTGCACTGGCTGCGCTTCCGTTTCACGCCGGGCCAGATCGCGCGGTTCCGCGAAGGCGTCGAGCGCATCCTCGTCGGTATCGGCCACACCGATTACGGCCACATGGCGGTCATGCCCGATCGCGTACGCGAAGCACTGGCGGCCGACTTCGGCTGAGCCGTCACTCTGTTACGCAGGCGCGAAGACCGCACACACAACACCGAAAGCTCCGTAGATCGCCGCAAAGCGGGTCCGCAACCCGCTTGAGGGGCGTCAAAACTTTGTCTTGCCGGCCACGATGTCCCCATAGGCTTGCTGCGTCAGCGCCCGGTAGGAGCCGCCCGAGGAATCGAACCAGTAAAGCGGATCGCCGATCACGCCCGGGTCGAAGCCCTGCTTCACCAGATCGGCCTTCTTGAGCTTGAAGGTGCCGGTGATCTCGAGTTCGGGGCGAAGGCGCAGGAAAAGGGGCCGCGCGTAGTGCGGCAGATCGAGGTGCGCGGCCAGCCCCGCGGGATCGAAGCCTTTCTCCGTCACCAGCGCCGCCATGCCGGCGCGCCCGTCGCAGCCGGGCACGTCGACGCCGTAGACGTTCACTTCGAGGATTCCGGGCACGACGCTCAGCGCCTCGGCCACCTCGGAGGTGGCCACGTTCTCGCCCTTCCAGCGGAAGGTGTCGCCTATGCGGTCGACAAAATAGAAATAGCCGCGGGCGTCGCGCTTCAACAGATCGCCGGTGCGGAACCAGACGTCGCCCTTCTTGAAGACGTCGCGCAGGATCTTCTTCTGGGTGTCGCCCGGGGCGGTGTAGCCCTCGAAGCTGCGGCCCGGCCGTTCCGAGATGCCGCCGACCGCCTCGCCCACCTCACCCGGCGCGCATTCGATGCAGAAACCGCGGCCGTCGCGCACCGGTGCTTCCCCCGCCACGTCGAAACGCACGATCCGGATGGGAAACAGTCCGCGCATGTATCCCGGCACGCGGCCCACCGCGCCCACGACGTTGGCGTAGTTGAGCATCGAGACGTTGCCTTCGGTGGCACCGTAGAATTCGACGATGCGCGGGATGCGGAAGCGCGTCTTGAACGCGCGCCAGATCTCCGGCCTGAGGCCGTTGCCGGTGCAGCCGCGCAAATGATGCACGCCGTCCCGCACGTCGGCCGGCTGGTTGAGCAGATAGCGGCAAAGTTCGCCCACATAAGCGAAGAAGGTGGCGCCGTACTGGCGGATGTCGGGCCAGAATTCGTGGACCGAAAAGCGCTTCTTGATGATCACCGCGCCGCCGGCCGTGAGCATCATGCCCACCGCGCAGATGCCGCCGGTGGCGTGATAGAGCGGCAGGGCGACATAGGTGCGGTCGGACGCCTTCGTCTTCAAGGCGCCGGCAAAACCGTACATCATGAACAGCATGCGGAAATGGGAGAAGTTCGCCGCCTTGGGCATGCCCGTGGTGCCCGAGGTGTAGATGTAGAGCGCGTTGTCCTTGGCGACTAGACCCTTGCGCACGCGCTTGTCCGGGCGCGCGGGCGAAGCGGCGGCGAGCGCGGCATCCAGGTTCTTGGCGCCCGGCACGGCACCGCCCAGCGACCACACGACGGGCATCGCGGGGATGGCGCGCGCCACTTCGGCCAGCGCGGGACACAGGTTCGCGCCGACGATGGCGAGTTTGGCGTGCGCAATGGCGATCGAATGGGCGAGCGGCGCGCCCTTGAGATTGCAGTTGATGAGCGCCGCCACCGCGCCCAGCTTGTTGAGGCCGATCCAGGCCATCAGGTATTCGGGGCAGTTCTCAAGGAACAGCGCCACCACATCGCCGCGCTCGATTCCCTGTTGCCTCGCCCAATCGGCGAAGCGGTTGGCGCCCTCGTCGAACCGGCGATAGCCGATCTCGCGGTCGCGATAGAAGACCGCGGGCGCTTGCGGCGTCTTATCGGCCCACTCCTCGACGATGTCGGCGAAGATGCGCGTGCCCTCACGCTTGATGCGGCGCAGGCGCCAGAAGGTTCGCGCCACCGACGAAAGGTAGTTATATTCGCGGGTCAGGTTCATGGGACGCGCAGAGGATATGGCCGCTGACACACCCGTCAAGGTGGACGAGACGCTGGACCTGCGCGGATTGAAATGCCCGCTGCCGGCGCTGTTCGCCAGGCGCGCCTTGATCCGCAGCGCTTACGGAAACGTCATCGAAGTGGTGTGCGACGATCCGTTAGCCGGCATCGACGTGCCGCACATGTGCCGCCAGGAAAACTTCGCCGTCCTGCACGAGGCGCGCGAGGGCGCCACGGTGCGCCTGTGGCTCAGGCGGTGATCAATTCGCCGCCGGTGCCGGCGGGCGCGCCATCGGGCCCACGTGATCGAGCACGTCCTGCGCCAGAATCGCACGCGGATCGTTCTTTGCCTGATCGTCAGTCAACAGAATGATCTCGGCGTAGGCCTCATAGCGCGTCGAGGGCCGCGTGGTGACGTCCGCCCCCATGCCCCATCCGGGCCAGCTGTGCCAGTACCGGCCGTAGCCGCGCCAGCCGGGCCAGCCCATGAAATCGCTGTGATAGGTGGTCTTGGCTTCGGTATCTCGGGTGTCGAAGGTGAACCAGCGGTAGCCCGCCTTCAGTGTCACCTCGGCGGCGCGCAGGAGCAGGTAGTTCTCGACCACGTCGCGGCGGGTGACCGAATTGCCGGTGAAGCTGACGCGGTAGCGGTTGCCGGTGAGTTGCTGGTCGGTGTAGCCGGTGCCGCTCCGGTCCTCGAGCGGATGGTAGGTCGTCGCGGTTTCGCATCCGGCCAACATGACGGCGGCGGCGGCCACCGATGAAAGGCGTAAGCCCGTTGTTGCGCGCATCGGAAAATCTCCTCGTAGGGCGAGTGCTAAGGGTCTGGACGGCCTGCGGTTCCCGGAATATTCCCCAGACCGAGCCTAGCATTGCGGTGAGCGGAGACAACTTACCTATTGATAACTGACTGTTCAGTTATTAAATAGGCGGTCATGAGCATGACCGCAGAAAAACCCGCCAGAAGCTGGAATCGCCGCAAGCAGGCCCGCCCGGGGGAAATCCTGGAGGCGGCACTGAGCGTGTTCGCGGAGAAGGGCTACGCCGCCGCGCGCATGGAGGACATCGCCGTCAAGGCCGGCGTCACCAAGGGAACGATCTACCTCTACTTCCCGAGCAAGGAAGAGGTGTTCAAGTCGCTCGCCCGCCAGCACGTCGGCGACACGCTGCGCGACGCCATCGTCCAGGCCAGAGATTACCAGGGCTCGGTGCGCGACTTCCTCGCGATGATGATCACGATCATGTCCGCGAAGATCGAGAGCGGCCACGTCGCGGTGCTGCCCAAGATCATCATCGCCGAGAGCGGGAATTTTCCCGAGCTCGCACGCTTCTGGCGAGAAGAAGTGATCGATAAGGCGCTCGGCATGCTCTCCGGCGTCATCGCCAGCGGCCAGGCGCGCGGCGAAGTGCGCGCCGACGTGTTGCCGGAGTATGTCGCCAGGCTCTGCGTCGCGCCGTTCGTCATGTCGATCATCTGGCGCACCGTCATCGCGCCGACCGACAAGGTGCCGTTCGACTACCGCAAGTTCCTCAGCCTGCACCTCGACGTGCTGATGCGCGGCCTTGCCCCCGAAGGAAAACAGCCATGAACCTCAAACCCGTCGCGCTCGCTCTCGTGCTCACCGCCGCCGGATGCTCCGAGCACCACCATGGCCTCTGGCTTGGATATGCCGAAGGCGATCAGGCCTACATTTCCGCGCCTCTGGCGGGCTGGATCACGAACCTCAAGGTGCAGCGCGGCGCCTGGGTGACAAAGGGCGAACTGCTCTTCACCCTCGATGCCACCAGCCAGACGGCGGCGCGCGATTCCGCGCAGGCCGCGATCGCCCAGGCCGAGGCCAACCGCGAGCAGGCCGAGGCCAATCTCGACCTCGCCAAGAAGCAGTTCGAGCGCCAGCAAGGCCTGATGCGCTCCGCCGCTACCTCGCAGCAGGCCTACGACCAGGCCAAGTCAGCCTACGACGCCGCCGCGGCGCAGGTGGCGCAGATCGACGCCAACGAGGCCGCGGCGCGCGCCAGCCTGTCGAATGCCGCCTACCAGCTTGCGCAGCGCCGGATCGTGTCGCTGACCGAAGGCCGCGTGCAGGACATCTATTTCCGCGAAGGCGAATACGTGCCGGCGATGACGCCAGTCGTTTCCGTGCTGCCGCCAGGCAACGTCTATGTCCGCTTCTTCGTGCCGGAGGACCAGTTCAGCCGCATCCATCTCGGCCAGAAGGTGCACGTGCACTGCGACGGCTGCCCCGACAACGTGGTGGCGACGGTCGCCTTCATCGCCAGCCAGGAGGAATTCACCCCGCCCGTCATCTTCTCCAACCAGAGCCGCACCCAGCTCGTGTTCAAGGTCGAGGCGCGCGCGCCCGGCGGCCTCAAGCTGAACCCCGGCCAGCCCGTGGACGTGGATCCGCTATGAACGGAAACGCCATCGACGTCCGCGGCCTGACCAAGCGCTTCGGCAAGAAAACCGCGGTGAACGGAATCGACATCGCCGTTCCCGAAGGCGAAGTGTGGGGCTTTCTGGGCCCCAATGGTTCGGGCAAGACCACCACCATCCGCATGCTCTGCGGCCTGCTCTACGCCGACGCGGGCGAAGGCACCTGCCTCGGCTACGACTTCCGCACCCAGTCCGAGGAGATCAAGCGCGAAACCGGCTACATGACCCAGCGGTTCAGCTTCTGGGAAGACCTGTCCATCCGCGAGAATCTGGACTTCGTGGCGCGCGCCTACGGCCTCAGGAAGCGGCGCGCCCTGATTGATGCGACGATCGAGAAGCTGGGACTCCAGCACCGCCAGCACCAGCTTGCCGGCGCGCTTTCGGGCGGCTGGAAACAGCGCATGGCGCTGGCCGCCTGCATGCTGCACTCGCCCAGGCTGCTCCTGCTCGACGAACCCACCGCGGGCGTCGATCCCAAGGCGCGGCGCGAATTCTGGAACGAAATCCACACGCTCTCGAGCGAAGGCATCACGGTGCTGGTTTCGACCCACTACATGGACGAGGCCGAACGCTGCGACCGCATCGTCTTCATCAGCGTGGGTAACATTGTGGCGCGCGGCACCGTGGCCCAGATCATCGCCGATTCCGGCCTCATCACCTTCACCATCGAAGGCGAAGGCGCCCGCCAGCTTTCGGAGCGGCTCAAGGGGCTGCCCGGCATCGAGTTCGTGGCCTTCTTCGGCGCGCTGCTGCACGTCTCGGGCTACGACCGCGAACTTCTGGAAAGGGCCTTGGCGCCCTATCGCGGCGATGCCTCGCTCAAAATCACCGAAACCACG
>DATKOE010000153.1:0-4648 GCA_035524815.1 Rhizomicrobium sp.
CGTGCCGTGCCGATCCGGTTTACTGGGCGGGCTCAGTTCGACTCATCCGGCCAGACTGGAGCTCGGATTGCCGATGACGTGCAGGAATTCCCGCCGCGTCGAAGGATTGGTCCGGAACGCGCCGTGCACGGTGGAGGTCACCATGGTCACGCCGGGCTTGTGCACGCCGCGCGTGGTCATGCACTGGTGGGTCGCCTCGATCACCACCGCCACGCCCTTGGGATCGAGCACGCGCTGGATGCACTCGGCGATCTGGGCGTTCATCGTCTCCTGCACCTGGAATCGCCGTGCGAACGCGTCGACCACGCGCGCCAGCTTGGAGATGCCGACCACGCGATTGTTGGGCATGTAGCCGATATGCGCCTTGCCGATGATCGGCGCCATGTGGTGCTCGCAGTGGCTTTCGAAACGGATGTCCTTCAGCACCACCATGTCGTCGTAGCCTTCGACTTCCTCGAAGGTGCGCTTCAGATACGCCTCGGGATCTTCGCCGTAGCCGCTGAACCAGTCCTCGTAGGCGCGCACGACGCGCGCCGGCGTATCGCGCAGGCCTTCGCGGAAGGGATCGTCTCCTGCCCAGCGCAGCAGGGTGCGGATGGCCTCTTCGGCCTCCTCGCGCGAGGGCTTGACGATTTTGCGTGTGCGAGCGGACAAGTCGGACATGGCGGCGGCCTTTCAAATACGATGCATTTCGCCCTACCGCGGCGGGGCAATCAACCCGGGCGCACGCAGGACACTAATGCAGTTGGCGTCGCTCGTGCGGACTTTCAAGGATGAAAGGCGGGATTTCCGCTTCGAAAGCCTCGCCGGAGGCCGATTTCATCTGGTAACGGCCGACCATGTAGCCGGAAGCCGTCCGCAAGGGACAACCGCTCGTATACTGGAACGACTGTCCCGGGGCCAGGACCGGCTGCGCCCCCACCACGCCGGGTCCACGCACTTCCTCGACGTGACCGACGCCGTCGGTGATGTGCCAATAGCGGGAGATTAGCTGCACGGTTTCCGCACCGTGATTCTCGATCGTCACCGTGTACGCCCAAAGGAATTGCCCGTCGTCGGGGTCGGATTGATCGTCCAGGAACGACGGCTCCACCGCCACCCGGATGCCTCGTGTGGTGCGCTCGTACATGGCGGCCGATTATCGGGTGCCGCTATGGGCTTGTGCAAGCGTCTGATTCTCAGTGAGGTTAACGCGCCGCGTGCAGCGCCTGCTCTAGGTCTTCGCAAATATCCTGCGGGTCCTCCAGGCCGACTGCGATGCGAAGCATGCCGTCGGAGATGCCGAGGTCGGCGCGCGCTTCGGGCGAAAGCCGCTGGTGCGTCGTTGTGGCAGGGTGCGTGAGCAGCGATTTGGCATCGCCCAGGTTGTTGGAAATGTCGATCAGTTGCAGCGCCCTGGCAACCGCGAAGGCGCCCTGTTTGCCGGCTTCCACTTCGAAGGTCACAACGCCGCCGCCGCCGTCCATCTGGGCGCGTGCCAGGTTGTGCTGGGGATGATCCGCGCGGAAGGGATAGAGAACACGCCGGACGTTCTTCTGTCCGGCGAGAAAGTCGGCGACGGCTTGTGCGTTTTCGCAATGAGCCTTCATGCGCAGCGACAGCGTCTCCAGGCTCTTCAGATGCAGCCAGGCGTTGAACGGGCTGATCGTCGGGCCCGTGCTGCGCAGGAAGATCTGCAGGTGATCCTTCAGGAAATCCTCGCGGCAGAGGATGACGCCGCCCATCGCGCGCCCCTGCCCGTCGATGTACTTGGTCGAGGAATGCACGACGATGTGCGCGCCGAAGGCCATCGGGCGCTGCAGCGCGGGGCTGGCGAAGGCGTTGTCCACCACCAGGCGCGCGCCCGCATCGTCGGCGATCGCGGCGACCGCCTTGAGATCGGCGATGTCCAGCGTCGGATTGGCGGGCGTTTCGAGGAACAGCATCCGCGTCTTGGGGGTGACGGCGCGCCGCCACTCCTCGACGTCGGTTCCGTCGACGATGGTGTTGGTGATGCCGAAGCGCGGCAGGATTTCCTCGATCACGGCGCGGCATGCGCCGAACATCGCCTTGGCCGCGATCACGTGATCGCCCTGGCGCAGCGCCGACAGGAACGTCGCGCTCACCGCCGCCATGCCGCTCGCCGTGGCGCGTGCGCAAGGCGCGCCTTCCAGCGTCGCCATACGCGCTTCGAACATCGAGATCGTCGGGTTGCCGTATCGCGTGTAGGTGTAGCCTTCGGCCTCGCCCTTGAACCGCGCCTCCGCCTCTTCGGGCACGTCGTAAGCGTAGCCGGACGTCATGAACAGCGCCTCGGCCGTCTCCTGGAAGGGCGTACGAATCTGTCCGGAGCGCACTGCCTGGGTGCGCGCGCGCCAGTTTTTGGGTTTCTTCTGCGTCGCCATGACGGTTGTTTGCCCGCCTTGCCGGGGTGGGTCAAGTTCCTTAGATTCCGGGCCGAACATGAATGTTGATTCCGGCATGAAAACCATCAGCCACCACGCGGCCCTCGTTTACGTCATGGTCGTCGTCTCGGCCGCGGACGGCAACATGAGCGATCACGAACTCAGGATGATCGGCGAACTCACCCGCAAGCTCCCGGTGTTTCGCGATTTCGACCACGACCGTCTTCTCACGCTGGCCCAGGATTGCACGTCGATCCTGCAGGAAAAGGACGGCCTGCCGGCGGTGCTGGGCCTGGTGCGCGACGCGCTTCCCGAGCCGCTGCGCGAGACGGCCTACTGGATCGCGCTCGAAGTCGCGCTCACCGACCGCCACGTGGCGATCGAGGAGATCAGGGTCATCGACACGCTGCGCCGGGCACTCGGCATCGACCGGCTGGTCGCGGCTGCGCTCGAACGCGGCGTGCGCGCGCGGTATCAGGTGTCGTGAAGCGGCTCATTCTTCTTCGTCACGCCAAGGCGGCGCCCGACAGGGCCGGCTTGGACGATCGCGACCGCGATCTGGCGGAGCGCGGGCGCGCCGACGCCATTCGCATGGGCCAATGGCTCAAGGAGCAGGAGTGCGTTCCCGATCATGTCCTGTGTTCCACCGCCGTGCGCACGCGGCGGACGCTGGAGCTGGTCCTGCCCCAGCTCGGGATTCTGCCCGCCGTCCAGCCGATGGACGAGCTTTATCTGGCGCGCTGGATGACCATCGTGAACGCCGTGCGTTCGGCGCCCAAGGCCGCGGGCGTTCTGATGGTGGTGGGCCACAATCCCGGCCTCGAGGATTGCGCCCACAAGCTGGCGCGGCCGCCCGGCGATGCGCAGGGCCGCAAGCTGCACGAGGCGATGCGAACGAAGTTCCCGACCGGGGCGCTGGCCGTGCTCGATTTCGATCTGGCCGATTGGAGCAGAATCGAGCCCGGCCTCGGCGAACTGGAGCACTTCGTCGCGCCGAAAGACCTGCACTGAACCCCTGACGCGGTGGCGCGGGCTCTACTGGTTGGCGATCTCGAGATAGACGATGGTCTGATTCAGGAGGATATGCGCGACCTCGCCGAAAGTCGCCGGTCCGGCGATCGGCAGGTACTGCGTGCCTTCGAGACGGCCGTACAGAAAATTCAGGATGCAGTTGCACGAGAACGCCGGCGAGATGTTCAGGTCCTGCGTCGCCTCGATGAGGGCGGCGCGGTAGTCCGGCAGGTGCGCCGCCTGCCGGTAGGCGAGCGCCTTCAGGAGCGGTGCGTAGAACTTCACCGTGCGGGATTCGTGGTCGATCTTCTGGAAGCTCGCGTTGACGCGCTGGTTGTTGCGCATCGTCACGAGCGGCCTCGTCAGATCGAGTTGATTGCGGACGGCATAGTCATAGAAATCGTCCTGGCTGCCGTTGACGGTGCACTCCTTCGCCGAGAATCCGGACTCCGCGAAGACGATCTCGTCGCCGTCGCCCGGACTGAACGGGTTGATCGTCCCGATGACCGCTTTCTTGTCTGCGGGAAGCGTTGCATGCATGACCGCAATGCGGTCGTCGGCGATCTCGCCGGTCGCGCCGTCGAACACTTTCGGCGTAACTCTGCCCAGATCGTTCAGGTGGATTCCGGCAATCCAGCCGACGATGGGGGTTTCGAAGATTCCGGGCATGTTGTTCGCGGTCACGGCATAGGCGGTGTGGATGTCGCTCATGCCGGGCACGACGATCAGGGAAAAACCGTTGCGCGGCGCATCGCCGGCGATCGACAGGATATGGCCGATGTCCACCATTCCGATCCGGGCCTTGGTGACCTCCGGGGGAAACTCCGTGATGAACACCTTTTCCCGCTCGATGACGCCGCCGCTGCGGGTCAGGAAGTAGGGGATCGTGCCGCCGATCCACAGTCCCCGGTGCAACCCGCGCAAGGCGCCTTCCGCGCCGGCGACATGGATGCACTTGCCCGCGTCGATGAGCGCATTGGCTTCGGCAACGCTGACCAGCCGATTCATTTGAAGTCCTGCAAAAACCCCGTCGCGCTCCCCGCCATTCCGGCAAGAGAGCATCCCATGCGAATGTTGACGCGATTCGCGACAATTGTCGCTAAGGAAGCTAACGGGGAACGGGCTCAACCGGAGCGCGTGAGGGACGGCGCAGGGGTCGGCAAGTCAGCGCGCCGGGCTGCGCTCCGCGAGGGCAAGCGAGGTCCACCCAAATGCTGCCTCTGGAACCGGTTCGCCCATCAATCGGGCCGTAC
>DATKOE010000154.1:0-25938 GCA_035524815.1 Rhizomicrobium sp.
CCAACAGCGGCACGCGGTGATCGCCGAATTTCAATTCCGGAAGCGGGCGCTGCGGCGCGGCCCTTTCGAACTTGCCCGCCTTCAACGCTGCCAACTCACCCCGGCAATGAGGCCAATAGCCTGTGCTGGCCACGAGTTGCCATTTGCCCCTTTGATGGACAAGCAGGACCGCATTCCACCCCGTGTCTTCCGGGGGTGCAGATTGATTTTGGACCATCAGAATGTCGTCAACCCCATCTCCGTCGAAGTCTTCGACGATTGCGGTGCAGAGGCCAGCCTGAATCCCGAGCCAAGTCTGGAGGCACGGGCGGTGCTCCCAGACGTTCTCACCTTCTTTCATCCAGTCCTGCGTCAGGAAAGAGTCAGGGAGTTTCTTCCCCGGGGGATAGACTGCGATTGCACGCGCCAAGTCGTCTGGGCGCGGCGCAGAGATCGACTGAAATGGAATCGGGCCATTAGTAAGGGGGGCGATCGCTGCCTCGCGAATGGCTTTGTTAGGCGAAGACTTCAACGCCTCCAGCGCGGCATGGCCAAACCGCCCTCCGGCGTTGCGCAGGTACCAGAAATCGAACTTCTCCGGTTTCACCACCCCGGACTGAAGCCGCGCCACCTGGCTGTCGACCGACAGGCGCATGGGATCGGCGATGGGCGTCGACAACGCGAACAAGACGATCAGGAAGAAGAATGTGCCGTAGACGTTCCAGCGCTCGATCAGCTTGAGCCATAGCCCCGGCAGGATCGCAGCCACGAGATAACCGATCGCGAACATGCCCGCGACCAGCACCACAGCCGCCGAGGTGATGCGGTCCACCGTCCAGCCGTACTGGTTCACCCTCAGCCACAGCGCGTAACCCGCGATCCAGACGACGAAGATCAAAAGCACCGCGGCCAGCGTGCCCGCCACGCGCAGGATATGCGGCGGGCGGCGCTCGGGGTCGCCGTCCTGATAGGCGGCGTTGATGTGGACCACCAGCACCGCCGCGGCGGCTATCAGAAGGAACGTGGCGCTGCGCGTCTCCCACAGCGGCTGCAAACCGGTGAAGGCGAGGCTGACGAGGAACGCGAACGCGATTCCGCCGATCACCGGCAACAGCCAGCCGAGCAGGGTCAGCGCCAGGGTGCGCACGCCGCGCACCAGGCCGGCGCGGGTGTCGGTGATCTCGATCGCGGCGGCGGCGGCAAGCGTGGTGAGCGGGATCGCCACCCAGGGATGCTCGATGAAGCGCTCGAAGCCGGTCAGCTTGATCATGTCGAACAGGGCGATGCCGAGGAACAGCATGATCCAGAACGCGCCGACGAAGCAGACGACGATCGCCGCCTGCACGCCCAGCTTCCAGGCCAGATCGAACAGCGTGGGATAGCGCGCCACGATGCGCCGGTCGGCGTCGCCGCAACTGACGAGCGCGTGCGCCACGAACAGGAACACGGCGCAGATGAAGATGGTGCGTGCGGATAACTCGACGGGAACGGTCTCGCCCGGCCAGGCGCGCCAGACGTCGTACCACGCAAGCCCGGCGACGATGAGCGTGGCAGCGGCGGTCCACACAAGCAGGGTCGTCGCGCGGATGTTGCCCAGGCCTTGCGAAACGAGCAGGGGAACGAAGACGGCGACGACCGCCAGCGGCGCAAAAAGCTGCGGCGCGGTGGCGGGCCACGCCTTCTGATCGAAGGCCGAATAGAGCAGGTCCAGCGCCAGACCCTGCCCAAGCCCCAGCGCCAGCCGTACCAAGAACACACGCTGTGCGTTCTGCGATTCCATCTCGAACCCCACCCCTACGCCTCGTGACCTCAGAATACACGATTGCAGCGGTTTCGCGCAGGGTGGGCGCTACGGCAGGGTCCGCGGGTTATGCCTCCGAGCCGTCATGGCCGGGTCTAACTCGGCCGCCTCAGGGGCAGCCATGAAGAGTTAGGGGTGGATGAGTTCCCTAATCCTGGTCCATCTTCAGGGCGGCGATGAAGGCTTCCTGCGGGATGTCGACCTTGCCGAACTGGCGCATCTTCTTCTTGCCCTCTTTCTGCTTGTCGAGCAGCTTGCGCTTGCGGGTGACGTCGCCGCCGTAACACTTGGCGGTCACGTCCTTCCTCAGGGCCGAGATGGTTTCGCGCGCGATGACCTTGCCGCCCAAGGCCGCCTGGATCGGGATCTTGAAGAGGTGGCGCGGGATCAGGTCCTTCAGCTTCTCGCACATGGCGCGGCCGCGGGTTTCGGCGCGGGAGCGGTGAACGATCATGGAAAGCGCATCCACCGGCTCCTCGTTGACCAGAATGCTCATCTTGACGAGGTCGCCCTCGTGATAGCCTTCCAGGTGATAGTCGAAGCTGGCATAGCCACGGCTCACCGACTTGAGGCGGTCGTAGAAATCGAACACCACTTCGTTGAGCGGCAGGCGATAGATCACCATGGCGCGGTTGCCGGCATAGGTAAGCTCGATCTGCGAGCCGCGCCGGTCCTCGCACAGCTTGAGCACGGAACCCAGATACTCGTCGGGCACGATGACCGTGGCCCTGATCCACGGCTCCTCGATCTTCTCGATGCGGGTCGTTTCGGGGAAATCGGCCGGATTGTGCAGCTCGAGCAGCGTGCCGTCGGTGAGCGTGATGCGATAGATCACGCTCGGCGCCGTGGCGATGAGATCGAGCGAGAATTCGCGCTCCAGCCGCTCCTGGATGATTTCCAGATGGAGCAGGCCGAGGAAGCCGCAGCGGAAGCCGAAGCCCAACGCGGCGGAGGTTTCCATCTCGTAGGTGAAGCTGGCGTCGTTCAGATGCAGCCTGGCGAGCGCATTGCGCAAGTCTTCGAATTTGGCGGCGTCGGCGGGGAACAGACCGCAGAACACCACCTGCTGCGCCGGCTTGAAGCCGGGCAGGGCTTCCTCGGCGGGCTTGCGGTCGTCGGTGATGGTGTCGCCGACATGGGTCTCGGCCACTTCCTTGATCGCGGCAGTGATGAAGCCGACCTCGCCTGGCGCCAGGCTGCCGACCAGCACCTGCTTGGGGGTGAACACGCCGACGCGCTCGACCTGGTAGGCGGCGCCGGAAGCCATCATGCGGATCTTCTGGCCTTTCCGAATTTCGCCGTCGACGATGCGCACCAGCACCACCACGCCGAGATAGGCGTCGTACCAGGAATCGATCAGCAGCGCTTTGAGCGGCGCTTCGGCATTGCCCTTGGGCGGCGGAAGACGGTGGACGACGGCCTCGAGCACCGCGCCGACGTTCTCGCCGGTCTTGGCGCTGATCGCGATGGCGTCGGAGGCGTCGAGCCCGATGACGTCTTCGATCTGCTGCTTGACGCGGTCGGGTTCGGCGGCGGGCAGGTCGACCTTGTTGAGCACCGGCACGATCTCGAGGCCCGCATCGATGGCCTGATAGACGTTGGCCAGCGTCTGGGCCTCCACGCCCTGGCTCGCGTCCACCACCAGCAGCGCGCCTTCGCAGGCAGCCAGGCAGCGCGACACTTCATAGGCGAAGTCCACGTGGCCGGGCGTGTCCATCAGATTGAGCGTGTAGGTCTCGCCGTCCATCGCCTTGTAGTCGAGGCGGACGGTCTGGGCCTTGATGGTGATGCCGCGCTCCCGCTCGATCTCCATCGAATCGAGCACCTGCTCCTTCATTTCGCGGATGGTCAGCCCGCCGGTGAGTTGGATCAGCCGGTCGGCGAGCGTCGACTTGCCGTGGTCGATATGGGCCACGATCGAGAAGTTGCGGATATGGGCGAGATCGCTCATCTCTACTCTATCGGGCCACCAGACGGCCGGTTCCGAATGGCCTATCGCTTCGCTGCTTGAGGCCCTTGAAGGGCGGCATATAGCGGCGGGACGGCCTACCCGTCCACCCTGTCGCGGAATCGGCGGAAAGCGTAGGCTATCCGCCTCGTTTACCGGAGGAATGCCCGGGCGGCGTTCCTTTTCCATCGGCCGGATCAACATGGTGAAGTGGGCCGTTTTCGCTGCAAGTGTCGTAGCCGCCGCCGCGCACGGCGAGGCCACCGGATTCCTGGGCAACTGGACCAACCAGAACCCCGGGAGGGGCGGTCTCACGCATCTCGTCATCAGCCCGGACGGCGGCGATCGCGTGGTGGTGCGCGCCTACGGCGAGTGCCATCCCAACGAGTGCGACTGGGGCCTGCAACAGGCCAAGGTCTATACCGACGATCCCAAGTCCAAGCGGGTCGAGGCGATTGCGGTCACGTTCCACTACGGGTTCGCCCATCACGAGGTGATCCTGCGCCCAACCGCCGGCGGCGAACTGCAATACGAGCTGTTCACGGAATTCGCGGACGGCTCCGACAAGCGCGACTTCATGGTCGCGGGCACGCTGCAGCCGTCATCCTGGGCGGGACCGCTGGCGCAGAACTGGGTGCGGCCCGCCGAACTGCGGACCGGCTGGGGCGGCGGCGCACGCGATTTCCCGGCCAGGCCCGCCGAGCATTGCGTGCCGTTCGAAACCAGCCGGGCGCGCGCGGTGGAGGCCAACGGCAACTGGAGAATCGTCGCGGGTTCGCAGGTCCTGGCCGATGCGGGCAACGACGGTTCCAGCGCCGTGATGGCCGAAGCCGCTATCCACCACTACGGCTTCGACCGCCGCTGCACGGTGGGCGGCCCGTTCAAGACCTACTGGAAAACCGGCGTCTCTTTTTCCTCCGACCAGATGGGCGGGGCGCAGTGCATCGGCTTCAATCCGACCACGGTGCACCTCGTCCGCATGGAGCAGGAATGGAAAATCGTCGACGGTTCGACCTGGATCCTCGATCTCGGCGGCAACAAGCCCAAGGCGGACGCGATGCTCGCCTTCATCCGCGCGAACGGGCTGACCAAGGAATGCTTCATCCGGCAGGGCGATCCGGTGATGGTCTTCTGGCTGACGCATTGACCGCGAGCGTAAGCGGCCAGAGCGCCAGAAGCTGGGCCGCGGTCGCCAATGCAACCAGCGCCGGAAGCGAAACGTCGTAAAGCGCTCCCAGCGCGGCGCTGCCTGAAAACCACGCCACTCCGAAGATCGCGGTGAAGAGGCCATAGGCGCGCGCCCGCGACTCGAGCGGCACCAGGCTCGCCACCGCCGCCGACATCACCGCTTCGTGCACGCCGAGCGCCGCGCCCCAGGCGAGCGTTCCCGCCAGCGCGCCCCAGAAGCCGCCGAAGAAGGCCAGCGGAACGATCAGAACGCCAAGCGCGATACCGCCGTAGATCACTTTGAGGCCGATGCGGTCGAACCAGCGGCCGAAAACCAGCGAGGCAATTCCCGCCGCGCCCATGGCCCCGGCATAGAAAACGGCGATCAGGTCGCCCGGCACGGTTCCGGCGCGGCCGAAGTGATAGGAGACGAGCGTGAAGTCGGCAAAACCGAAGGCCACCAGCGCGGAGGCGGCGGCATAAAGCCAGAAGGCAGGAGAAGTCCCGCCGCGGGCTTCCTCGCGCGCCGGCGGCGCGATCTTTCCCACCGCGCCGTAGCGAAGCCGTAGCGCGAACACGGAAAGCACGGTGATGGCCGAAGGCACAAGCAGCCATGCGAACGCCGCGCGGTAGTCGTGATGCAGCGCCAGCACGAGTGCCGCGATCAGCGGTCCCGCCATGGCGCCCGCCTGATCGAGGACCTCGTGCAGGCCGAAAGCCCAGCCCTGACCGATGTGCTCGCCGGCCCGGCTGATCATGACGTCGCGCGCCGGATTGCGGATCGCCTTGCCGGCACGTTCGACGACGATCAGCGCGGCCGCGGTCCACCAGTTGCCCGCCAAGGCCAGTGCCGGCACCGCCGCCATCTGCACGACGTACCCGATCAGGGTGATCGGCCAGTAGGCGCGCGTCGAGTCCGCAATCCGTCCGGATACGAGGCGCAACAGATAGCCCGCCAACTCGCCGGTACCGCCGATGACGCCGACCGCCAGCCCGGTGGCGCCGAGGCTGGCCAGGAACGGCCCCGCAATGCCGCGCATGCCTTCATAGGCCGCGTCGGCGAACAGGCTGACGATGCCCCAGGCGACGACGAAGGCGAGCGCGGATCTCTTGTCGAACGGCGTTGTGTCCATGCCTCATCCTGCCTCGGCAGGCTGAAATTGCGACATCAGGTGCGCAGCGATCCACCCGTCGCCTTGGCCACCGCAGCGACAACCTTCTGCGCCAGGGTTTCGATCTCGGCGTCGGTGAGCGTCTTGTCGCGCGGTTGCAGGCGAACCGTGATGGCAAGCGATTTCCTGCCCTCGGGGATACCTTTGCCCTCGTAGAGATCGAACACGGAAACCGCCTCGATCAGCGCACGGTCGGCGGTCTTGGCCGCCTTGACCACCTCGTCGGCGGTCACGCTCGCGTCCACCACAAAGGCGAAGTCGCGTTCCACCGCCTGGAAGGCCGACGGCGCGAAACCGCCCTTGCCCTTGGCCTTGGTCTCGGGAACCGCATCAAGCACCAGCTCGAAGGCGGCCACCGGCCCTTTGAGGCCGAAGGCGGAAACGATCCTGGGATGCAACTCGCCGAAATGCGCCAGCGCCTTGGGGCCCAAAGCCAGCGTCCCCGACCGGCCGGGATGATACCAGCCGGGTGCGCCCGCCTTCACCGGGGCGGTCATCGCCGCGCCCATGGCGGATTCGAGCGCCGCAAGCACGTCGGCCTTGACGTCGAAGGCATCGGCAGGATGGGCGGTCTTGGCCCAACTTCGCGCGCCTGCGCCCGCGCGGATGCCCGCCGCGATGGTCTGCTGGTCGCCCGGCATGCCGGATCTGAATCCGGCGCCGATCTCGAACAGCATCAACTCCGTGAATCCGCGCGCCTGGTTCCGCGCCGCCGCGGCGAGCAGGGAAGGAAGCGGCGACGGCCGCAACGCATCCATGTCGGCCGCGATCGGATTGTCGAGCTGGCGCGCTTCGTCACCGCCGCCGAACAGCGCGGCGTTGGCGCGCGGGATGAAGGAATAGGAGATCGTCTCGTTGAAGCCGCGGGCGGCGAGCGCACGCCGCACCAGCCGCGTGCGCTTCTGCGCCGGCGTCAGCATCGGCCGCGCGATGGCATGCGGCCGCGTCATAGCGACGGAAGGCACGTGCTCGAGGCCGTAAATGCGCACGATCTCTTCGACGAGATCGGCCTGTCCGTCGATGTCGCTGCGCCAGGACGGCGGGGTGACTTTCACGACGGCGCCCTTGCCCGTCACTTCGAAGCCGAGGCGGACGAGAATGCCCACGGCGGTCGCTTCGGGAACGTCGAGACCGCCAAGACGGCGCACGGCCGCCAGCGGAAATTCGATCTCGCGCCGCCAGCCGGGCACGCCGCCCGCGACCACAACTTCGGAGGCTTCGCCACCGCACCACTCGAGGATGAGTTGGGTGGCGAGTTCCAGTCCCGGCACCACGAATTCGGGATCGACGCCGCGCTCGAAGCGATAGCGTGCGTCGCTCATGAGTTGGAGCTTGCGCCCGGTCGCGGCCACGCGGACCGCATCGAACAACGCCGACTCGATGAAGACGTTGGCGGTGGTTTCGGTGCAGCCCGTGTCCTCGCCGCCCATCACGCCGGCGATGCCGCGCGCCGCCGTATCGTCGGCGATCACGCACATCTCGGCATCGAGGGTGTAGGTCTTGCCGTCGAGGGCCAGAACCTGTTCGCCGTCCCTGGCGAGACGCGCCTGCATGTTGCCCACGAGCCTGTCGGCATCGAACACGTGCAGCGGCCGGCCGCGGTCGTGCGCGATCAGGTTGGTCACATCCACCAGGGCAGAGATCGGCCTGAGGCCGATGGCCTTGAGGCGATCCTGCACCCATTTGGGCGACGGGCCGTTCTTCACCCCGCGGATATAGCGTCCCGCGAACAGCGGGCAGGCCGACTTGGCTTCCGGCGGGAAATCGAGCGAGATGGTCTTGGGGCAGGGGTACTTGCCGGCAACCGGCTTGACCGCCGCCGTCGTCAACTTGCCGAGGCCTGCCGCGGCCAGATCGCGCGCGATCCCCGCGACGCTGGTGCAGTCGCCGCGGTTCGGCGTGATGGCAACGTCGATCACCGGATCGTTGAGGCCGAGCGCGTGCGCCGCAGGCTCGCCCACGACCGCATCGTCCGGCAGTTCGATGATGCCCTCGTGGTCGTCGGAGATCATCAGTTCGCGCCCCGAGCACAGCATGCCGTGCGATTCGACCCCGCGGATGGCGCCCACCTTGAGCACGTCGCCCGATGCCGGAATGACGACGCCGGCGCGCGCGAACACGCCCTTCATGCCGGTGTGCGCATTGGGCGCACCGCACACGACCTGAACCGGCTCGCCCGTTCCCGTGTCGACCAGGCAACGGCGCAAGCGATCGGCGTTGGGATGCTTCTCCGCCAGCACGACATAGCCGACGATGAAGTCCTTCAGCCGCGCGCCCGCGTCTTCCACCAATTCCACTTCCAGACCGATGTTGGTCAGCTTGTCGGCGATGGTCCCGGCGCCGGCGTCGGTTTCGAGATGATCCTGGAGCCAGGAGAGCGGAAATTTCATCGCGAAAGCCCTCCGTCGAGGGTGGGAATGTCGAGCGCCGCGAAGCCGTAGTGCCTGAGCCAGCGCAGATCGGATTCGAAGAACGAGCGGATGTCCGGGATGCCGTATTTCAGCATGGCGAGCCGGTCGATGCCGCCGCCGAAGGCATAACCCTGATACTTCGTGGAATCGATGCCGCAATTGTCGAGCACGCGCGGATTGACCATGCCCGAACCTGCGAACTCGAGCCAGTCGTTGCCGGTGCCGAACTTGATCTGGCCGCCGGAGCGGTCGCAGCGGATGTCCCATTCGAGGCTCGGCTCGGTGAAGGGAAAGAAGCTGGGGCGCGCGCGAAGTTCGACGCTCGGCACTTCGAAGAACGCCTTGCAGAATTCCTCCAGCGTCCATTTGAGATGGCCCAGATGGGTCACTTCGTCGACCGCCAGGCCTTCGAACTGGTGGAACATCGGCGAGTGGGTGGCGTCGGAGTCGACGCGGTAGGTGCGTCCCGGCGAGATGATGCGGATGGGCGGCTTCTGCTTGAGCATCGTGCGCACCTGCACCGGCGAGGTGTGCGTGCGCAGCACGTGCTGGCTGCCGTCGGCCTGCCTGGCCACGTAGAACGTGTCGTGCATCTGCCGCGCCGGATGGTCGGGCGGGATGTTGAGCTTGGTGAAGTTGTAGTCGTCGAATTCGACGTCGGGTCCTTCGGCGACCGCAAAGCCGATGTCGGCGAAGATGGCGATGATCTCGTCGAACACCTGGCTCACCGGATGGATGGAGCCGGCGGGCTCGGGCCGCACGGGCAGGGTGATGTCGACCTTCTCGGTCGCCAGCCGCGCATCGAGGCTTGCGTCGTCCAGTACGCGCTTCTTGTCGGCGATCGCCGCGCCGACGCGGTCGCGCAGGCTGTTGAACAGCGGACCGCTGGTCTTGCGCTCCTCCGGCGGCATGGCGCCCAGCGACTTCAACAGTTCGCTGATCGAGCCCTTCTTGCCCAGCGCGGCAACGCGCACGATTTCAAGGGCCGCCTCGTCCGCCGCGCTCTCGATGGAAGCGAGGATCTGCCGTTCGAGAGCCTGAATATCCGTCATGACTGGAACCCCTTCGAATCCGGTTGAATCACGGTGCCTGGCTCCTGCCAAGCACCGCCGGCTCCGATGAGGTGATTTGCCCGGCCGGCTTGCCTAGGCCACGTTCGCCTGATCCACCAGAGCCTTGAAGGCCTCGGGCTCCTTGACGGCGAGATCGGCCAGCACCTTGCGGTCGACGGCGATGCCCGCCTTCAGAAGCCCGCTGATAAATCGGCTGTAGGTGAGCCCGTGCTCGCGGCAGGCGGCGTTGATGCGCTGGATCCAGAGGGCGCGGAAATTGCGCTTCTTGAGCTTGCGGCCGATGTAGTTGTGCTGCAGCGAACGGTCGGCGGCCGCGTTGGCGACCGTGATCGTGTTCTTGCGGCGGCCCTGGAAGCCCTTGACGGCCTTGAAGACGCGCTTGCGACGGGCATGGCTGGGAACGGCGCGGGGTGCTCTCGACATGATCCGTCCTCCTCAGCGATAGGGCATCCAGCGCTTGACGCGCTGGGTTTCGGATGCGGAAAGCGTGTCGGTGCCGCGCAGCTCGCGGGTCTGGGCGGGCGTGTTGGAAATCAGGCGGTGGCGTTTGCCGGCCTGGCCCGTCTTGATCTTGCCTTTCGCGGTGAATTTGAAGCGCTTTTTGGCGCCGGACTTGGTCTTCATCTTGGGCATTTCGGTCTCCTTGGGACGCGAAGTCCCGGTTGCCATCTGGAGCCGCCACGGCATGCCCTTCTCGCCGGGCCACTCGGAAGAGGGGGCGTCTTATACGGAAGCGCTTGAGCTTTGCAAGCTGCGGCAAGATTCCCCGAACCCTGCAAAGCTTTAACCTGCTTTTGCCACTCTTATCCCCTAAGGTCACTTTGTGATGCAAAGCATTGGAACATGACGAGAGACAAGCTCATCAGGTGGGCCACGGTCGCCGCGCTGTATCTTCTGTGGCCGGCGATCGCGGTAGTGGTTTGGGGGGAGCTCACGCCAAGCCCCGGCCAGATCGAGATGCTCGTCTGGGATAAGGCGCTGCATTTCATCGCCTATTTTGGCCTCGGCGGGATGGTGTGCGTGGCCCTGAAGGGTGAACGGCGCGTCCTCATGGGCGTCGTCGGACTGGCGGTACTGGGCGGTGTGCTCGAGGTGCTGCAGGGCTTTACCGGACGCGATCCCGACATCTACGACGAGGCCGCCAATATCCTGGGTGCGTTCTCGGGTGCCGGCGCGGGCTGGCTGTTGCTCAGGGTGCTGCGGCCGAAGATACTCGTCGCCGTCAAGCGCGATTGAGCCGCGTTCGTTCCGCTTCGCGCACCACTGCCAAAGGCGGTTTCATGTTCAAGGAATTCAAGCAATTCGCGTTGCGCGGCAACGTGGTCGATCTGGCGATCGGCGTCATCATCGGCGCCGCCTTCACCTCGATCGTCAACTCGCTGGTCAAGGACATCATCACCCCGCCGCTCGGCTTGATCACGGGCGGGCTCGATTTCTCGAACCTGTTCGTCGTGCTGAAGGGCGGAGCGTTCACGACGCTCGCCGAGGCCCAGAAGGCCGGCGCGGTGACGATCAATTACGGCCTGTTCCTCAACGCGGCCATCAGTTTCCTGATCGTGGCGTTCGTGCTGTTCCTGATCGTTCGCTCGATCAACCGGCTGTTCGCTTCTCCACCGGCGCCGGCCGCGCCGCCGCCGCCGTCCGAGGACGTCGTCCTGCTGCGGGAAATCAGGGATCTCCTGCGGAACCGCGCGTGAGGCGAGTGTCAGGTTCCGGCGAGACGGGTTGACGGACGGCCGGAAAGGAGCGTTCGATTCGGCCGGGAGAAATCCATGGCCAAGCAGCCGGACATACTCTTTCCGCTCGCCAGATCGAACGACGAATGGCGCGCCAGCCTGACCGCCGAGCAGTACCACGTGCTGCGCGAGCACGGCACCGAGCCGGCGGGAGCAAGCCCGCTCAACGCCGAAAAACGCCACGGCATGTACCATTGCGCCGGATGCGGAGCGCCGCTGTTCGATTCCGCGGCCAAGTACGAAAGCGGCTCGGGCTGGCCGTCCTTCACCGGGGCGCGCGAGGCCGCGGTGGGCACCTCCATCGACAAGAGCCATTTCATGGTGCGCACCGAGGTGCATTGCCTCCATTGCGGCGGCCACCTCGGGCATGTCTTTTCCGACGGGCCCGAGCCCGGCGGGCTTCGCTATTGCCTGAACGGGGCGGCGCTTCGCTTCGAACCCTCGGCTGCTTGATTCCGCCCGCGCCTCCGCGTACCCAATCCCGACCTTGGGCGGGATTCGTTTGTGGGGCGCTTCGTTTCCGGGATTGAAGGTCTTTTTGCCCTGACCGCGGCGGCGCTCGCGTTCGCCACCGTGCTCTTCGCCCCGGCGATCCTCGCCGGCGGCGACGCCTACTGGCACATCGCGGCCGGGCGCTGGATGCTAGAGAACCGCGCCATCCTGCGCATCGATCCGTTCTCCTTCACCTTTGCGGGGCATCCCTGGCGGACGCAGGAATGGCTCGCCGAAGCGGCGATGGCGCTCGCGTTCATCGGCGCCGGCTGGAAAGGGCTTGCCCTGCTGTTCGCGACGGCGGCGGGGCTCACCGCCGGCCTCCTGGTGCGCCATCTTTCGCGGCAGATTTCGGGCATCGGGCTGATCGCCGGGGCGGTTGTTGCGCTCGCCTGCGCGGCCGCGGGCCTCGCGGCGGAGCCGCTGCTTCTGGCGCTGGCACTGCTCGAAATGTGGACGGCGGAACTGGTATTCGCGCGCCGTCAGGGACGCAGGCCCGCTTGGGTCGTGCTTGCTCTGATGCCTGTGTGGGCCAATCTGCACGCCAGTTTCTTCGTCGGCATCGCTCTGGCGATCGGGTTTGCCGTCCGGGCCGCTGCGGAGAAATCCGCCCGCGAAACGCACCTCGCCAGGGACTGGGTGCTGTTCGCTGCCGCAAGTGTCGTGCTGGCGACGATAACGCCCTACGGCGCGTACGGTCTGGCCTATTCCCTGAATGCGGTTTCGCTGCTCGGTATCGGCCAATGGATCGCCATCGTGGGTATTGCCGGGTCGTTGATCGCGGCGGGACCGCTGGCCGGCGTGCTCGGCGGCGCACCCGTGGCGCGGGAGCGGACGGCAACGTTGGCGCCGGCCGCATTGTTCGCCGCGGTGATCGCGCTGATCCTCGGCATCCGTTTGCTCGAACCTATCGATCGCGCCGACGGCGCCGACCGGCCTCAAAGCGCACTGGCGCACGTGCCGCAGTCGCTGACGCATATGCCGGTCCTGAACGATTGCGCGTTCGGCGGGTATCTCATCTTCCACGACGTGAGGCCGTTCATCGACAGCCGCGCAGGACTCTACAGCCCGGCATTCGTGCGGCGCTACGAACGCATCGCCGGCGGCGATGCACCCTTGCTCGCAAACTCGCTCACGAAGTACCACATTCGCTGGACGATGCTGGCACCCGGCACCGCGGCCGTACGCGCGATGGACGGCCTTGCCGGCTGGCACAGGATCTACGCGGATCGATGGGCCGTCGTGCACGCGAGGAACGAGAGCAAGTGAACCCGAAAAACGAAACCTACCGCGAATTGTTGCGCCAGGCCGAGCACCTGTTCGAAGGCGAACGCGATCCGATCGCCCATGCCGCCAATCTTGCCGCGCTCCTCTGGCACACGCTGCCCGATCTCAACTGGGCCGGATTTTATTTCCGCAAGGGCGATGCGCTGCTGCTCGGGCCGTTCCAAGGCAGACCCGCCTGCATCCGGATCGGCTGGGGCAAGGGCGTGTGCGGCACGGCCGCCGCCGAGGCCAGGACGATTGTCGTCGACGACGTGCATGGCTTCGACGGCCACATCGCCTGCGACGCCGCCTCGAAATCGGAGCTGGTCACACCTCTGATCCGCGACGGCGCCGTGATCGGCGTGATCGATCTGGACAGCCCGCTTTCGGCAAGGTTCGACGGCGAGGATGCCGCCGGCATGAAAGCGCTGGCAGAATTGTACGTGCGTGCGACCGGCTAAAAAAAGGGGGCGGTGCAAGACCGCCCCGAAAAGAGAGAGGGTTGAAGGAAAGCCAGGACGTGAAAGCAACGGCCGAGTTTGGAGGTCACAATACGCCCGGCGCCGGGGTCTGGCCAGTGATAATTGACAGCGCTTCCCTTCGTCACAGACTCAAGATTAAGCGGCGGTATACACACGCCTATTCCGCTGCGTCCGCCGGCGCCACGGTGGACTCCCGAACCACCAACTCGTGGTCCAGGCGGCGCTCGATGGCCGCGGTTTCCCCGGTAGCGCTCTGGATCAGGATGGAAACTGCCGCTTCCGCCATCTCGCGGATCGGCTGGCGGCAGGTGGTCAGCCGCGGCCACACCACCTGGGCCACCAGGGAATCGTCGAATCCCGCCACCGAAAGCTGCTGCGGAATCTTGAGGTTGAAGCGCTGGGAGGCTGCCAGAACCGCCGCCGCCATGTCGTCGTTGCCGGCGAAGATCGCAGTCGGCCGCTGCTTGAGCGAGAGCAGGCGCTCGCCGGCTTCCATGCCCGATTGGTATGAGAAGTAGCCCTGCACGCAGAGTTCTTCGACCAGCGGCAGCCCGGCATGGGCCAACGCCGCCCGGTAGCCCTCGAAGCGGGCCAGGGCCGCGCCGTGATTGGGATGGCCCTTGATGAACCCGATGCGCTTGTGGCCGAGCCCGATCAGGTAGGCGGTCATGTCGTAGGCCGCCTTGTAGTCGTCGATGCGCACGTCCGCCGCACCTGGCTGCGGTTTTTCCGGCGCGATGCGCACGAACGGCGTTCCGGCGCGGTGCAGCGCGTCGAGAACGGCGGGCGCGTCGCACAAGGGCGGCGTCAGGATCACGCCGTGCAGAGAAGACTCGGTGGCCAGCGCGTAAACCTGCCGGCCGACATTCGGGTTCTGCGCATCGAGCGATTCGACGATGAGGTGATAGCCTTCCTCCCGGCACCGCGACAGCACGCCCACCTGAAGCGCGGCGATGTATCCGGCCGAAGGGTTGTCGTAGAGCAGCCCGATCAGGAACGAACGCTCGCTCGCCAGCCCGCGCGCAAAGATGTTGGGCCGGTATGACAGCGCGTTCACCGCTTCCATCACCCGCTCGCGGGTGGCGTCGCTGACGTTCGACTGGCGGTTGACCACGCGCGAGACGGTCTTGATCGAAACGCCGGCGCGCTTGGCCACATCATAGATGCTGGCGGGCTTGGGGGTGTCGGGTCGGTCGGGGGGGAGCGGTTTCACGGCGTCGGGCGGTGTGTCGGGCGGAACGGGTTCTTACACCAATTCGGCGGGAAATGTCGAAGAGCGCGGGCGGGCAAGCGTAATGCCGCGAAAATGGGACGCCGGTCCGCCGCCGGCCGCGCTTGCAGGAGAAGGCGAGGTGGGTATTGCAGCCGAACTGCAGGCTGGCGCACCCGACAGGATTCGAACCTGTGACCTCTGCCTTCGGAGGGCAGCACTCTATCCAACTGAGCTACGGGTGCCTGGCCGCGCGCAGCTATAGCCCAGGGGGCCGCACCTGCGCAACGAAGCGTACCGGCTGCCGCAAGAAGCCCCCAAACGAAAAGCGGCGGCCTTGGGGGCCGCCGCTCTTTCACGTCGATGAAGTGCCTGGATTACTTCTTCGCCTGGCGGCGGCGGCGTCCGAACGCCACACCGGCCAGCCCCATGCCCAGGAGCGTCAGCGTGGCCGGCTCCGGTGCGTTGGTGACCCGCAGGCTCAGGCTTGCCGGCTCTTCCAGCGAGAAGAAGTCGGTGTGCCCCGCCATGATGCCCCCATTCGCGAAATTCACGGTGAGCGAATCCAGCGAGCCCGAGATGTTCGAAAACCACGCATTATAACCGCCATAGGTGGTCTTGTCGGTATTGGCGCCGGCCGGACCGATGTTCTGTTCGTGCAGGCCGCCGCTGTCGTCGAAGGTATAGAGGTCGATGCCGTCGCCGTCGAAGCCGGCGATGTCGACGCCGGGGTTCGAGAGATTGAACGACGTGATCGCATGACCGGTGTTGTTCACGACGCCGATCAGGGCGTCCTCGACGCTCTCATAGGTTCCGCCGGGGCCCGACGTCGAAATGCTGCCGTCGGCGTTGAACGTGATGACCAGATTGCAGTCGGTCGCGTTGCCCAGTCCGGCCGAGCCCACCGCCGAATGCTGCGTAGCTCCGACCTGCGTCGCCGGACAGATGCCGCTGGGTCCGTACACCAACCCAGCCGACGCAGGCGCTGCCGTCATCAAAGCCATGCCCAAGGAGGCGGCCATGACGGCGCCCACCCCAAGTAAAGTCGTTTTTGCCATGTCTGCCTCCAAATTGCGCGGCCCACTCGACCGCGCGAACTTGGTTCAGCAATGTCCGTGCCAGAAGGGAACGTCTGCCATTACAAATGGTTAGGTTTGCTTACTCTGTAGAGTGTAAGCGGGGTTGACAACTTCCGCAGGGGAATGGCCCACGCCTCTGCGCCCTGGCGAGCCAGTAGGTCACTTCAGGATCGGGCGGAACGCACCGTCCCAGTCGTCGCCGGGCGGCTTGTCCTCGAAATAGGCGATGCGCGCCAGATGCAGGTCGTAGAGCTTCTGGCTGGCACCCGAAAGGCGGCGGCACTGCTCGATCAACTCGCGCGCCTTTTGCCATTGCTGCGCCCGCAGCGACTGGAAGATATGGTCGTGGAAAGTGGCCAGCGCACGGAACTTGGGGCTGGCACGCATCACCGGGTTGCCCAGCATGGCGTACAACTTGACCGGATCGTCGCTGCCTTCGAGCTGGATGAAGTCCACTTCCAAATAGGCGAAGCCGCGCTCGGAGGCCTTGCGCGTCTCCTCGCTCACGATCACCGCAGGCCCGTACTGCCCCGAGATCTGCTGGATGCGCGAGGCCATCAGCGTGCAGTCGCCGTTGACCGAAAAGGCGGTGCGGCCGTGGGCCTTGAAGCCGCCCGCGATCGCCGGCCCCGAAGAAATGCCGACGCCGATCTCGACCGGCGACATCGCCACGCCGTCGATGCGCCGTTCGTGGACGATGATCTCGTTGGTCCTGGCGATGGCTTCCATCATCCCGTTGGCGGCTTCGCAGGCGTGGATGGCGTGCTCGGGATCGTCGAGCGGGGCGTTCCAGAAAGCGGTGAAACCGTCGCTCGACAGCTTGTCGATGGCGCCGCCGCGGTTGAGCGCCTCGTTCATCAAGGGCTCGAGCACCAGCTTCATCAACCGGGTGAAGGCCGCCGGATCGCCGCGGAACGACGAGGCGAGCTCCGAGAACTCGCGCACGCCGCAGGCCAGATAGCTGACGGTGCGGGTCTCGCCCTCGAGTCTCATGCGGCCGGGCGTGCGCGCGAGCTGCTCGATGACGCGCGGCGGCAGCACGTCGGCGAAGGCGTGCTTCAGGCGCGCGCGGGTGGTCAGCACTTCAAGGCTGCGCGCGCCCGCGCCGGTCAGCCACACCGCGGCAACGCCCGCGCTCAAGCCTGCCGCGTCGAACAGGACGTGATCGGCGGCGAACAGCCGCCACGAGGCATAACCGGCGCCGGCCACGACCGCCACGACGAACACCGCCGCCGGGCCGATGCCGAAGCGCGCAATCAACACGGCGCAGCCGAAGCCGAAGAGCAGAAGGCAAAGCAGTTCGGCCTGCGCCGCCGCCGCCGGACGCCGCAGCACCATTCCCGACAACAGGCTCTCGGCGGCTTCCGCATGCACCTCGGCGACGGAGCGCAGTCCCGTCGGCGTCGCCACCAGATCGCCGGGATCGCCCACATAAACGATCGCGTTGCCGAGGCTCTGGGGCGGAAGCGTGCGGTCCATCACCGCCGCGGCAGAAACGTTGCGCCCGGCATCGGGCCCGGCCCAGTCGATCCAGATCGAGCCGTCGAGCCTGGTGGCAAGGTCGCCGTGCGAGGTTTCGATGGAAGCGATTCCCGGCGTGCCGCCGAACAGCCCGCTGTTGCCGTCGTCGCCCTTCAGATGCAGGGCATCACGGCCCTCCGCGAGGCGCAGCATTTCCGCATCGACGGTCGGGACCGGCTTGTCGCCCAGAACGAAGACGAGCGGCATTCGGCGCACCAGACCATCCGGATCGGTGACGAGATTGAGGGCGCCGACCCCGCCGCTCGCCGCCTCGATCGGCGCCAGCGAACCGGACGCCAGATGGAAGTCCTGCACGCGGCCGAACGGATTGCGGTTGCCGCCCCAGGTCACGGTCGCCTTCGGTGCCGGAACGCTCAAGCCCCGCGCCGCGCCCAGAGTGAAGCCCGTCACCGACCTGATGCCGGCAAGGCCGGCGGCGAGCGCATCGTCGGGCGAGGGCATCTGCTCGAGCGCGCTGCGGGCGGAATCGAAGGAAGGCCCGGGCGGCACCAGACCGATCAGGCTTTTCGGCGAAGTGCCGTCCGGCTTGTCGAACGAACGCAGGAAGACGACCTCGAACGCGCCCTCTGCCTTCAGAGCGGCGATCAGGCTGGCGGTGGTCGCGTTCGGCCACGGCCAAGCGCCGAAGCGTTCGACGGCGGGCGCATCGAAGTCGAGCACCTTGACGGGATGGCCCGCCGCGGCGCGGGTGTCCGCAATGCTGCGGGGTTGAGACGTCATGTAGGTGTCGAACAGCACGCCGCGCAGCCGCGTGGCTACTCCGCCAAGGTCCGTGCCCAGCACGGCCAGTGCGATCACGAGAGCCAGGAACGGAAGTCCCCAGACGACGAACGGCCTGTCACGCAGCATCATCGAAACCCAACCCGCCATCGGCCAAGCCGACGACGCACTCTATCACGCGGCGCGCCCGGATGCGGAAGAGCATTCAGCCCATGCGGACAAACCGCCCCGCCGTGCTGGCGAGCGCGAACAGACCGCCCGCCGCCAGCACGATGCAGGGTCCGGCCGGGGCGTCGGCAAAATAGGCGGCGGCAAGCCCGAGCGGCGCCGCCAGCGCCCCGAAAAATGCGGCAAGTCCCGCCATCGCCTCGGGAGTGCGGGACAGCGGGCGTGCGGCGGCCGGCGGAATGATCAGGAGCGCCACGATCAGAAGCGCCCCCACGACCTTCAGGCCGAACGCCACGAGCACCGCGACCAGCACCAGAAACGCCGTCTGGACCGTCGCGCTCTCCCGTCCCTCGGCCGCGGCGATCGGTCCTCCCGCTGCCGTGCGCAAGAGCGGCCGCCACAACAGCGCCGTGGCCGCCAGCACCGCCAGGCTCACCGCGGCGATCCAAACGAGATCGGTGCCGGTCAAGGCCAGCACGTCGCCGAACAGATAGCCGAGGAGATCGGCGCGTACGGTCTCCATCGTCGCCAGCACGATGAAGCCCAGCGCCAGCCCGATATGGCCGACGATGCCGACATAGGTCCCCGCCGGAATGGTGCGGTCGGGCACCCGCGCCATGATGAGTGCGGCGGCGATCGCCAGCGCCGCCGTTCCGACCACGACGTTCACCCCGATCAGGAGGCCGACGGCGGCGCCCAACAAGCCGATATGGGCGACGGATTCGCCGACATAGGCGAGCCGCTTCCACAGCACGAAGCAGCCGATGGGTCCGCAGGCGGCGGCGAGCAGGCCCGCGCCGAGGGCGGCGCGCCAGAGGAAATCATCGATTCCCATGCACGGGCTCGCCGGAAAGGGTGTGGGCGTGGTCGTGAAGATGCGGATAGATCGCAAGCTCTCCGCGCGCCCCGAACAGCTCCAGGAAGGCGGGATCGCGGGCGACGGTGTGCACGTCGCCCTGGCAGCAGACGTGATGATTGAGGCACACCACGCGGTCGGCCTTTCCCATCACCACATGCAGGTCGTGACTGACCAGAAGAATGCCGCAGCCGAGCTCGTCGCGCAGCTCGGCGATGAGATGATAGAGCGCGGCCTCGCCGGAAACGTCGACGCCGGCCAGCGGTTCGTCGAGCACCAGGAGATCGGGCTTGCCGGCGATGGCGCGCGCTAGCAGCACGCGGGCAAGCTCGCCCCCCGAAAGGGCGCTCACCTGGCGCCAGCGCGCCTCGGCCACGCCGGTGCGTTCCAGTGCGGCCAATCCGGCTTCGGCGTCGGCGAACAGGCGAAGGAAACGCTCGACCGTGATTGGCAGGCTCACATCCGGCGCGAACTGCTGCGGCACGTAGCCGATCCTCAATCCGGGGCGGCGGACGATGTCGCCGCGGCAGGCGATCAGGCCGAGCAGGGCCTTGAGCACGGTGGTCTTGCCCGAACCGTTCGGCCCGATCAGGGTGACGATCTCGCGCGGATGGACCGCAAGCGAGACGTCGTCGATGATGGAGTGCGAACCCGCCCGCACCGACAAGCGGCTGGCGGCGATCAGAGGCTGGCTCATAAGCCCGGCCTTATAGCACCGCAGCCCGCCTGCGCTAGTTCCGCCTGCGGGCGAACGCCGCCACGGCGACGAGCAGCAGCGACAGGGCGCTGCAGATCCATGCCAACGAATCGCCGATGCGGGCGTAAAGCGTCGGGCCCGGCCCGCGCGGCAGGTTGCCTTGCAGCATCACCATGCCGCCTTGGCTGCTCGCTTTCCTGCCCAGCACGCGGCCATAGCCGTCGGACAAGGTGAGAAGCCCGTTGCGGGCCGCCCGCGCCACGGCAAATCCGTTCTCCACTCCGCGCATGATCGCAATCCGGCCGTGCCCCCACGCGTCCTTTTCGAAATCCCAGGCCGGCACGGCGAACAGCGTGGGTTGCAGCCTGGCGTCGTTGCGGATCGTCGCCGGGAAGTCCATGTCCTTGCAGATCGCCACGCCGGTGCGGTCCGAAAGCATGAACGACGCCTGGCCGGGCACGAAAATGCTCTCGAGACCCGCAATCAAGTGCCTCTTGTCGTAGCTCTGCGGCGGCGCCCCGCTGGGGAAGAACACCAGCGCGGCGTTGTGGCGTTCGGCGCCGTTGTCGTCGAAGCCGATGACGATTGTCGCATGGCCGATATGGGCCGCAGTCTCCAATTCGGCCATCGCCGCACCGCGCCAGGCGGGCTTCAGCATCGCCACCCGTTCGGGGAACACGATCAGGTTCGAGCCCTTGAGCGACAACGTGCGCGCCGCATTCGCATAGGTCTTGACCACGTCGAGCGCGTCGGCTTCGTCGTCTTTGAAGACCTTGCCGGCAAGGTCGTCGTCCGCAGCCAGACCGATATGCGCGACGGTGGATGCCGGCGCCGCCGACATCCGCCAGGTGCCATAGCCGGCATCCACGACCAGAACGGCGACCGCGATAACCGCGAATTCGCGTTGCCTGCCTGCAGCGAACATGGCGGCGCTCGCCGCGAACAGGCCGATCAGGAACGTCACGGCCCACAAGCCGAACACCGACGCAAACTGGATCAGGAACGGCATGCCGACCTGGCTGTAGGCGGGCGACAGGGCTGCCCCGTCGGGACCCAACGCCATCAGGTAATCGAAGGCGGTCCACAGCGCGGCAAACGCGATCACGCCCAGGATCGGCGCCACGCGGCGCGCGACATATCCGGCGCCGAGGACGCTGAGCGCAAAGGTCAGTGCGGGCAGGACAATGGCGATCGCCAGGACCGGCGGCGGCAACGTGCCCAGGTAGGCCGCAAGCAGGTTGCAGCCGCCGATCGCGCCGGCGGCAAACGCGGCGAGGAACACCTTCCATCCGCTCACCGGGCGAAACGCGAGCCACAGCACGGGGACCGGCGCAATCCAGGCCAGCGCCCAGAATTCGCCGAGGCCGGTCGAGAAATAGAGCCCGGCTCCGCTCAGAGCCGCGCAGAGGACGATGATCATCGCGTTCATGCCGGTAATGCCCACACGCCGCGGGCAGTATGGCAGATCACCGCCTGCGTTTTCCACCCGCGGGAAAGGGCTATTTCTTGAGGCGGATCGCGACCTGCGCGAGCAGGAGCTTGGCGCCCGGCCGGCGCAGCATGCGGTCGGTAACCTGTTGCAGGCGGTCGGCAATCTCGGCGACGTCGGGCTGGCGCCAGTAGCGCACCGAGGTGGCCGTGAACGCCATCAACGCGCGCACGTAGCCGTCGCGCAGCGCGGGCATGTTCGTCACGGCGTTGTCGCGCAATTCCGAGTTCGGGATGTCGAGGCCGATTCCCACCATCAGAAGACCCACCGGCCGGTCGCTGTCCATGATCGTGGTGTAGATCGGATCGATCATCACGTAACTGACCGACTGCGTGATCTTGTGGACAGGAGGTTTTCTGGCTTCGGGCTTGGCGTCGGACGCAGCGTCAGCCGCCAGGGCGGGCGCGCCGAGGGCGAGCATCAGAAGCAGAAAAAGGAGCGTCTTGCGCATTGGCGAAACCCCCTCGACCAGTACATCCGCTATGGTAAAGCGTTGGTGAACGTCCGACGAAAGGTGAAGCATGAAGTTCCATGCGAGCGCGGCGATTCTGCTGCTGGTTCTGGGTTCCGCGACCGCCGGCGAAGATGTGCCCGGGCAGCGGTTTTCGGTGTCCGCAGCCAACCTGGCCGCGCCCTATGCGACGCCGGGCGTCGACAACCATTCGGAACTGATCGCGCGCCCGGCCGGCGCGCTGCCCAAGGTTCCCAGGGGCTTCGTCGCCGAGCCTTACGTGACGGGCCTGTCCAATCCGCGATTCATGGCGCTGGCGCCCGATGGCGACGTGTTCGTGACCGAATCGAGCGCCAACAAGATCACGCGCATCCACGACGGCAAGGCCTCCACCTTTGCTGCCGGTTTCGACAACCCGAGCGGAATCGCGTTCCACGACGGTGCGCTTTATGTGGGCGATCTGACGGCCGTGTGGCGTCTCGCCTACAGGGAGGGCGCGGCGAGCGCAGGCGCGCGCACGCGCGTCACGCGCGACGATTTCGGCGGTACGGGTGGCCACAAGACGCGCGACATCGCGTTCGGCCCGGACGGGACCCTCTATCTCGCGATCGGCAGCGCCGACAACGTTGGCGAGGATCCGCCGCCGCGCGCCACGGTGCAGGTGGTGGGCAAAGACGGCCATCTCAAGACCTTCGCGTCGGGCACGCGCAACGCCGTGGGCATCGCGGTCTATCCGGGTACGAACGATCTCTACGTCACGGTGAACGAACGCGACGGCCTCGGCGACGACCTGCCGCCGGATTACTTCACCGGCGTGCACAGGGACGACTTCTTCGGCTGGCCTTACGCCTATATCGGCAGGCACCCAGATCCCGAGTTCGGCGCCCGGCGGCCGGACCTGGTGGCCAAGACGCGCACGCCCGACGTTCTCTTCCACGCGCATTCCGCCCCGCTCGGCTTCGTCATCTACGAGGCCAATCAGTTCCCGGCCGAGTACAGGGGCGACGCCTTCATGGCGCTGCACGGTTCGTGGGATTCGGCCAAGCCCACGGGCTACAAGGTCGTGCGCATCCACTTTGCGAACGGCAAGCCCGAGAACGCCTACGAGAACTTCGTCACCGGCTTCTGGGCGAACGGCACGACGCCGCCCAAGGTGTGGGGCCGGCCCGCGGGGCTGCTCGTCGCCGCCGACGGAAGTCTCCTGATCGCCGACGATGCCGGAAAGACGGTCTGGCGCGTGCGCTACACCGGCAAGTAGCCCCGTCAGAGATGGACCGCAGTGCGCACGCGGCCTTGCGCGGAGAACGAGGCGAGGAATCCGTCCTTGGTCCAGGAAAGCGACGGCGGACCGAACGATTCAACCTGCCCCGCGACGACAAGATCGCGGCCCTGCGGCTTGGCGAGCGCGGCGGCGATCTGCGTCTCGAGCTTGCCGATGTCCTTGGCGGCGTGGAACACGAGACGCCGCTCCAGTTCGCGGCCGAGACCGGGACCGGCGAGCGCGCGGATCGCTCCGAGGATCACGCTTTCCGTGGCGACGTCGTAATGCACGTTGCGGATGCGGATGGTTGAAGTCGCAGCATCGAACGCGGGCACACCGCGCAGATAACCGACCCCGCAGGCCGAGAACCAGTGGAACGTGTCCCAGCTCTGGTCGGCGCAGAATCGCGCAGCGATGATCACGTCGGTCGCCGAGGGCAGGATCTGAAGATCCTCGAATCGCACGCTCATGCCGGCCAGATGCAACGGCTTCTTCCTGAGCGAATCCATCGCCAGTGCGGCGGCGCGGTCATAGGGCAGCAGCACCGGCACGACGAAGGCGAAACGGTCGTCGCGGCTTTCGAGCGGGGCGGGCGGCGGCAGCCGCGCCGGCGCGATTTGCGGCGGGTCATCCTGCACGATCACCCGCGCCCGGGAGTCCACCGTCAGCGGCAGGACGAAATCGCCGTTCTGCGTCGTCAGACGGCCGACGCGCAGCCGTTCGGGCGACAGCATCAGCCAGGCAACCGGCTTCTTGCTCACCTTGATCGGCGCAAACGCCTTTGCCCACAGCCGCGCGATCTGCGGGCCTTCGCGAACGCTGCGGGCGATCTGAGCGTCCATCATCTTGAACAACGGCTTCGACAGCATCTCGTCGTTGTCGTTCCACACGTCGCGGATGTTGGTGACGGCGGGACCGATGCGCAGATGGCTGTCCCCAAGCTGCACCGAGCCGGTCGTGTGCGGGCGGATGCGCCAGTCGGGATCGAGCGTCGCCGTGGTGCGCGTCTCTGCAAGCCCCATCGCGTTCGCCTTGGCATGCACGAACGAGAAGGAGCCCGGCAGCGACAGCTCGGCATTCACGGAAAAAGGCAGGGCGATCTCCAGCGCGTCGCCGCTGGCGCGGATGGAGGCTGGCTCCGTGCGCACGGCGTCGAGATTGAGGCGGCAGCGTCCGATGCCGCATTTGACCTGCTGGCCCCGGATGTGGGCGAGGCGATCGGCCGTCGCGGCATTGAGCTTTTCCGCCACGTCGCGGGCCGGCAGGGTCAGCGTCACGGCAAGGGAGGAAAGCGGCGGCTCGGGTGCCGCAGGCGGCGGCGCGCGGGCGGGCTCCGGCGCCTTGAAGCCGCATCCGGCTAGCACCAGCATCATCGCGGCCAGGCTGGCGATATCCGTTCGTTTCATCGCATTGCGCCTCGGAAGACGGGCGCAAATCCTATTCTGCGCCCCGGCGCCGCGCCACGCGGGGAACCCTTACGAAAGCGCCATGATCCGCGGCCGTGCGGCGGACCCGAATCCGCGGGCCGCACAAGGCGGTTGCAGCAAAAGCCGCGCTTGACAGGGCAAAGGCCCCCTCCCTACATAGCCGCCCCACCGCCTATGGGCGGAACCCGGCTTGGGGCTGTAGCTCAGTTGGGAGAGCGCCTCGTTCGCAATGAGGAGGCCAGCGGTTCGATTCCGCTCAGCTCCACCAGGCACTTAACCCAGCCTGGATAGTACCCGTGTCTCGGCATTGTTTCAACGACGATGGGACCGGGCGAAATCAGCTTGGCTGACCGATCAGAAGCGCGGGCTGCCCAGCGCGCTGCCATGGGTCGGCGAGGAGCCCGTTACAGGGCGAGAGGAGCGCCCCCGCGGCCTTGAATAGGAACACTGGCTCGTCTCCCTGCACGCGCTCCAGCATGGCTGCCACGCGCTGCTCGCTCGTGGTGACGGTGAGGACAAGGAGGTTGGGTATGCCGAGCCGTGCCTTGTGGATGCGACCCCTGACAATTTCCGAATAGGCATTCAGCTTGCCCCGGAACGAGGTGCCTGCGGCATTCCCGCGCGACACCGGCATGGTGCCCCGATCCGCCTCCAAAGCGAAAAAGCGGTACGTCCGCCGACCGTCCACACGGTATTCGAGGCCAAAGATCGCGTCCGGTGCCACAGCACCGTTGGCGGAGGGCATCAAGAATGGCCTTTCGGACTGCCGGGTGCTCTCTGGCGCCTTGGCCAATATCTCGGGCCAAGGGATGAAGCGAATGTCACTGCGGTCCCTGGCCGCCAACTCGATTGATGCCACCACGGCGCAGATCATGTGTGCGTGCTCGAATTGCCGGCGCGCCCCATCACTAAGCCAGGTGATCGCGTCTGAGAGACCGCCTTCGCTGTGGAGCAAGGCGTCGTGACCACCCTTTCCCAATTCGTGGACGACGGGCGAGAATCGAGCATCGGCGAAGCGCCATTGCTCGACTGGACGGTCGAGATAGCCCTCATGGAATAGATCACCGAGCCGCTCTTTGAACCGCTTCTCGGATTCGCCGCCGACGAAGGCGTGTAGGTATGTCGAGCGAAGAAAGCGATACCGGCAAAGCGTTTTGAATATCTCCACGTCCCGCGACGTCAGCGCGAGAGGCTTTCCGGTGCGGGTGCGGTGCATGCGAGAGCGGCGAATGGTCATACGCACGGCGATAGCACCGGAGACATCGCCGCCATACGTGCGCGAGAGTTCTGCGATGGTTTCGTATGCAGAGGCATGCGAAGCGATGCGGTCGTGAGACAAATATGCGCACGATTCAAAACGTGATGTATGCACGCTGTGGCGCATGCAAGAACATCGGCGCGCGCCGGGCCGCATAGCGCTCGGATACGAGCGTCAAGCGTTCCTATAGCTGGTCCGTCCTCACCAATTGGAGGACGAAGGCATGCCAACGATACACGCGAACACAATTATC
>DATKOE010000155.1:0-18550 GCA_035524815.1 Rhizomicrobium sp.
CTTCGGCGGCGTTGCGAAGCAGATTGACGAGCACCTGCTGGATCTGCACGCGGTCGACCAGGATCGGAGGCGAGACGGGCGTCAGGTCGACGCGGGTGATGATGTTGTGCGAGCGCGTGCCGATCAGCCCCAGCGCCAGCGCGTCCTCGGCGATCGAATTGATGTTCTCGATGGTGCGGTTGGTTTCCCGCTTTTCCACGAAATCGCGAAGGCGCCTGATGATCTGTCCCGCCCGCACGGCCTGCTCGCCCGCTTTCGACACGGCCTCGTAGGCCTTGGCTGCCGCCGCGGGATCGGCCGCGGCGATCAGGCGCTTGCCGACGTTGGTGTAGTTGAGCACGGCGGTAAGCGGCTGGTTCAATTCGTGGGCGATCGCCGCCGAAAGCTGGCCCATCTCGCTGACCCGCGCGACGTGCGTGAGCTCGGTGGATAGCGCCTGGAGGCGTTCCTGCGCCGCCTTGCGCTCGCTGATGTCGCGCACGGTCTTGGAGGCGCCGATCACTTTGCCGGACGCGTCGCGGATGGGCGAGACCGTCACCGAAACCTGGATCAGCTCACCGTTTTTGCGCACGCGTTCGGTTTCGTAATGCTGTGTCGCCTCGCCCTGTCTGATGCCTTCCAGAATCCCGACTTCTTCATCCTGGCGGCTGGAAGGAAACAGCCGCGTGACGGACTGACCGATGATCTCGGAGGCCGTGTAGCCGAACATCCTCCCGGCGGCCTGGTTCCACGTGGTGATCACGCCCTCCAGCGTCTCGCTCATGATCGCGTCGTTCGAGGACTCCACGATCATGGCCAGGTGCGCCCGCTCCTGGTCGTAGGCGCTGCGCTCGCGGTAGAGCGGCGTCAGGTCGTGGATGATGCCGACGAAGACCTTGCGGTCCTGGATCTGGCCTTCGCCCACGGACAGGTACATGGGAAAGACGGAACCGTCCTTGCGCCGGCCCAGGACTTCGCGGCCGACGCCGATGATCCGGGCGTTGCCCGTGGTCTTGTAGTCCCTGATGTACTTGTCGTGCGCCTCGCGGTAGGGCGAAGGCATCAGCATGCTCACATTGCGGCCGAGCACCTCGTCAGGCGGGTATAGGAAGAGTCTCTCACAGGCTTCGTTGTAGACCTGCACCAGGCCGCAATCGTCGATGACCATGATGCCGTCGACCGCGGTCGCCAGCAGGGTGCGGAAAAGCGAGTCGGCCGACAGCGTTCCCTGAATCGATCTCAGCGAGTTGGCCATCTGTCCCGCAAATTGAACTCAGAATATTTCTATCAAATGGCCGAATGCTGCGCCAACAATATCCGCCGGTTTTTCTCTCAATCCCCTGCAAACATGTCGCTTTTTCCCGATCTGTCGCAGCTTGAGCACCGTGGGTTGAGATCGGGGTTCAAATGGAGCGCGTTGGCCACCGGCGCGTGACGCCGCCTGCTGGCGAACCGGTGCCTGAATCAGCGTCAGATTGTCCTCCCTGTCTCATTTCTCTGTTCTTTTCTTAGAACAATGAGAATGTTCGGCGGCCGATTTGACTTCCGTCAAGCGGGGCTGGGGCGTAGCGTCATGCGACAGGGTTTCGAGTATTTCTAAGGAGCATGCGCGAATTTGGAGCAAGCGCTCGTTCTGGCTACGAGAGTCGTCATGTTAACTGCGTTCGCCAGTGGTTTGACGGCAGCAAATTGGTTGAAAAGGGATCGGGCGGGGAAACGGGGTAAATGAGACGCTTGCTTCTGTGGCAGGACATCGCTTTGGTCTTGGCCGCCAAGCTGGTCCTGTTGACCTGTCTCTACGTCGCTTTCTTCAGTCCGTCGCACCGGCCGGCGGCCGATGCCGCGGCCGTGTCCGCCCGTCTGCTCGACTCAGGCCATCGCTAGGACAAAACCATGGACGTTGTCGATCTTTCCCGACTGCAGTTCGCCGTCACGGCGCTCTACCACTTCCTGTTTGTTCCCCTGACGCTGGGCTTGTCGATCCTGCTCGGCATCATGGAGACCGTCTATGTGATGACGGGCCGGACCATTTGGCGCGACCTCACCAAGTTCTGGGGCACGCTGTTCGGCATCAATTTCGCGATGGGGGTGGCCACCGGCATCACCATGGAATTCCAGTTCGGAACGAACTGGGCCTACTACTCGCACTACGTAGGCGACGTGTTCGGGGCGCCGCTGGCCATCGAAGGGCTGATGGCGTTCTTCCTCGAAGCCACGATGGTCGGCCTGTTCTTCTTCGGCTGGAACCGCATGAGCAAGGTGGCGCATCTGATCGTCACCTGGGCGCTTGCGATCGGCACCAACCTGTCGGCGCTGTGGATCCTGATCGCCAACGGCTGGATGCAGTTTCCCGCCGGCGCCTATTTCGACGCCGACACCATGCGCATGGAAGTGTCGAACTTCATGGACGTGCTGTTCAATCCCGTGGCGCAGGCCAAGTTCGTGCACACGGTCAGCGCGGGATATGTGGTGGGCTCGGTCTTCGTTATGGCCATAAGCGCCTACTACCTGCTCAACAAGCGGCACGTGGCGCTCGCCAAATGCTCGATGACGGTGGCGGCGAGCTTCGGCCTGGCCTCGGCGCTCAGCGTGGTCGTGCTCGGCGACGAGTCGGGCTACACCGCCGGCATCAACCAGAAAATGAAGATCGCGGCCATCGAGGCGATGTGGAACACGGAGCCCGCGCCGGCCTCGTTCACGGTCTTCGGCATTCCCGACCTCGATACTCACACCACGAAGTACGAAGTGAAGGTGCCGTGGGTTCTGGGCCTGATCGCCACGCGCACCGCCGATCAGACCGTTCCGGGCATCAACAACCTCACCGATCTGGCGCGCCACCGCATCCGCAACGGCATGATCGCCTACGACGCGCTCTCCAAGATCAAGCGGGACCGCGGCAACAAGGAGCTGCGCAAAGTCCTCGACGCGCACGTGGCCGACCTCGGCTATGCGCTGCTGCTCAAGCGTTTCCGGCCCGACGTCGAGAACGCCACGTCCGAGCAGGTCGATGCGGCCGCGCTTTCCACCATCCCGAACGTGCCGGTGCTGTTCTGGTCGTTCCGCTTCATGGTGGGGCTCGGCTTCTACTTCATCGCGCTGTTCGCGGCCGCTTTCTGGCTTTCGGCCAAGCGCAAGCTCGACGTTTACCGCACCTTCCTGAAGTTCTGCTTCTGGACGCTGCCGCTGCCGTGGATCGCGGCGGAACTCGGCTGGATCGTGGCGGAGTACGGCCGCCAGCCCTGGGTGATTGAAGGCGTGCTGCCCACCGCGCTCGGAGTTTCGTCGACTTCGGCCGGCAACGTGACCTTCAGCCTTTTGGGATTCGCGATTTTCTATTCGTCGCTGCTCGTCGCCGACATCTACCTTCTGACCAAGTACATCCGGCTCGGGCCCGATCAGACTCTCGGTCACAGCGTCGAACCAAACGTCGTAGCGGCGGAGTGAAACCATGGACTACGAAACGCTGCGTATCATCTGGTGGGCGCTTCTCGGCATCCTGCTCATCGGACTTGCGGTGATGGACGGCTTCGACCTCGGCACCGCCATCCTGCTGCCGTTCGTCGGAAAGACCGACATCGAGCGGCGCGTGGTGATCAACACCGTGGGTCCCGTGTGGGAGGGCAACCAGGTCTGGCTGATCCTGGGCGGCGGGGCCATCTTCGCGGCCTGGCCGGCGCTCTATGCCACCGCCTTCTCCGGCTTCTACCTCGCCATGTTCCTGGTGCTGCTGGCGCTGATCCTGCGCCCGGTGGGTTTCAAGTTCCGCTCCAAGTTCGCCGGCGCGGGATTCCGCAGCTTCTGGGACTGGGCCTTGTTCGTCGGCGGCTTCGTGCCGGCGCTGGTTTTCGGCGTGGCCTTCGGCAACCTGTTCGTGGGCGTGCCCTATGGCTACGACAGCGATCTCAGGCTGCACAGCGACATCACGCTGTTCGGGCTCTTGAATCCGTTCGCGCTGCTGGCGGGGCTGGTATCGGTCGCGATGCTGACGCTGCACGGCGCCGCCTGGGTCGCCTACAAGGCCGAAGGCGCCCCCGGCCAGAGGGCGCGCAAGGTGATCCCGTGGGCGGCGCTGGTTTTCGCGCTGCTGTTCACGCTGGCCGGCGTCTGGGTGCTGCAGCTCGACGGCTACAAGATCACCAGCGATATCGCTGCCAACGGGCCGTCCAATCCGCTCATCAAGACCGTGACGCGCGTGACCGGCGGGTGGTGGGACAACTACACGGCCCATCCCTGGTTCTGGATCGCTCCCGTGCTGGCCTATGCCGGGGCGGCGCTGGCGGTCCTGGCGCGGCCGCGCCCGGTGCTGGCCTGGGTGTGCTCCGCACTCGTGCCCACCGGCGTGATCGCCACCGCGGGCCTGTCGCTGTTTCCGTTCTTCCTGCCGTCCTCGACCTATCCCGACCAGTCGCTGACAGTCTGGGATGCATCGAGCTCCAAGCTCACCCTCGAAATCATGCTGGGGTGCGTCGTGATCTTCCTGCCGATCATCCTCGCCTATACCGGCTGGGCCTACCGCATCCTGCGCGGCCAGGTGAAGGCGGAAGGCATCATGTCCGACAGCCACGGCAACTATTGAGGATCGTATGTGGTATTTCGCATGGGTTCTGGGTCTCGGGTTTGCCTGCACGCTGGCGGTCTTGAACGCCATGTGGCTGGAGCTCGATTCGCGGAACGGGAAATAGCCGCCGCGCGACGTCTTCTCGCGCCGACCGGCTGAGGGGCGCGAGGGTCCCCCGCGTGCGAATGCGGGCGAACGCTCGCGCATCCCCGGCCCAGCTGCCGGAAATCCCTTCCCGGCGTCCCTTTTTCGGCGAATCCGCGGATGATACAACCGGCGGCGACCGGTCTGGGGATCACCGTCATGGACATCCAGCGCACTCTGATTCTGACCCGCTCGCTCGAGCGGATTCTCGTGTCGTTGATCGGCGCGATGGCGATATTTCTCGGCTACAAGCTGTTCGCGACGGCGACCACCGCCGAGGGCGTGGCGAACTTCAAGTTCTCCGAAGTCACAATCGCGATGTCGCACACCTATCCGGGCGTCTTCTTCGCCTTGTTCGGCGCCGCGCTGATCGTCTTCACGGCGATGCGGCCGGTGGAATGGGAGCGCAAGAACGCCAAGGGCGACGAATCCGAGGAAGAGTCGATTCGCTCGATGATTGCGGCGCCTCAGTTCTCGATTGCCGCTCCGGCGCCGAACGAGGTCGCCACCGAGGGAGTCGTCAAATCGCTTGCCGACATGGCGAACGGGCTCGACACGACTCCCGCCTCGATCAAGCGGAAGGTGGCGTTGCGCGAAGCCCGCGTTGCCTTGATGGGGAGCGGCTGGAAACGCGAATGGGGCCGCACCGAGGACTTCCGCGACTGGGTCTACAACTTCGCCGAGGGTGATCCGCCGCCCCTCGCGATTGCCAAGGCGGTTGCAGTCTATCGCGGCGCCTCGCAAGCGGAGGGCTGACCGTGGCGGACGCCCGGCCTACGCCCGTCGATTCGATCTATTCGGCCGAAACGCTGGCCGAGCGCCAGCAGATGTATCCGCACTTCTTCCGCGGCATGTATCAACAGATGATCGCGCCGAAACTGAGCGCGGAGGAGGCTCTCGCCGTGGGCGAGGTCCAATTCCGCTTTCCTGCGAGCCTGCCCGGTCAGGAGCCCTTCGGCTTTTCCAGCACGAGGGGAGCGGTGACGCTTTCCATTGCTTCGCTCAAGTTCCTCAACGACCTGATGCTCGCCTATTGCTGGCTCGGCCGGCACAAATACCTCCTTTCCACGATCGACGACTATCTGCTGATGCTGCGGTTCTGGCACGCCGATTGCCCGCCTCCCGATCCGCTCGGCGCTATGGGCATTCTCGGCGATGCGATCGACGAGGCCGGCACCGGTGAGCTTCATGTCGATTGGATCAAGCGCGCCTATTTCTTCATCCTGCTGCACGAACTCGGCCATTTGCGCTGGGGCGATACCGGCGCCGAGGCGGCTTCGCCCGCCCAATCGCAGCGGCAGGAAAGCCGCGCCGATGCGTTCGCGCTGGACGTCATGGGGCGGCTTGGCCTGGTGCAGGCGGGCATCACCCAGTTCTTCGAATGGGCGTCGGCCTTCATGCCCAATCCCGCCGACTATGCCGACGACGATTCCTACTGGAAGGCCGTTTCGGCGCGCAATCATCCGCTGACGACCGACAGGCTCGTGCAGGCGGCGAACGACATCGAAGCCAACGCCGGCCTGTACGCCAAGGACCAGAGTCCCGAAACGCTGGCCGCGTTCGGCGCGCTGGCGCAGTATCTGCGAAAGCTCGCGTCGCTGAAGCGCGATCCCGACATGCTCCGGATTGCCTTCCGCCGCGGAGCAATGCTGAGACCGGAGGACCTGGCGCCGCGCCGGCCGGGCGAACTGATCGCCATGCCAGCGGGACCGCCTGGCCCGGCGCCGTTCCACGGCAAGCTCGCCGGCACGACCAGCGGCGCGGGCATGTCGGACAACATCGAGGTCGTTCTGCGCAATCAGGCGGGTGCGGTCACCGGCAGCTATGCCAACTGGTGCGAGATCGGGCGCCTCGCCGGAACGGCGCGGGACAACCAACTGGATTTCCGTTGGGAGCTGGCGGGATTTCAGGGCCGGGGCGTGCTTTCCTTCGACGGCACGTCCTACGCGGGAACGCTTGGGATGGATGCCGCGCCGGGGCAGGTCACCTGGAATCTCCGGCCGGCCTGAAGGCGCCGGTCTTGCGCCGGTCGACCGAGGGGCGGAGAGTGTCCCGCGCGCCGATGCGGGGGGCTCTGATGCGTAAGTTCTTCGGGATTTCAGCCATCTTTCTGATTGCGCTCACTTCGGGGGCATTTGCCGACGCGCCTACCAAGACCTATGCCGAGCTTGTGGCGCAGGCCGAATCCGGCGATCCCGCCACCGACTACACGGCGCTGCGGATGGCGTTTGTCGCATCCGATCAGTACGACGGATACATGAGCGATCGCGACGACGAACTGAAACCTGCCTGGGACGCCTCGCAAGCCAAGGACTGCGCCGGGGCGATTGCCGCTTCGGACAAGGTCGTGAAGAAGTACTTCATGGTCACGCTGCTGCATATGATGCGCCAGCGCTGCTGCCGCGAACTTGGGAACACGGAGGCGGCCGACCGGGAATTTGCGATCGCCAAAGGGCTTCTCGACTCGGTCCTGAAGAGTGGCGACGGCAAGAGCTCTGAAACGGCCTACGTTGTGGTGACGATGTCTGAAGAGAACCTCGTCGAGGGCTGGTTCGACCTTGACCAGCAGCGACAGTCACTTATCAATAAGGGCGGCCACAACTACGATCTCATCGAAGGGCCGAACCACAAGACCGGCGAGCACATGGCCATTTACTTCAACGTGGATGCGATGTTCGGAAGCCTGCTGAAGAAATTCGGGGCGAAACGGGAGGGAGCGCAGAATTGACAATGAATCCGACTGCCGACCCCGAACTGCAGCGCCTGCGCGACTCGATCGACAACATCGACGCCGCGGTGATCCACATGCTGGCCGAGCGCTTCAAGTGCACCCAGGCCGTCGGCCGCCTCAAGGCCGAGCACGGGCTACCGCCGGCAGATCCCGACCGCGAAGCGGTGCAGATCGCCCGCCTGCGTGCGCTGGCGCACGATGCCAGGCTCGATCCCGACTTCGCCGAGAAATTCCTCAATTTCATCGTCAAGGAAGTGATCCGCCACCACGACGCGATTCGCAGCGCCAAGGGATAGCTTCCGCGGCGGGACGCTACGCATCGTCAACTAATCCCTGCTTGGACTCCTGCGTCATCCATCGCATGCTTCGCAAGTCGCACGGAGCAATGTGGTGGATCTTTCCTTCTCGCCCGAAGACGAAGCCTTTCGCGCCGAAGTGCGGGCGTTCATCGCCGAATGCAGCCCGAAGCTGCAGCAATCGCTCGGCTGGCCCGAGGCCGAGGTGACTTCGCGCGAAGACTATCTCGCCTGGCACAAGCTGCTCTACAGGAAGGGCTGGGTGGCGCCGCACTGGCCCAAGGAGTACGGCGGCGCCGGTTGGAGCGTCACCAGGCGCCATATCTTCGACGAAGAGTGCGCCGCGGCCGAGATGCCCTCGCTGCTGCCGTTCGGACTGATGATGCTGGGGCCGCTCCTGATGGCCTTCGGCAGCGAGGCGCAGAAGAAGCGCTTCCTGCCGCGCATTCTGTCCGGCGAGGATTGGTGGTGCCAGGGCTATTCCGAGCCGGGCGCGGGCTCCGATCTCGCTTCGCTGCGCACGCGTGCGGTCGCCGAGGGCGGCCAATTCACCGTCGACGGCCAGAAGACCTGGACGACGCTGGCCCAGTTCGCCGACTGGATTTTCTGCCTGGTGCGCACCGATCCGGCTGCGAAACCGCAGGAGGGCATCAGCTTCCTGTTGATCGACCTCAAGACTCCCGGCATCGCCGTCAAGCCGATCACCCTGATCGACGGCACGCAGGAAGTGAACGAGGTCTTCTTCGACAACGTGAAGGTGCCCACGGAGAATCTCGTCGGCGAGATCAACAAGGGCTGGACCTACGCCAAGTACCTGCTGATCCACGAACGTAACACGCTCGCCTCGGTGGCGCGCCAGCGCGCCGCGCTGAAGCGGCTGAAGGAACTAGCGGCGCGCGAGCCTGCCGGCGACGACGCCTTCCGCCGCAAGCTCGCCGAAGTCGAGATCGATCTGATGGCGCTCGAAATGACCGAATTGCGCGCCCTGGCGGCGGAGGCGCACGGCGCGGCGGCCGGGCCGGAAAGCTCGATCCTGAAGATCCGCGGCACCGAGATGCAGCAGCTCCTGAGCGAACTCGCGCTCGAAGCCGCCGGCTGGTACGGGTTCGTCGATGCGCGCGCCCTCGGCGGCAACCGCAAGCCGGGGCCCGATTTCGCGCTGGGCGCCGCGGCGCAGTACTTCAACCTGCGCAAGGCTTCGATCTACGGCGGCTCGAACGAAATCCAGCGCAACATCATCGCCAAGGCGGTGCTGGGGCTTTGACGATGAATCTCTCCTTCACCGAAGAACAGACTCTGCTGCGCAACTCGGTCGCCCGGTATCTGGCCGACAACTACGGCTTCCAAGCGCGGCGCAAGTTCGTGCGTTCGCCCGAGGGCCGCGATCCGGCGCACTGGCGCGCATTCGCCGAACTCGGGTTGCTCGCCGCGGCGATTCCCGAGGAGCATGGCGGCTACGGCGGGGGCGCGATCGAGTCCATGATCGTCATGGAGGAATTCGGCCGCGCGCTGGTGATCGAACCCTACGTCTCCTCCGCGATCGTGGCCGGCGGCCTGATCGTGCGAAATGCGGCCACCGCGCTTCAGGAGGAATGGCTGCCGAGGATCATGGCGGGAGAGGCCATCGTCGCGACCGCTTTCGCCGAACCGGACGGCCGGGACGATCCCGCGAAGGTCTCCACGACGGCAAGGAAGCAGGGCGCTGGCTATGTGCTCGACGGCCGCAAGACGGCGGTCGCGGGCGCACCCTGGGCGGACGCAATCCTGGTTTCGGCGCGCGGGCCGCGCGACGGCGTGTCGCTGTTCCTGGTCGATGGGAACGCGAGCGGCGTGACTGCCGGCGATTATCCGACCGTCGACGGCGGCCGTGCCTCGGATATTTCGTTCGAGCGCGCAGAGGTGCCGGGCGGCCGCCTGATCGGAGAGACGGGCGCGGCACTGCCCCTGATCCTCCGGGCATGGGATGAGGCGATCGCCGCCCATTGCGCGGAAGCGGTGGGTGCCATGAGCGCGCTGCTCGACCAGACCGTCGCCTATGCCAAGACGCGGCGCCAGTTCGGCCAGCCGATCGGCAAGTTCCAGGCATTGCAGCATCGCATGGCGGACATGTTCGTGGCTCTGGAGGAGGCGAGGTCGATGACGCTGCTCGCCGCTCTCAAGCTCGGCACGCCGGAGAGTGCCAGGACCGCCGCGGCGGCGAAGGTGGCGGTCGGCAAGGCGGCGCGATTCGTGGGCCAGCAGGCGATCCAGATTCACGGCGGCATGGGCATGACCGACGAGCTGGCGGCGGCCCACTATTTCAAGCGCCTGACCATGTTCGGCGCACTTTTCGGCAGCGCCGACCGGCATCTTGCCCGGTTCGCCGCGCTCTGAAGCGGGCATACAAAAAAGAACGGCGCCCGAAGGCGCCGCTCCTCCATCCCCATTCTTTAGGAGAAATCAGGCTTTCTTCTTGCGGCGGAGACCGAACGCGCCGAGCAGTCCTGCACCCATCAGGGAGAGCGTCAGCGGCTCGGGAATGCCCGGATTGTGGAGCGAGCTCTCGATCCACACCGCGAAGATCAGATCGTTGTAGTCCCAGTCCACGCCCGGGCAGCTGCCGCTTCCCGGCAGGCTCTGACAGCCGTGGTCTTCCCAGCCGATGAACGTCACGTTTCCGCCGGCCGGCAGCGCGGCGAGCGCAGCGGCAGATGCGGTGGGCATCAAACCGACGTTGAAATCGGAGTAGATGGACGAATACGCCGCATGGTAATAGCCGTGGCCGTCCGCGGTGTCGCTCAGGTAGCTTGACCCCGTGGCCATGTCCTTGAGCTCCCACTGCATCGCGCCCGTCAGCGATCCCAGGTCGACCGTGGTGCCCTGAGGTGTCGTCTTGTTCGTGAACAAGGACATCAGGATCGGCATGGATATTTCCATTTTGTCCGTGTCGGCCGCGTTGTAGTAGATGAACACGGCCTTGACGTCCGTCCCGGTTCCCACGAGCGACGCGGGCATTGTGGATATCGGGGTGCCGGGAACGAACGACGCGTTCGCCCCTGCCGTCATCGCGATCGCGGCTGCAGCGATCATCATCGGGAATTTCATTGCACGTTCTCCAAACCCCGGCACGCCGGCACGGCGGCCTTTTCCGAGAAGTGTAGCAACGACCGTGCCAACGGCGGCGGGCCCATATTCGGGCGTTTTCAGGGAACCTGACGCGCCGTGTGTAAATGATTTTGCCAGATTCGAAGATGACGCTTCGGACTCCGTAAACAGGGCTGACGGCCGCAGGCAGGAAGCGGCGCGGCAAAAACGCCGCTTCCGCCCGATCCGCTCACTTATCTCAGTTCTTCTTCTTGCGCCGCAGGGCCGCGGTCCCCGCTAAGCCGGCCCCCAGCAGCGACAGGGTCAAAGGTTCCGGTACGGCGGCTTTGGTGTTCGAGAAGGCGAAGACGAGGTCGTTGTAGTCGAAATCGCTTCCGTTGGTGGCGTCGCGGTCCTCCCAGGCCACGAAGGTCACGCTGGGCAGACCGACCAACGCTGCTGCCGCCGCGGACGGCAGCTTGCCCAGGCCGAAGGTCGAATAATCGGTGGAGAACACCGCATGATAGACGCCGCCGGCATCAGGCGCATTGCTCAGATAGGTCATGCCGGTGGTGATATTCTGTAGGCTGAACACCAGCGGGCCGTTCTGGACGCCCAGGCTCTTCTTGTCGCCGGTCGGGCTTGCGGTGCAGGCGCCTCTGGAGTGGTTGCAGAAAATCGTGCTCCACAGAACGGGGTCGACTTCGTTGAGGAAACTCGTGTCGCCGGCGTTGGCGAAGATGTAGACGGCTGTGATTTCTCCGGTTGCGATCAACGTCGGGGGCGGTGTCTTGATCGGCGTCGCGACGGCTGGTGCGCACAAGGCGGCAACGCACCAGACGGCGCCCAGGATGGCGTTCTTGGGCATGACCGTTACTCCTTCTCGGTGCCCCCTAGGCAGGCGAAAAGATCAGCAAATCGCGTGCCGAATCAGGCAAAAGCCGAATTTCTCCCGTGACTTATTTGGGACGTGTAAAGTGATTTTCCGAAGTTGCATGCGGCCATGCGAAACGATGTCAAATCCGATTACACACGGCCTTCGCGGGCGTCGCCGAACGACTTCCGCGCCGCGATTCGGTTATCATCGGATGTGCCAAACGGGGAATTCGCATGTCTGCGCTCGTGTTCGAAAAGACCGGATTCATCGCTACACTGACGATCAATCGCCCCGGCGAGCGCAACATTCTGGGCGAGACCGGCGACGGGGCATTGTTTACGGAGGCCACCGCGCGCATCAACGCCGACGCGGAGATTCGCTGCGCCGTCCTCACGGGTGCTGGAACGGCGTTCTCGGCCGGCGGCAATCTCAAGGCGATGCGCGAGCATTCGGGCCTGTTCGCCGGCCGGCGCGAGGATATCCGCGAGGCCTACAAGCGCGACATCCACGCCATCATTCGCAGCCTGTGGACGCTGGAGGTTCCGCTCATCGCCGCGGTGAACGGTGCAGCCATCGGGCTGGGTAACGACGTCGCCTGTCTCGCCGACATCCGCATCGCTGCTGAAACGGCGGTGTTCGGGGCCACGTTCCTCAAGGTCGGACTGGTTCCCGGCGACGGCGGCGCGTGGCTGCTGCCGCGCGTGATCGGCAACGCGCGGGCCGCCGAGTTGTTTTTCGGCGGGGAGACGATCGATGCCGCGACCGCGCTGAAGTGGGGATTGGTCTCGCGCGTGGTGCCGCCGGAGATGCTGATGGAGGAGGCGATGGGCATGGCCGCGAAGATCGCCCGCCAGCCTCCGGGCGTGCTGCGCATGACCAAGAAACTGATGCGCGCGGCCATCGGTGCCGATTTCGACGCCGTCATGGAGATGTCCGCCGAGTGCCAGTCGCGCGCGCATACCAGTGAAGATCACGCCGAGGCGCTCGCCGCCCATTTCGACAAGCGCGCGCCGGTGTTCAAGGGGAAGTAGCGAACGGCGGGAAGGGGAAGAGGTTCGATTCCCCTATTCGCCACCGCCCATTCGCCCTTTCAGAAGCGGCACCAGCATCGGCACGCGCCGGGCATAGGCGTCATAGGCCTCGCGCCCCAACTGCTCGCGCAGGAAGCGTTCTTCGATGCGCGCCTTGACCACGATGCCCGCGATCGCCAGCGGGACGCCGAGAAGCTGGGCCAGGGTGCAGAAATACGCGCCGCTGACCAGGAACGAGAAGATGAGTCCGGTGTAGATCGGGTGCCGCACGAAGCCGTAAGGCCCGGTGTCGACGATGCGATGGTCCTGCTTGCGGGTCACGCTGCTCGACCACAAAGGCCCCAGATGCAGCCGCGCCCACCAGGCGAACAGAAATCCGCCGGCCACCAGGACGGGAAACGCCCACGCGGCGCCTCCCGGCGGCAAGTCATAAAGATGCCGCGCGAGCACTCCGTGCCGGCTGAAGGCAATCAACGCGACGCCCGCGAAAATCGGCGCGCGATAGGTCAGTTCGGCCTTGAGGCCCGCGCGTCCGGCGGTGCGCCCGGTCCAGGCCGAGGCGGCGAGCCACGACAGTGCCCACAAGATCCAGATTGCCAGGATCGCCGATCCAGGTGTCATGAAAGGCAAGTAATTGCGGCGCCGGCATAAGGCAAGTGGCGCGGTGCGGAGCCGCGAAAGCAGTGAAATGCGGCGATAAATCCCCTCGAAAGTTCCCTGGTGCTGGCGAAACTGCACCGCCCCCATTCCCGGATGCTCTCCCGATGAAAACGTTTGCCTACGCCGCGCACGCCGCAAAGGCCCCGCTTGCGCCCTTCAGTCTCGAACGGCGCACGCCGAAGCCGCACGACGTCGTCATCGCCATCAAGTACTGCGGCATCTGCCACACCGACGTGCATCAGGTGCGCGACGAATGGGGCGGGGCCGAATTTCCTATGGTGCCGGGCCACGAGATCACGGGTGTCGTGGTCGATGTCGGCGCGCATGTCACCGAGTTCATACCGGGCGACCGCGTCGGCGTCGGTTGCATGGTCGATTCCTGCCGGCATTGCGAGAACTGCGAGCAGCACCTCGAGCAGTACTGCCTGAACGGCTGCACCTTCACCTACAACAGCCGCGAGCGCGACGGCACGCCCACTTATGGCGGCTACTCGGATCGCATCGTGGTCGACGAGAACTACGTGCTTCGCATTCCCGTAAATCTCCCGCTCGATGCGGCGGCGCCGCTGTTGTGCGCGGGCATCACGCTCTATTCGCCGTTGCGGCACTGGGGGGCGGGGCTGGGCACGCGCGTGGCGATCCTGGGTCTGGGCGGCCTCGGCCATATGGGCGTCAAGCTTGCGCACGCGATGGGCGCGGAAGTCGCCGTGCTCAGCCATTCGGCGCGCAAGCGGGATGACGCATTCCGCCTCGGCGCCGACACTTTTTTCGCCGTCTCCGATCCTGGGACGTTTCCCAGACTCGCGAACTACTTCGATTTGATCGTCTGCACGCTCGGCGTCGGTGTCGACTGGAACAAGTACCTTCAGCTCCTGAAACTGGACGCCACGATGGCGGTCGTCGGCGCGCCCGAGAACATGGTGCCGGTTTCGGCCATGCCGCTGCTCGGCATGCGCCGCAACCTGGCCGGATCGATGATCGGAGGCATCAGGGAAACGCAGGAGATGCTCGACTTCTGCGGCGCGCACAATATCGCCGCCGACATCGAGACGATCCCGATTCAGAAGGTGAACGAGGCCTTCGACCGGATCGTGCAGAGCGACGTGCGCTACCGGTTCGTCATCGACATGGCGACGCTGGCCAGGGGCTGAGCGGAAGCTTCGTCCTCCGCCGGCGTCTGCGTCTTGGGTTTTTCCGCGGCGGGTGCGGCGAGCGGCAGGTCGAGTTGCGCGGCGGCCGCGGCCGGGCGGGTCGTGGGCGCAGGTTCATCCTCGGGCGCGATTGCGGCGGCGGGAGCGGCCTCTTCCTCCGGCGCGAGCGGAACGGCGGGCGCAGGGCGTTCCTCGTCCGCGGCAACAGGTGTTGGCTCTTCTTCGGCCTGCGCAACGACGGGTGGGGCTGGCGGCGCGACTTCGACGCGGGCCGCGGCGGCGGGTGAAGGCGGCGGCGTGGTTTCCGCCGGCGCGTCGGACCCGGTTTTCACGCTCGAAAACCGAAGGTCGGAGGCGGGCATCGCCTCCAGCGACCGCGCTGCGGGGGAGGGTGTCGTGGCGTGTTCACCCGCGCTCTTCAGGAACGGCACCAGCATCGGCACGCGTTCGGCGTAGTCGTCGAAGGCGGAGCTTTCGCGGCGCAGGGCGCTTTCCTCGAACAGGATCTTGATCAGGAACGCCACCGCGAGCAACGCCGCGCCGCCGACCGAGGACGGCCTGCCGAATACGAACGCGGTCGCCAAGGCAGCGATGATCAGGCAGACATAAATGGGGTGCCGGACCAGCCGGTACGGTCCCCTGTCGACGAACGGTTCCGGCTTGCGGCTGCTCCCGGGCAGCACAAATCCGCGCGTAATCCGCGCCCACCAAGCGACGCAGAACATCACCAGCACGACGCCTACCAGCACCCAGCCGAGGGTCGCGCTGAGCGGCAGCCAGAACTTGTTGCGGACGTCGAATCCGGGGTCGGGCAGGAAACCGAACAGCAGGGTCACTCCCGCGACCAGGAGCAGCGTGCGGTATAGAACGTCCTGCGCCAGCGTGAGCCGCTTGATGCCGGTGCCGAGCAAAGCCATCCCGAGCCAGCTCAGGAACCAGATCAACCAAAGCACGTATATTGCGATGACCGGCTGCTGCACGGATTCCTCCGCTTCCAGGCCGTACATAATGCCGGGGGGTGCGCGAAGGAACGATGATTTGCGTACTGTGCGGCAGAAAAGCCCTCCGGATGACTTTTCTGCCGCACTTATCTAATCAAAACTTCAGCGCTCTTGCCCGTTTCACCAACGGCAGCAATCGGATATCGGCGATGACCTTGTCGTCCACCTCGCCGTCGACTTCGACGAGCGCGATGGCGTCTTCGCCGGGCGCGCTGCGTCCGAGCGTGAAGTTCGCGATGTTAACTTTTGCCGCACCGAGCAGGGTACCGAGTCTGCCGATGAAACCCGGTTTGTCCTCATTGGTGACGTAGATCATGTTCGGCGCGAATTCGGCGTCGAGGTTGATTCCCTTGACCTGGATCAACCGCGGCCGCCCGTCGGAGAATACCGTGCCGGCCACGCCGCGCCGGATGTCGGGCGTCTTTACGTCGATCTTGATGTAGCCCTCGTAGATGCCCTGGCGGTCGCGGCGGGTTTCGCTCACCTTGATTCCGCGCTCCTTGGCCACGACCGGCGCGTTGACCATGTTGACTTCCGGCAGGTGCGACTTGAGCAGTCCGGCAAGTGCGGCCTGCGTCAGCGCGCGTTGGTTGAGGCTTGCGGCCGTACCTTCGTAGAGGATGTCGACCTCTTCGATGCTGGTCTCGGTGAGCTGGCCGGCGAACGCGCCGAGCTTCTCGGCCAGGCTGATCCACGGCTTCACCGATTGGGCTTCCTGCGCCGAGATCGAGGGCATGTTAAGCGCGTTGACGATCGCGCCGGTGAGCAGGTAGTCCGCGATCTGCTCGGCCACCTGAAGCGCCACGTTCTCCTGCGCCTCTTCGGTGGAGGCGCCCAGATGCGGCGTGGCCACGACCTTGTCGTTGCCGAACAGGATGCTCTCCTTGGCCGGTTCGGTCTCGAACACGTCCACCGCCGCTCCGGCCAGATGCCCGCTGTCGAGCGCGGCCTTGAGCGCGGCTTCGTCGACCAGTCCGCCGCGGGCGCAGTTGATGAGACGCGCGCCCTTCTTCATCTTTGCGATGGCTTCGGCGGAAATGATGTTCTTGGTTTCGGCCGTCTTTGGCGTGTGCAGGCTGACGAAGTCGGCGCGGGCGAGCAGGTCGTCCAGCTCCACCTTCTCGACGCCCAGTTCCGCCGCGCGCTCCGCCGACAGGTACGGGTCGTAGGCGACGACGTGCATCTTGAGGCCCTTGGCACGGTCGGCGACGATGCCGCCGATGTTGCCGCAGCCGATCAGGCCCAGCGTCTTGCCGTAGAGCTCGACGCCCATGAAGCGGTTCTTCTCCCACTTGCCGGCGTGGGTGGAAGCGTTGGCGGCGGGAAGCTCGCGGGCCAACGCCATCATCAGGGCGATGGCGTGTTCGGCAGTGGTGATCGAGTTGCCGAACGGGGTGTTCATCACGATCACGCCGGCGGCGGTGGCCGCGGGGATGTCGACGTTGTCGACGCCGATGCCGGCGCGGCCCACGACCTTCAGCTTCTTGGCCGCGGCGATGACGTCTTTGGTGATCTTGGTGGCCGAGCGGATCGCGATGCCGTCGTACTGGTCTACGATCTTCAGGAGTTCTTCCTTGGGAAGGCCCGTCTTCACGTCGGCTTCGACGCCGCGCACCTTGAAGATGGCGACCGCTGCGGGAGAGAGTTTGTCGGCGATGAGAACTTTTGGCATGACATGGCTCCTTCACCTGCCCCATGTGGGGAGGTCGTCCGCCCGAGCCGCCAAGCGGCGAAGGCCGACGGGTGGGGGTGAACTGGGCTTACGCGCTCTTGACCTTGGTCCAGGCGTAATCGAGCCAGGGCGTCAGCGCCTCGACATCGGCACGCTCCACGGTCGCGCCGCACCAGATGCGCAGGCCCGCAGGCGCGGCGCGGTAGGCGGCGATGTCGTAGGCCACGTTTTCCTTGTCGAGCACCGAGGCGATCTTCTTGGCCGCCTCCGCCTGCGCTTCGGGCGCAAGAGAGAGGAACCACGGATCGACCACCTTCAGGCAGACGCTGGTGTTGGAGCGGACGGCGGCGTCCTTGGCCAGGAAGTCGGCCCAGCCGCATTCCTTCACCCAGCGCGCCAGCACGCCGACATTGGCGTCGGCCCGCGCGATCAGGCCCTTCAGACCGCCCACCGCTTCGGCCCATTTGAGCGCGTCGATGTAGTCCTCGACGGCCAGCATCGATGGCGTATTGATGGTTTCGCCTTCGAAGATGCCCTCCACGATTTTGCCGCCCTTGGTCATGCGGAAGATCTTGGGCATCGGCCAGGCCGGCGTGTGCGATTCGAGCCGCGCCACCGCGCGTGGCGAGAGGATGAGGATGCCGTGCGCGGCTTCCCCGCCCAGCGCCTTCTGCCAGGAGAAGGTGGCGACATCGAGCTTGTTCCAGGCGATGTCCTGCGCGAATGCGGCCGAGGTGGCGTCGCAGATGGTGAGGCCTTCGCGCGCATCGGCGATCCAGTCGCCGTTGGGCACGCGCACGCCCGAGGTCGTGCCGTTCCACAGGAACACGACATCGTGCTTGGGATCGGCCTCGTTCAAATTCGGGATTTCGCCGTAAGGCGCCTTGAAAAGCCGGCTGTCCTTCAGCTTCAACTGCTTGATCACGTCCGTGACCCAGTCCTCGCCGAAGCTCTCCCAGGCGAACATGTCCACGGTGCGCGGTCCCAGCAGCGACCACATCGCCATTTCCATGGCGCCGGTGTCGGAAGCGGGCACGATGCCCACGCGGTAATCCGCAGGGATGCCCAGGATCGCCTTGGTGCGGTCGATGGCTTCCTTCAGCCGCGCCTTGCCCGGCTTGGAGCGATGCGAGCGGCCGACGAGGGCGTTGTTGAGAGCTTCAGGGGTCCAGCTTGGACGCTTGGAGCATGGTCCAGACGAAAAAAAAGGCCGTGCGGGGCGCACGGCCGGTGCATTACCGGTCATCATCACATTCCTTCCAGAATGTTAGCGCCTCGTTGGGGAGGCGTGGCCCAATGACGTGGATACAGATTCGCTGGTGCGCAGTCAAACGGAAACCGTGCGACTTGTTGAAATAGCTAACGGAAAGATTCGTGCGCGCGCCGG
>DATKOE010000156.1:0-2538 GCA_035524815.1 Rhizomicrobium sp.
GAGGCCGGCTACGCCAAGGCTTCGCCGGCCTGCGCACACGATCCGGCGAAGCTTCAGCGAAGCCGGATTTCGGTGGGGGGTGCGCGCGTATGCGCGCTTGCTTCGCTCGCGACCCCTCCCCGAAGCGCTGCGCGCTTCGACCCTCCCCTTGCAGGGGAGGGAATGTTCGACATCGTGCTGCTGGATTCGCCTTGCAGCGGCACCGGCACCTGGCGCCGCCAGCCGGAACAGCGCTGGCGCCTCACGCCCGACCGCCTCGCCGAACTGATTGCGCTTCAGGACCGCCTGCTGGACGAATCCGCGCCGCTGGTCGGGCGGGGCGGAAGGCTGGTCTTCGCCACCTGTTCGCTGCTGCCGTCGGAAAACGGCGACCGCGTCGGCGCCTTCCTCGCGCGCCATCCCGATTTCGCGGCTGTTCCCGCCGCCGAGGTGTGGAGCGCCGAAACCGGCCGCGATCTGCCGCCGGGCCTGGAGTTCTTCTTCGAAGCCACGCCGCGGCGCACCGGCACCGACGGTTTCTTCACAGCTATCTTGCAGCGCCATCGCTAGACAATGTCGAAGCAGCGCAGGTAAATCGGCCCATGTCCGCTCCCGTCCTCGTCGTCGATTTCGGCTCCCAGGTCACCCAGCTAATCGCCCGGCGCGTGCGCGAGGCGGGCGTCTATTGCGAGATCGTGCCCTTCGACAAGGCGGAAGCCGCGCTGGCCGCTTCCCCGCCGCGCGCCATCATCCTGTCGGGCGGACCGATGAGCGTGACCGAGGCGCACACGCCGCGCGCGCCCGAGCGCGTCTTCACCCTGGGCGTTCCGGTGCTCGGCATCTGCTACGGCGAAATGACGATGTGCGCCCAGCTTGGCGGCAAGGTCGAAGCCGGCCACGCCCGCGAATTCGGCCGCGCCGACATCGTCGTCGCCCGGCGTTCGCCGCTGCTCGAAGGTCTGGGCGACGCGAACGGCCATGAACCCGTCTGGATGAGCCACGGCGACAAGATCGTCTCCATCCCGCCCACCTTCGACGTCGTCGCCACATCCGAGAATTCGCCCTTCGCCGCTATCGCCGACGAAACCCGGCGCTTCTACGGCGTGCAGTTCCACCCCGAGGTCGTGCACACGCCGCGCGGCGCGCAGATTCTGAAGAACTTTGTCACCGGCATCGCCGGCATCCCGGCGGATTGGAACATGCGCGCCTTCCGGCAGCAGGCCATCGCCCGCATCCGCACCCAGGTGGGCAAGGGCAGGGTGATCTGCGGGCTTTCGGGCGGCGTGGACTCGTCGGTTGCCGCCGTGCTGCTGCACGAGGCGATCGGCGACCAGCTCACCTGCATCTATGTTGATACCGGCCTGATGCGCGCGGGGGAGACGGAGCAGGTGCTCGGGCTGTTCCGCGGCCACTACAACATTCCGTTGCTGCACGCCGACGCCGCCGACATGTTCCTCACCGCGCTCGAAGGCATTTCCGATCCCGAGAAGAAGCGCAAGATCATCGGTGCGGCGTTCATCGACGTGTTCGACTACGAGGCCGCCAAGGTGGGCGGTGCCGAGTTCCTGGCCCAGGGCACGCTGTATCCGGACGTGATCGAAAGCACCTCCGCCACTGGCGGGCCATCGGCCACCATCAAGAGCCATCACAACGTCGGAGGGCTGCCGGCGCACATGAAGATGAAGCTGGTCGAGCCGTTGCGCGAACTGTTCAAGGACGAAGTGCGTGCGCTCGGCCGCGAGCTCGGCCTGCCCGAAGCCTTCGTCGGCCGCCATCCCTTCCCGGGCCCGGGGCTCGCCATCCGCGTGCCCGGCGCGGTGACGCGCGACAAGCTCGACATCCTGCGCAAGGCCGACACCATCTATTTGAACGAAATCCGCGCCGCCGGGCTTTACGATGCGATCTGGCAGGCGTTCGCGGTGCTGCTGCCGGTCAAGACCGTGGGCGTGATGGGCGACGACCGCACCTACGATTACGTGTGCGCGCTGCGCGCCGTCACCTCATCCGACGGCATGACGGCGGATTCCTATCCCTTCGAGCACGCCTTCCTCGCCCGCGTGGCCACGCGCATCGTCAACGAAGTGAAAGGCATCAACCGCGTGGTCTACGACGTGACCAGCAAGCCGCCAGGGACGATCGAGTGGGAGTGAGTGACGGTCCTTGATCGGCTCTGCCGATCAAGGACGCTTTGGTCCGGTGGACCAAAGCGAGGAGCGAACGCGCCGAGCCCAGCGAGGCGCAATGGCGAAGCCAGCACGCCCCTCCTTACTGCCCCCCGCGAACGGGAGGAGCCCGGCCAACCTGTCCGCCGTAGCGCGAAGGGCGCAGGCGGAAGGGGGGTGAATTTGGGACGTGTTCTGAAGGGTGAGTTTTGGGTGTTGTTCGGACACTGGCCGAACGGGGACGTTGCGCCAAAGCCGGACATTCAGAGATGGAGCGCCTAGCCGTGAACGAAATCTGCGCGCAAACCACTCTCATTCAGGTGACGAACGGCCAGAAAGGCATCCACCGAGTATCACTTGAGCCGCGGTCGCAACGGCGGACACCAATCCCGTTATA
>DATKOE010000157.1:0-23574 GCA_035524815.1 Rhizomicrobium sp.
TCGCCTGCGCCGACAGCACCACGGCCACCAGCAGCGTGAAAGGATTGGTGTAGGCGAGTTCGGTCCTGGGATCGGGATTGGTCTTCTTGAGGCGTGCGAAGAACTCTTCGACCTGTGGTTTTGTGAACGGCATCGGAAACACTCGAAGGGAACGCTGCGGAAGTTAACGCTCATCCGGCTTGCCGCCACAAGCGCCTCTCGCGCATTCTCTAAACATGGATCGGCAAGGCGACATTTTGTTCGATGCGGTGCTGCGGCCCAACCCGCCGCTCGGGCCGCGTCCGTTGGCGGTCATCCTCGGCGTCGTCGCGGCCGTCAATCTGATTTTTGCGGCGAGTTTCGTGGCCCGCGGAGCCTGGCCGATCGCCCCCTTCATGGGCCTGGACGTTGCGCTGCTGGCCTGGGCGTTCCGGACCAGCGTGGCGGCCTCGCGCCGCGAAGAGCAGCTCACGCTCACTCCATCGGCGCTGACGATCGTTCGCCGGCCCGGGCCGGGCGAGGTGGTGCTCAATCCCTATTGGGTGCGGGTGGAGATGGAGGAGCCGCCGGCGAGCCGCCTCACGCTCTGGAGCCACGGCAAAGGCGTGCGCATCGCGGCGTGCGTGGGGGCGGCCGAACGGGCGCGCGTGGCGCAGGCGCTGAAGGAGGCGCTTTGGCGAGTGCGCAATTCCCTCCCCTGAGAGGGGGAGGAAAGCAAGAATCGGGTCGAGGGCCGGAACCGGTTGCCTCATCTTGCGGTCCATGAGCAAGATCGTACCGATGACGCCTCGCGAAGACACGGCCGAATGGCGGCGCATGGGCCGTGCCATCCGGTTTCTGACCTCCAACTACCTCGACCATCCGAGCCTCGAACGGGCGGCCGAATCCGTCGGCTTGTCGCCCTTTCATTTTCAGCGTCTCTTCACCCGCTATGTCGGCGTCAGCCCCAAGGCCTTCGTCGCCCACCTCACGCTTGCCCATGCCAAGGCGGAGCTTGCCAAGGGGGCAAGCGTCTTGGGAGCGGCCCTCGATGCGGGTCTTTCAGGCCCTTCGCGGCTGCACGATCTGTGCCTCAAGGTCGAAGCGATGACGCCGGGCGAATACGCCAAAGCCGGTGCCGGCGTGACGATCGATTACGGCTTCGGACCATGCCCGTTCGGAACGGCCATCGTGCTGGCGACGGCAAAGGGCGTCTGCGGCCTCGGCTTCGGCGAGGAGGGCGATGAAAGCGCCATGCTCGCCGATATGAAGTCGCGTTGGCCGAAAGCCGGTTACAGCCGCACCCAGGAGCGGGCCTCGCAGTTTCTGGCGCGGATCTTCGATCCCGCACGCAAACAGATCTTGCCGCTGCACCTCATGGGCACGCCGTTCCAGGTGAAGGTGTGGGAAGCGCTGCTTGCCATCCCCAGCGGCCATTTCTCGACCTACGGCACGATCGCTACGGGCCTCGACAATCCCAACGCGGCCCGCGCCGTCGGCGCGGCGGTCGGGCGCAATCCGATCTCGTGGATCATCCCCTGCCACCGGGTGCTGGGTTCGAACGGCGCGTTGACGGGCTATCACTGGGGCGTCGAGCGCAAGCGCGCGATGCTGGCGGTAGAGGCCGCAAGACTCGATCAGTCGGCAAGACCCAGAACGTCCGCCATGGCGTAAAGCCCCGGCTTCCTGCCCTGGGCCCATAGCGCCGCCGCCACGGCGCCGCGCGCCAGGATGGCGCGGTCCTCCGCGACGTGGGTCAGAACCACGCGTTCGCCGTTGCCGGCGAAGATCACTTCGTGCTCGCCCACAACGGTGCCGCCGCGCAGCGAGGCGAATCCGATCGCGCCCGTAGCCCTCGCGCCGGTAATACCGTCGCGGCCCTTGACCGCGTGTTCGCCGAGATCGATGCCGCGCGCACCTGCCGCCGCCTCACCCAGCATCAGCGCCGTGCCCGACGGCGCGTCCACCTTCCTGTTATGATGCATCTCGACGATCTCGATGTCGAAATCGGGCAGGGCCTTGGCCGCGCGTTTGACCAGCGCCGACAACACCGCGATGCCGCGGCTCATATTGCCCGATTTGACGATCGCCGCATGGCGTGCCGCGGCGCGAATTCTTGCCTCGTCGTCGGCGGAAAACCCCGTCGTGCCGATCACGTCGACGATGCGCGCCTGGGCCGCAAGTTCGGCCAATCCGACCGACGCCTTCGGCATCGTGAAGTCGAGCACCGCGTCGCATTGGGCAATCAATGGCAGCGGATCGTCGGATACCGTCACGCCCAGCGGCTTGACGCCCGCCAGCGCGCCCGCATCCTGCCCGAGGTCGGGGTGACCCTTCATCTCCAGCGCGCCGGACACGATGCAGCCTTGGGTCTCGCCGATCACGCGCACGAGCGTCCGGCCCATGCGTCCGGCTGCCCCCGCGACCACGATTCGGATGTCGCTCATGGCTTCAGTGTATCACGCCTTGGTATCGATCCTGGATTCGCCGTTTTCCTTGCGGGCCACGGTGACCATGGCAGGCCTCAGAAGCCGGTCGCCGATCGTGTAGCCGGTCTGGATCACGTGCACGATGGTGCCCGGCGGTTTGCCTTCGCCCGGCACTTCCGCCACCGCCTGGTGCAGGTGAGGATCGAATCGGGCGTTCGCCGTATCGATGATCTTGACGCCGTAGTTCTCGAGCGTGGTCAGAAGCTGGCGCTCTGTGGCTTCGACGCCGTCGATCACGGCTTTGACCTGCGGGTCGGCGGCTTCGAGCAGTTCCGGCGGACAGGCGGCCAGTGCCCGGCTGAAATTGTCGGCGATGGCCAGCATGTCGCGCGCAAAGCGCGTGATGGCGTATTGCGAGGCTTCGATGCGATCGCGCTCGCCCCGCCGCCGCGTGTTCTCGGCATCCGCCAATGCGCGCAGCAGCTTGTCCTTCAAGTCCGCGGCTTCGGCGCGCAGCATTTCCAGTTCGCCCTGCTCGGCGCTCTCCGTTTCTTCCGCTTGTCCGTTTTCTTCCGACATCTTTCGAAACCTATCCAAGAAGCCGCCCGATAACCTTGGCCGTGTGGTCGACCATCGGGATGATGCGGGCATAATTCAAGCGCGTGGGGCCCAGAACGCCGACGACGCCGACGATCTTGCCTTTGGCGTCGTGATAAGGCGCGGCGACGATCGAGGAGCCCGAAAGGCTGAACAACCGGTTTTCCGAACCGATGAAGATGCGCACGCCGCCGCCGTCGCGCGCCAGCTCCAGAAGCCGGATCAACTCGTTCTTGCGCTCGATGTCGTCGAACAGCGTACGGATGCGCTCCAGGTCGCTCTGCGCTTCCAGCGATTCGAGCAGGTGCGAGGCCCCGCGCACGATCAGTACCTTCTCGTCGGTGTCGGGCGGCGTCGTCAGGGTAGCCAGTCCTTCCGCCACGATCTTGGCGGTCAGGGCGTCGAGCTCCGCACGCTCGCCTTCGAGTTCCGCCAAGATGCCGGCCCGTGCGTTCTCCAGCGTGTGGCCGCTGAGGCGCGCGTTGAGGTAATTGGAAGCCTCGGTCAGCGTCGAGGCGGGCAGGCCTGGCGGCGTCTCGATCAGCCGGTTCTCGACCTGGCCGTCCTCGCTCACCATGATGACCAGCGCCTTAGACGGTGCCAGCGCCACGAACTCCACGTGTTTCAGCACGGCGTCCTGCTTGTCGGCCACCACCAGTCCGGCGCAGCGCGACAGGCCCGAGAGCAAGGCCGTCGCCTGGGTGAGCAGGTCCTCCATGCCGCGGCCGGTCTCGGTCAGTTTTGCCTCGATCGCGGCCCGCTCGGAGCCGGCCAGGTCGCCCACCTGCAGAAGCCCGTCGACGAACAGCCTCAGGCCGCGCTCCGTCGGCACCCGCCCGGCGCTGGTGTGCGGGGCATAGAGCAGGCCCATGCTCTCCAAGTCCGCCATCACGTTGCGGATGGAGGCCGGCGACAATGCCATCGGCAGGAGCTGCGACAGCGTGCGCGAACCCACCGGCTCGCCCGAGGTCAGGAACGCTTCCACCAAGTGGCGGAACACCTCGCGCTGCCGGTCGGCCAGGATGGAAGCGACGGTCATCGTGGAACTCATCGCCAAGCCCTTGAAACGGCTGGTTTCCCGAACATGCCCAAACCCCGGTTTGGCAACCGCGGCCGGAGCCGCTAGGTAACGGCCCGTCACCCAAGTTTCAAGGTACACCCATGCGCAGCCGCGCGCCTGACCAACTCCGTCCCGTCAGTCTGGTTCCCGGTTTTTCCAAGCATGCCGAGGGTTCCTGCCTAGCCAAATTCGGCGACACCCATGTGCTCGTCACCGCCAGCCTGGAGGAAACCACGCCTTCGTTCCTGCGCGGCTCCGGCAAGGGCTGGGTCACGGCCGAGTACGGCATGCTGCCCCGCGCCACGCACGAGCGCACCCGCAGGGAGGCGGCCGCGGGCAAGCAGTCCGGCCGCACCCTGGAGATTCAGCGCCTGATCGGCCGCTCGCTGCGCGCGGTGGTCGACCTCGCTGCCTTGGGCGAACGCCAGATCGTGATCGATTGCGACGTGCTCCAGGCCGACGGCGGCACCCGTACCGCATCCGTCACCGGCGGCTTCGTGGCGCTTGCCCAGTGCATCAGGTTCATGACCAAGACCGGCATGGTGACAAAGCCCGCGATCAAGGATCACGTCGCGGCGGTGTCGTGCGGCATCGTCGGCGGCGTGCCGATGCTCGATCTCGAATACGAGGAAGACTCCACCGCGCAGACCGACGCCAACTTCGTGCTCACCGGCTCGGGCGGCCTCGTCGAAGTACAGGGCACGGCGGAAGGCGCGCCGTTCAGCGACGAGGAATTCGCGAAGCTGCTTTCGCTCGCCCGCAAGGGCATCGGCGCATTGATCGCCCTGCAGAAGGAGGCGCTCGCCGCATGAAGCTCGCCAGAGGCGCCACCCTGGTCGTCGCCAGCCACAATGCCGGCAAGGTGCGCGAGATCGCGGCGCTCCTGGAGCCGCATGGACTTCGCGTGCGTGGCGCGGCGGAGCTTGGCCTCGAAGAGCCCGAAGAAACCGGAACGACGTTCGCCGACAACGCGATCCTCAAGGCGCGCGCGGCCGCAACCGCCAGCGGCTTAGCGGCGCTGGCCGACGACTCCGGCCTCGCCGTCACGGCGTTGGACGGCGCACCCGGCATCTATTCGGCGCGCTGGGCCGGGCCGAAGCGGGACTTTGCGTTCGCGATGGCGCGCGTCGAGCGCGAGCTCGAATCGATTGCCGACCGTTCCGCAAGATTCGTCTGCGTGCTGGCGCTCGCCTTGCCTTCGGGAGAAGTGGAGACCTTCGAAGGCGAGGCGCACGGCCATCTCGAATTCCCGCCGCGCGGCGACAGGGGCTTCGGCTACGATCCGATTTTCGTAGCAAGCGGCATGCGCCAGACCTTCGGCGAGATCGATCCGGCGCTGAAACACTCGATCAGCCACCGCGCCAGGGCGTTCGAGAAATTCGCCAAGGCCGTGCTGCCGTGAACGGTTTCGGCCTGTACGTCCACTGGCCGTTCTGCGCGGCCAAGTGCCCCTACTGCGATTTCAATTCCCACGTCAGGAACCGGATCGACGAAGCCGGCTGGCGCGAGGCGATCCTTCGCGAGATGGCCCACGCCGCCGGATTGCAGGGCGACATCCGTCCCCGCCTCGACACCATCTTCTTCGGCGGCGGCACGCCGTCGCTGATGGGCGGCGAAAGCGTGGGCGCAATCATCGATGCCGCAACGCGTCTGTGGCCCGCGGCCGACGGCATCGAGATCACCCTGGAAGCCAATCCCGCCAGTGCCGAAGCGGCACGCTTTGCCGATTACCGCGCCGCGGGCGTCAACCGTCTCTCGCTCGGCGTTCAGGCGCTCGACGATGCCGACCTGAAGTTCCTCGGCCGCCTGCACGATCTTGCCGAGGCCAAGGCCGCGCTGGCGATGGCGATGAAGACGTTCGACCGCGTCTCGCTCGACCTCATCTACGCGCTCCCGGGACAGACGGTGGAATCCTGGAAGGCAGAGCTTGCCGAAGCGCTTGCCTTCGGCACCGAGCATCTGTCGCTCTACCAGCTGACCATCGAGCCGCAGACGCCGTTCGCGATCCGGCACAAGAAAGGCGCCTTCAAGGTCCCCGACGACGACCGCGCGGCGGAACTGTTCGAGGCCACCCAGGAACTGACGGCGGCCGCAGGGCTTCCCGCCTATGAGGTTTCCAATCATGCGCGTCCGGGTGCGGAATGCCGCCACAATCTTATCTACTGGCGCTACGGCGATTACGTGGGCATCGGCCCGGGCGCGCATGGGCGCATCGAGGTCTGCGGAAAACGCATCGCCACCGCTTGCGAGCGGCTGCCCGAACGCTGGCTCGAAAAGGTCATGCGCGAAGGCCACGGCTTTGCCGAGACGAGCGAAATCTCGATCCAGGACGCCGCGCGCGAAAACCTCCTGATGTCCCTGCGCCTGGCTGAAGGCCTCGATGTGGAAGCCTATCGTGCGCGCTGGGGAACGGCGCTCGATCCCAATCGGATTGCCGTTCTCGCCGATGAGGGGCTGTTGACGCTCGAATCGAACCGTGCGCGCGCCACGCCGCACGGGCTTTTGGTGCTCAACGCCGTGATCGCCATGCTCGCGGAGTGAGGCTCCCTTGCGGGGGAGACGAATCTACGAATGCGCCTGCGCAACCTGGAACGTCTCCGGCGCCGGGCTTGCGACCTGGAATCCGTTCGGATCGACGGACAGCACCGCCAATCCCCGCTCGATCGATCCGTCCGGATGAAAGCGGAAGATTCCGTTGACGCCGGAAAAGCCGTTGGGATCGGTGAGCGCGCGAAAGGTGAAGCGGTGATAAGGCGTGCCGTTGGCCAGTAGCGCCACCAGCGACACGGCATCGTAGGCCAGCGAGGCCAGTTGCGGCGGATCGCTGCCGAAGGTCTGCTTGTATTTGGCGATGAAGGCGTCGTCGGTGGAAGGCTGGGGAGCGGGAAACCACGCTCCGGCGAGCAGTTCTTCTTTCTGCGTGGACGGCTCGTTCCACAGCCCGGTGCCGAGCAGCTTCACCTTGGTGGTGTCGATCTGGCTGTAGTTGAAGGTCTGCACCACGCCGCGCAGTAGCGAACCGCCCTGCGGCACCAGGATGGCGTCGCAGTCCGCCTTGGCGATGGCCGCCGAGGGATCGGTGAGCGCGCCGGCGCTGGGGTTGAAATGCTCAACGTCGCAGAGCGTGGCCTTGTTCTCGGTCACCGCCGCGCGGAACGCCTCTTCCACCACGGCGCCATAGGGCGTCTGCGGGATCATGGCGCCGATCTTGGTGCGGCCCTGGCTCACCGCATAGGCGACGATACGGCGGACTTCGCTCTGAGGTTGGAAGCTCAACAGATAGACGCCGCTGCCGGCCACGCTGCGGTCGGTCGAGAAGGCCAGAACCGGCACGCCGCGGTCGCGCGCCAGCGGCGCCACCGAGGCGACGGAAGCCGAGAACAGCGGGCCCACGATCACTTCGGCGCCTTCGTCGAGCAGCTTCTGGGCCGCGGCGGCCGAGTCGGTCGCCGAGCCGGTATCCTCTTCCGTCATCAGGATGATGTTCTTGTTGCCGGAATCGTAGAGAGCCATCTCCGCCGCCTGCATCAGCGACGCCGCCAGGGAGCGGACATTGGCGGTGGCGTTGCTAAACGGCAGGATCACGCCCACGCGCACCGGCACGATCGCAGGAGCGATGTTGGACAACCGGAGGAATTGCGGCGCCTGGGTGGTGAGTTGATGAGGGGCCGGAGGCGGCTCGGGCGGCAGCGGCGGCGCCGGAGGGGGTTTGGGGCCGGTGGCACAGGCAGCTATCGCAACGCAGGCCGCAATGGCACAAAGGCGGCGGAAGGAATCGAAGGATGACATGGAAGGCTCCTCAACCCGGCGAGCCTAAGCATAACGAGGGCGCGCGACAATCGCTGCCGCCCGGCCTTTACGTCGTGGCGACGCCCATCGGCAATGCGCGCGATGTCACCTTGCGGGCGCTCGACGTGCTCGCGGGGGTGGACCTGATCGCAGCCGAAGACACCCGCGTGACGGCCAAGCTCCTCGCGATCTTTGCGATTTCGCGCCCGCTTGCCGCCTATAACGATCACAACGCGCCCGCCGAACGGCCCAAATTGCTCGCAAAACTAAGACAAGGGGCGCGGGTGGCGCTGGTCAGCGACGCGGGAACGCCGCTGGTCTCCGATCCCGGCTTCAAGCTGGTGCGCGAGGCAATCGCAGAACAAATCGCGGTTCACGTGCTGCCGGGCGCCTCGGCTCCGCTTGCCGCTCTGTCGCTGGCGGGGCTGCCGACCGACCGCTTTCTGTTCGCCGGATTCCTGCCCGCCAAGAGCGCCGAACGGCGCACGAGCCTTGCCGAGTTGAAGGGCGTTCGCGCCACGCTGGTGTTTTTCGAATCGCCGCAACGCCTGGCCGGCAGCCTGGCGGATCTCGCGGATGTGCTGGGGTTGCGTCCGGCCGCGGTTGCCCGCGAGCTCACCAAGCTCCACGAAGAGATCCGCCGCGGCGATCTCCCCGGGCTGGCGCAGCACTACGCCGCGGCCGAGCCGCCCAAAGGCGAGATTACAGTGGTGGTGGGTCCGCCCGAGGAGGTCTCCGCGGATTTCACACGGGTCGAAAAGGCGCTCGAGCGAGCGCTCGAATGGATGCCGGTGCGTGCCGCCGTCGATCTGGTGTCGGAGATGTTGGATGCCCCCCGCCGCGAAGTCTATGCACGGGCGCTGAAGAAGAAGCGCGATGAATGACCGCCTCCTTGCGCGCAAGGCCGCCGAAAAGCGCGGGCGGTCGGGAGAATTGCTGGCGGCTCTGCTGCTCGTCCTCAAGGGCTATCGCATCCTGGGCAGGCGGGTGAAGACGCGGGCGGGCGAGATCGACCTGATCGCGAAATCCCCGCGCGGCGTCGTCTGTTTCGTGGAGGTGAAGGCGCGGCCGGACGAGGGCCTGGCTACGGAGGCCATCGGGCTTCGCCAGCGGGCCCGCATCGTGCGCGCGGCCGGTCTTTACCTTGCCGGCAGGCCGGCTCCGGCGCGGTTCGACGTGGTCACGGTGGTGCCGGGCCGCTGGCCGCGCCACTTGAAGGATGCCTGGCGGCCGGACGACCTTGCCTAAGGGCGTTCGAATGAACATGTATGGGGCTTGGAGGCCGCCATGAAGCTCACCGTCGCCATCCAGATGGACCCTATCGAGCGCATCAACATCGATGCGGATTCTACGTTCGCGCTGGCCGAAGAGGCGCAGCGGCGCGGCCATTTGCTGTTCTACTACGGCCCGCGCGAGCTCACCTTCCGCGATGGCGCCGTCACCGCGCCCCTGCGGCCGCTGGCGGTACGGCGCAAGACGGGCGACCATTTCACCTTGGGCGAACCGGCCCGCGTCGATCTTTCGACCATGGGCGTCGTGCTGCTGCGGCAGGATCCGCCCTTCGACCTCGCCTACATTACCACCACGCATCTTCTGGAGCGCATCCATCCCGGCACGCTCGTGGTCAACGATCCGGGCCAGGTGCGCAACGCACCCGAAAAGCTGCTCGTCACGACCTTCAAGGCGCTGATGCCGCCGACGCTGATCACGTCCGATCCGGCCGAGATTCGTTCCTTCCGCGCCGAACATCGCGACATCATCCTGAAGCCGCTCTACGGCAACGGCGGGACGGGGGTGTTCCGCGTCACGCCCGGTGACGAAAACCTCGGGGCGTTGCTTGAGATGTTCGCCCAGTTCTATCGCGAGCCCGTCATGGTGCAGCGCTACCTGCCCGAAGTGCGCCGGGGCGACAAGCGCATCATCCTGGTGGACGGCGAATTCGCCGGGATGATCAACCGCATTCCGGCCGAGGGTGAGGCGCGCTCCAACATGCATGTCGGCGGCAAGCCGGTGGCCGCGGAGCCCAGCCCGCGCGACCTCGAAATCTGCCGCACGATCGGGCCCGATTTGAAGGCGCGCGGGCTCATCTTCGCCGGCATCGACGTGATCGGCGATTACCTGACCGAGATCAACGTCACCTCGCCCACCGGCATCCAGGAAGTGAAACGCTTTGGCGGCCCCGACGGCGCCGCGCTGATCTGGGACGCGATCGAACGGCGGCGGGCATAGCGATTCCCATCGCCGTCATGGCCAGGCTTGACCCGGCCATCCAGCGATGAAGCCTCCTCAGACAGCAATATGTCATGGCCGGCTCGGAGGCCGGTCATGACGATATTGTCCGGAAAACTTGTTCCTACTGCTTCATTTCGAAGCGGCTGCGGTAACGCTCGTCGATGTTCGACATCGGGAAGCAGATGAACACGTCGGTGGTCGAGAACTGCCAGTCGATCACCGCGCCGTCGCCCACCCAGGCGCCCGCACGCACGTAACCCTTGAGCAGCGGCGGCAGCGCGCGCAGGGCTTCCTTGGGATCGATGGCCTCTTTCGCCATCAGGTTCATGTCGACGTATCGCGCCGGGTTGGCGCGCACGCGCAGCGACGGCGGCGCCAGGTGGAAGTGGCGCAGGTAGGAAAGCGGCAGCGCCAGCGCCTGGGGATCTGTGCCGGCGAAGGACGGGCAGCCGAACATCACGTCGATGGAGAAGCGGGTGTTGTACACGACGACGCCGCGCCACAGAAGCTGCATCGCTCCCGGCTTGGTGCGGTACTCCTTCATGACGCAGGAACGCCCTAGCTCCAGCAGGCGCGCGCCTTCGAAGCCGCGCAGCATCGGTGCAAGGTCGTATTCGTTCGCGGTGTAGAAGCCGCCCACGCGCGCCGCATCGACGTCGCGCATCAATCTGTACGTACCCACGACCATCGGCTGGCCGTCGTCGTCGAAGCGCGAACGGTCGACCACCAGAAGATGGTCGCAGACTTCGTCGAAGCGGTCGAAATCGCGCCCCTGTTCCCGCATCTCGTCGGAGGGAACCGCGCTCATCTCTTCGTAGAAGACGTGGTAACGAAGCCGCTGCGCCGCTTCTACTTCATGGTCGGTTTCGGCCAGGCGCACTTCCAGCGCTCCCGATGCGGCGAGCACGGGCCAGTGCGTCAGTCGCCCTTCAAGCGGGCCGGGTTCGTGAATGTTGACCATGCGCTTGGGCCTGCTCCGGGTCTGCTGCGCGAAACGGGAATTCTAGCCTAGGGCAGAGATCAAAACAAACGGCAAACGGGCGGCGGCTGCCGCCTCTCGGTATACGTACGATCACGGTTATTGGCCGCAACCGTGAAATCCGCGTGACATGCGGAACGTCCTGTCCCGGCCGCGGCAGCGCGCCGCGCGTGCCCAGGGGTCTGGGGAACAGGAAAACAAGCGGAACGCGGATCAGGCGGCCACGGACGGCGTCCGGCCGGCTTCGCGATGGTAGACCAGGAGCAGAAGCGCCAGTGCCGGCAGGCCCACCAGTGCCGTCGAGATGAAAAACGGAACGAAGCCCACGACCTTGTCCGGCACCGCCGCCAGAGCGGGCAGCAGGGATTCGAAGTAATGACGCTGGCCGGCGAACCACTCGACAAGCACGCCGGAAAGTCCGCCGAGCAATTTGCCGGGCAACGCGTAGAACGAGCTGAATAGCGCGTATTGCGTCGCCGTGAATGCCTTGTTGGTCAGACTCGACATGTAGGCGAGCAGCGCGGTGCCGGCAAACCCGGCGGCGAGGTTCTCGATACCTATGGCGATCGCGAACATCGCGATGTCGTGGCCGCTGGCGGCCAGCAGCGCGTAACACAGATTGCCGGCGATCACCGCGAACAGGCCGACGAACAGCGAACGCATGATTCCGAAGCGGAAGACGAAAAACCCTCCGACCAGCGCCCCCGCGATCGTCACCCACACGCCGATCAGGCCGGACATCGTGCCGATCTCGATGAGCGAAAAGCTCTGCCGGTACATAGGGCGCGCCACCGTTCCCATGATGAAATCGGGCAGCCGGTACGTTCCGATCATCGCCAGGATGAGCAGGCCCGTCCAGCGATGCTGGCGGAAAAAATCGATGAAGGGCGCGATCACCGCTCCGTAGAACCAGCCGATCGCCCGGCCGACCGACCCGAACAGATGCAGGGCCTTCTCCGCCGACCGCACCTCGTCGCTGGCATCGCGCTCCGGCGGCCGGCGGGCGAAAAGCGTCGCCGCCATCCCGAAGAAGATCAGGCATCCGAGGAAAACGAGACTGGCCCGCCAGGAGACAAGCTGGGCGATGTAGGGCGCCAGCGCCGCGGTCGCGAGCGCGGTGAGGCGGTAGCCGAGCTGATAGGCGCCGAGCATCGTTCCCTGTTCTTCTGCGGGAGCGATCTCGATGCGCCAGGCGTCGACGGAAATGTCCTGGCTCGCCCCGCAAAAGCCCAACAGCAGCGCGGACAGCGCGACCCGGAAGAGCTGGATATGCGGGTCCGAGGACGCCAGGCCGATGAAGGCGGCCACGATCCCGAGTTGCGCAACGAGCATCCACGCGCGCCGCTTGCCGAGCAGACGGTGCAGCAACGGCAGCCGCACCTGGTCCAGCAGCGGCGCCCAGGCGAACTTGAACGAGTAGGGCAGCAGCGTGTACGCGAACAGGCCGATATCGGTCATCGACACGCGGTTGTCCGTAAGCCAGAGGCTGAGGGCGTTGGAGATGGTCAGCAGCGGCAGCCCGCAGGCGGCTCCGAGCACGAGCATCGTCGCGGTGCGGGGCTTCAGGTAGGATTCGATGGCTGCGCGCGTACGCCCTGCGGTGCGTTGAGCGCTCATGCAGCGGCCGAGGGTGGCGCGACTCGATCCGGGAAGAATGCTGCGAACATGTCGTCCAGCTGGGTTGGTTCGACGGGTTTGGTGAGAAAACCATCCATACCCGCCTCGCGGCAAGCCCTGCGTCCCGTTTCCAGCACGTCCGCGGTGAGTGCGACGATTGGCGTGCGGGCACGCCCGTGCTGCCTCTCGATCTCGCGAATGGCCTTGGCGGCCTCGATGCCGTCCATGCCCGGCATATGAATGTCGGTGAGCACGAGGTCGAACGCGCCATCCCCAAACGCCTGAACCAGCGCTTCGCCGCTGGTCACGGCCGTCACCTGGTGGCCGCGCCGGCGCAGCAGTTCCTTCGTCAGCATGGCGTTTATCGGATTGTCCTCTGCCAGCAGCACGCGCAACGAAGCCGCGGCAACGGCCGCCTCTTGCGGAGCAACGGCCGCCTTCGGCGCAAGCTCCTGGTCCGCGGGCGCAGGCCGGCTCAGACGATTCACCAGCGTGGCCAGGCGCACCGGCTTGACGAGATAACCGGCATATCCGCGTGCCTTCAGTGCGGCGGCGTCGATGTGAGCGGCTGGCGGCAGCAACAGGAAGGCGGGCACTGCCGGTATCGGGTTCGTCACGGCAGCCGGTTCGGGCGCGGTGCCGGCATCGATCAGGGTCACAACGGCGCTGCGCAGGCCTTCTTCGGTCAGGCCGCACACCGTTCCGCCCGCGGCCGCGATCTGGGCCGCCAGGCCCTCGCGCAGGAGGCTGTTGGGCGTGATCACCGCCACGCGCAGTCCGGCGAGCGGCGCGGGACCGGGATCGGCGGGAACCGCGACCACGGCGGGAAGCGTAAACCAGAAGGTGCTGCCGCCGCCGGGCGAGGGATGGAGGCCGATCTCGCCGCCCATTGCCGTGACAAGCCGGCGGGAAATCGCCAGGCCGAGCCCCGTGCCCTCGAACTTGCGTGCATGGCTGGAATCGGCCTGAACGAACTCTTCGAATATCTTCTTGCGCTTGTCCTCGGGTACGCCCACGCCGGTGTCACAGACCCTGAAACGCACTTGATTGCGCTCCGCGCCGCGGACAAGGCCCGCATGAATGCAGACCCCGCCGTTCTCGGTGAACTTGATGCCGTTGCCGACCAGATTGATCAGAACCTGCCTCAGGCGCATGCGGTCGGTGCGGATGACGAGCGGCACGTCGGCGTCGGCCGCGGCCGCGATCTCGATGCCCTTGGCATGCGCCCGCGTGCACAGAAGTTCGCACACGCTCTCCAGGATGGCGCGGATGTCGGCTTCTTCGTCCTCCAGCGTCAGGTTTCCCGATTCGATCTTGGAGAAGTCGAGGATGTCGCCGATCAGCGCGAGCAGGGTCTCGCCCGATTGCAGGATCGCGTCGGCATAGGTGCTCTGGGCAGGCGAAAGGCTGGTTTCCTTGAGCAGCCGCGCCATTCCGAGCACGCCGTTCATCGGGGTGCGGATTTCGTGGCTCATGGTAGCAAGAAAGCCGCTCTTGGCCCGGTTGGCCGCTTCGGCCTTGTCGCGGGCCTCGGTCAGCGCGTCTTCCAGCGCCTTGCGCTCGGTGATGTCGCGGCCGACGCTTTGGACCTCGATCAACCGGCCGAGGTCGTCGCGGACGGCGAAGTCCTCCCATGAAATCCAGCGCCATCCGAAGGCCGTGCGCAGGTGCTGGTCGTAATGCACGCGTGCGTGTCCGGTCTCGACGCCGGAAAAGCTGCCGAACAGGGGTGTGCGGCAATCGGGATGCACTTCGGGCGCGAAGGGCCTGCCGAGCGCGGCCTGCGGGTTGAGGCCGAAGATGCGGAAGAAGGCGTCGTTGCCGTAGGTGAGGGTCGAATCCGGCGCGCGACGGAAGATGGCGTCGCCCTGGGAATCGACCAGCGCTTTGTAGCGCGCTTCGCTCTGGTTGAGCCGCACGTTCATGGCGGCGGCCTGGGCGAGCGAAGATTCCAGCCGGGCGGCGACGGCCTGCAACTGCGCGGCCTGACGGTCGGCGATCTCGCGGTGCGTGCGCGCGGCCACGAAGCCGTGCAGGATGTAAGCGAGTACAACGATGCACAACACCGCGAAGGTGCCGGGCAGCATCAGGCTGAGTTCGCCGTGCAGCACGACGTCGCCCAGCGCCGCGACCAGCAGCGCCAGGGCGGCCAAACCAAAGATGGTCCGCAGGACCCGCAGGGCCATGGCTCCGCTCCCCTGTCGGATTTGGCCGCAGGGCTGCTTGCCAAAGCCTTAAGAACCGGGCTTCGGCCCCGGTTTCGGGCGGTTTTTCGGCCGGCTGTCCGCGACTGTCACAAAAGCTTCGCAGAACTGTGATGCACGTTGCATTGAACCCGGGCCTGTTGGCGGTAGGGATAAGGATCGGAATGGCATTGGACGGGAAATTCCCGCCAAGTGTCTGTCGCGTGAGGGGTTTTGGATGTTGCGTGGGGTGTCGACGCTGGCGGAGGGGGCCGCTGGAACCAACCGGTGTGCCGCCCTATGCAACACGCGCTGCTCAGATCCGAAGACCAATCCAGCGACGGGCACACGATGGTCGATGTGGCATTGAGCGGCGTAACGGTACCTGAACACAAAGTCGCGGCCGTCAAGCGGGGCAGTGCTGGCGACGTACGTTTCCGCGCGCTCACCCTGGCGGCTTCGGTGCTGGTGCTGGCGGTCTTTGCCGGCGTCATGCTCTCGCTGGCCATGGGCGCCGCCCCTGCGATCAAGGCGTTCGGCTTCGACTTCCTCACCACCCAGTACTGGAATCCGGTCACCGAGAAATTCGGCGGGCTGGCGTCGATCTACGGCACCCTGATCAGCTCCGTCATCGCCATGTTGCTGGCCGTTCCGGTCGGCATCGGCATCGCCATCTTCCTGACCGAAATCTGCCCCAGGCCGCTGCGGCGGCCGATCGGCATCGCAATCGAGCTTCTGGCCGGCATTCCGTCCATCGTCTACGGCATCTGGGGTCTGTTCAGCTTCGCGCCCTACTTCCAGGAGAATATCCAACCCTGGTTCGTCGACTTGGTGGCCAACGTGCCCGTGCTGCAGGACGTGTTCGCCGGCCCGCCCTACGGCATCGGCATCTTCACGGCCTCCTTCATCCTGATGATCATGATCCTGCCGTTCATTTCGGCGGTGACGCGCGACGTGTTCGACACGGTTCCCGCCACGCTGAAGGAATCGGCTTATGCCATGGGCTGCACCACCTGGGAGGTCGTCTGGCGCGTGGTACTGCCGTTCGCGCGCACCGGCGTCGTCGGCGGCGCGATGCTGGCGCTGGGACGCGCGCTGGGCGAGACCATGGCCGTCACCTTCGTGATCGGCAATGCCCACCATATCGCATCGTCGCTGTTCGCGCCGGGCACCACGATCTCGGCCACCATCGCCAACGAATTCACCGAGGCGGTCGGCGATCTCTACCGCGCCTCGCTCATCGAGCTGGGCCTGATCCTGTTCTTCATCACCTTCATCGTCCTGGCGTCGGCGCAGATCATGTTGCGCGCGCTCGAGAAGCGGGCCGGAGGCGTGCAGGGATGAACTTCAACCGCCGAATCTACAACCGACGCAAGCGCTCCAACGCCATCTGGCTTGTGCTTTCCGCCTTGGCGGCGCTGTTCGGCATCGTGTGGCTGACGCTGATCCTCTACTCGCTGTTCTACAACGGTTTTTCGAGCCTCAATGCCGACGTCTTCGCCAAGATGACTCCGGCGCCAGGCGAAGCCGGCGGGCTGTGGAACGCCATCGTCGGTTCGCTCATCATGAGCGGGCTGGCGGTCGTTGCCGGCACGCCGGTGGGAATCCTGGCGGGCACCTATCTCGCCGAATACGGGCGCTACGCGCGCCTGTCGTTCTTCGTGCGCTTCATCAACGACATCCTGCTCAGCGCGCCTTCGATCGTGATCGGCCTGTTCGTGTGGCAGGTCATGGTGGTCAACATGCAGAGTTTCTCCGCTTTGGCGGGGGCCGCCTCGCTGATGATCATCGTCATTCCGGTGGTGGTGCGCACCACGGAAAACATGCTGCTGTTGGTCCCCAACGGTCTGCGCGAGGCCGCGGCGGCGCTTGGGGCGCCGCGCAGCGTGCTTATCAAGGCCGTCACCTGGCGGGCGGCGCGTGCCGGCATGGTCACCGGCGTGCTCCTCGCGGTGGCGCGCATTTCCGGCGAGACGGCGCCGCTCTTGTTCACGGCGCTGAACAACCAGTTCTGGAGCACCGATCTCACCAAGCCGATCGCCAACCTGCCCGTGGTCATCTTCCAGTTTGCGATGAGCCCTTACGAGGGCTGGCATCACCTGGCCTGGGCCGGCGCGCTGTTGATCACCATCACGGTGCTGGGGCTTTCGATCGCGGCCCGGCTCCTGGAATCGTCGAAGCGGAGTTGAGCCATGGATGCGACCGTCCAGACTGCGGTGAAGATCGACGTCAAGGACCTGTCGTTTTACTACGGAGACACTAAGGCGCTGAAGAACGTCACAATGCCGATCCACGACCGCAAGGTCACGGCGTTCATCGGCCCCTCCGGCTGCGGCAAGTCCACGCTGTTGCGCGTTCTCAACCGCATCTACGAGCTTTATCCGAACCAGCGCGCCGAAGGCCGGGTGCTGCTCGACGGCGAAGACATCCTTCACACCAGCCAGGACCTCAACCTTTTGCGCGCCCGCATCGGCATGGTGTTCCAAAAGCCGACGCCGTTCCCGATGACGATCTGGGACAACATCGCCTTCGGCATCAAGCTCTACGAACGGCTGCCACGCTCGGTGCTCGAGGGCCGCGTGGAAAATGCGCTGCAGCGCGCCGCGCTGTGGGGCGAGGTCAAGGACAAGCTGAAGGAATCCGGCTTGAGCCTTTCCGGCGGCCAGCAGCAGCGCCTGTGCATCGCGCGCACCGTCGCCACGCGCCCGGAAGTGATCCTGCTCGACGAACCGTGCTCGGCGCTCGATCCCATCTCCACCGCCAAGATCGAGGAGCTGATGGACGAGCTGGTGAACGAGTACACGATCGTCATCGTCACCCATAACATGCAGCAGGCCTCGCGCACCTCGGACTACACTGCGTTCATGTATCTTGGCGAGTTGATCGAGTTCGACGAGACCGAGAAGGTCTTCACCGCGCCGTCAAACAAGAAGACCGAGCAGTACATCACCGGCCGGTTCGGGTGAGTTTTCCTCCCCCTGAAAGGGGGAGGTGCTCGGCGAAGCCGAACGGAGGGGGTCATCCATAATCCTCGGCCAGCGTGGCGTCGTTCTGCGGCGCGCGGGAAAACACGTTGATCAGCATCGAGAGTCCCACTGCCGCGGCAAGATTGACGGCCAGCGCGGCGACCGCCGCGTAACAGGGCACGGCCGTGCCGAAGAGCTGAATCGTAGTGACGGCCGATTTGAACGAGGACTGCGCCACCATGAAGGTGCCGGTACCGATCCCCGCCGCCCATCCCGCCAGCAGCGCGGATGGCCGCAGCCAGCGCGCATAAAGTCCCAGCATCACGGCGGGCAGGGTCTGGCTGATCCACACCCCTCCGAGAAGCTGCAGCACGATGGCGTAGGTCTGAGGCAGCAGGATGATGAAGAAAAGACCGCCCGCCTTCACGATCAGCGAGGTGATCTTGGCCGTGCGGCTTTCCTCGGCCGGGCTGCAGGCGGGGCGTATGTACTCCCTGTAAATGTTGCGCGTGAAAAGGTTCGCCGATGCGATCGACATGATCGCGGCGGGTACCAGCGCGCCGATGCCGATGGCGGCAAAGGAAACCCCGACCATCCACGACGGGAAGCTGTGCAGAAGCAGCGCCGGCACGGCGTAGCTGGCGCCGAAGGCCTTGAAGCCCGCCGCATAGGCCGGTTGCGACGAAACCCCGGCGGCGATCGCCATGTAGCCCATCAGCGCCAGCAGACCCAGCGCCAGCGAATAGGCCGGCATGGCGATGGCGGTGCGCTTGATCACGTCGCGGCTCGAAGACGACAGGATGCCGGTCATCGCGTGCGGATAGAGAAGCAGCGCCAGGGCCGAACCCAGCGCCAGGCTCGCATAGGCGGAATACGAGCCGAGGCTTGAGTGCGGCGGCGGCGCCAGCAGCAGCTTCGCCGGCGGCACACTCGCGAAGATGCGCTCGTAACCGCCCAATTCGATCGGCATCACCACGATCACCGCCAGTACCGTGCCGTAGATCAGAACGTCCTTGACGACGGCGATCAGCGCCGGCGCGCGCAGCCCGCTCGAATAGGTGTAGGCGGCCAGAATCGCGAAGGCGGCGAGCAGGGGCAGGTCGAGGACAAGTCCACCCAGATGCAGCGCGTAGTTCAGGCCCAGCGCGGCGATCACCACCTCGATGCCGATCAGTTGCAGCGCGATATAGGGCATCGTCGCCACGATGCCGGTGACGGCCACCGCCAGCGCCAGGGTGCGGCTGCCGAAGCGGCCGCGCACGAAATCTGCCGCCGTCACATAGCCGCGCGCCTGGCACACGCTCCACATCCGCGGCATGACCAGGAACAGGATCGGCCACACCAGGCTCGTGTACGGCATGGCGAAGAAGCCCGAGGCTCCCGCGCCGAACAGCAGCGCCGGCACCGCCACGAAGGTGTAGGCCGTATAGAGATCGCCGCCGAGCAGGAACCAGCTCACCGCCGCGCCGAAGCGCCTCCCGCCCAGGCCCCATTCGTGAAGCTGGGAAAGATCGCCCCTCTTCCATCGCGCCGCGAAAAAACCCATCACGGTGACGAGCACGAACAGGACGACAAAGATGGTGACGGCGGTGACGTCGAGCTTCATCGTCCCGCCTTCCGGTCGAGACGATAGACGAAGAACGTGACCAGCACCGTCACCGGCACCCACGCCATCTGGTACCAGTAGAAGAAGGGAATGCCGGCGAGATCCGGTTCGGCGCGGTTGTAGAACGGCACCCACAACAGCACCAAAGGCACGAGCAGCAGCAGGACATGGAGGCGCAGGCGCTTCATGGCGGTCCTCGTCGTAGGCGCATGAAACAAGTACGGCATGGGCGGATTTGCGCCAAGCCGCGGCGGCCGTCATGCCGTTGCGGAAGCCGGAGAATTCCGCCCCTTGCCGATCTCGGCTAGGATCGGGCGGGTTTCGGGGATGAGACGGCGATGCGCATAGTGATTGCTGGCCTGCTCGGTGCGATCGCGATGTTCGTCTGGACGAGCGTCGCCCATATGGCGACGCCTCTCGCCACCATGGGCATCGGCAAGATGAGCCACGAGGCGGTGGTGCTGAACGCCATGCAGGAAGGCGTCGGCGGCCGATCCGGCCTTTACTTTTTCCCCTGGGTCGATCCCAAGGATCCCAAGATGATGGAGAAGGAGGCTGCGCTCACCAAGGTCAATCCGACGGGCATCCTCGTCTATCACCCGCCCGGCCGGTCCACTGACATGACCAAACCGCTCGTCCACGAATTCGTGAAGGAACTGGCGCAGTCGCTGATCGCGGCGTTCCTGTTGTCGCTCGCGCCGCTGCTCGGATATTTCGCGCGCACCGGATTCGTGGCGCTCATCGGCGTGTTCGCGGCGCTGGGCGCCGACGCTTCTTATCTGATCTGGTACGGCTTTCCGCTCGATTACACGCTGGCGAACGCCGCCATCGGAATTGTGGGCGCCGCCGTTGCCGGCCTCGTCATCGCCGCGATCGTCAAACCGAAGCTGGAACTGCGCATCCCGCTGGGCGGTTGAGACTGGACAGCCCAAGGACGATTGGCTAGGGAGAACCGATCCGATCCCTGCGGTGTCCCATGCTCTCTCAGAAGCCGATCCCCGCGCGCGAACGCCTGATCCTGCCGCTCGATGTGCCTGATATCGTGGAAGCCAAGCGCATCGTGACCGATCTGGGCGATGCCGTCGCCTTCTACAAACTGGGGCTCGAGATATTCCTCTCCGGGCGCATCTACGATCTGGTCGACTGGCTTGCGGAGCGCAACAAGAAGATCTTCGCCGACATCAAGTTCTTCGATGTTCCCAATACGGTGCGCTCCGCCGTGCGCCAGCTAAAGGGGCGTGGCGTCGCGTTCACCACGGTGCACGGCAACGACGAAATCCTGCGTGCGGCGGTCGAGGAAAAGAACGAGGTGAAGATCCTGGCCGTGACCGTCCTCACCAGCCTCGATCAGGGCGACGTCGATGCGCTCGGCTTTAAGGTGGACGTCAGGGCGCTGGTGCTGTCGCGGGCACGGCGGGCGCTCGAGATCGGTTGCGACGGCGTCATCTCGTCGGGCATCGAGGTGGACGGGCTGCGCCATGCGTTGGGCGACAACTTCCTCATCGTGGTTCCCGGCATCAGGCCGGTCGCGAACTGCGAAGTCGACGATCAGAAGCGTACCGTCGACGTGGAAGACGCGTTCCGCAGCGGCGCCGACTACATCGTCGTCGGCCGGCCCATCCGCAAGGCCGCCAATCCCCGCGAGGCCGCCGAGAAAATTCAGGACAGGATTGCGGCCCTGTTCGCGTGATCGGATCGGTCACCGCGTCGTGCGGACACATCCAGGCGTCGATGGCAAGGCGTGAGAACGTGTCGCACAAACCTGCCCCGTAGTCTTGCCGCTGCATGCGATTAACTCGTTGGATATATTATGCTTATCCTTGCGAGTGGTTAACGGATGCCGAAGCGGATGCTGCGACGCTTTTACATTTGATGCATCCACGAGTTGCATAATCGCGGAGTTGATTTTGTCGGGCCATTGCGCTCATGCCGCCACAGGGTTCGCCGCCTTTGCCGATCGAGCCGTCCCAGGCACAGGCTGCGGTTCTCGACGTCCTCGAAAACCGTGCCCAGACCGCGCCGCACGAATTGGCCGGCCGCGCCGATGCCGGCGATCAGGTCCTGGATTTCCTGGCCCGGAACGGCGGGGTCGCCACGCGCGCGGCGGTCGCGGCGAACATCGCCGCGCCGCCATCCGCCAATCATTTTCTCAGCGGCGATGCGGAAGAAGGCGTTCGCGGCGAGCTCGCGCGCAAGATCGCCCGTCTGCTGCCCGGCCTCGGCCGGCAGGACATGCTGAACCTGCGGGAGTCGTGCATCAAGTTGCTGGACAAGCTGGCACGCGACCAGACACCCTTTGTGCGCGCCATCCTGGCCGAGGAGATCAAGCACCTCGATTGCGTTCCCAAGCCGATCGTCGATCGGCTGGCGCGCGACGTGGAAGAGGTCGTCGCCGCGCCCATTCTCGAATACTCGCCGCTGCTGTCGGACTGCGACCTGATCGAGATCATCGCCGGCGCCCAGATCCAGGGCATTATCGCGGCCATCGCGCGCCGCCGCCCGCTCAGCGAGAACGTCAGCGACGCGGTGGTCTGCTCGCTGGACGTGCCCGGGCTGGTTTCGCTGCTGGCAAATCAGGATGCGGCCATCCGTGCCGACACGCTGTACCAGATCGCCGATTCGGCCGAGAAGCTCACGTCCCTCCATGAGCTCCTGGTGCTTCGCAGCGACCTTTCGGTGCGAACCGTGCGCCGGCTCGCCTCGTTCGTGGGCTCGGAACTGCTCGAGAATCTCGGCCGGCGCGACGGCCTGGACGAACGCACCCGCGAACTTCTGCATCGGCGTCTGGTCAAGCGCCTGAACGAGGAGGAACTGCCGCCGGAGGCCGACAATTCCGACCCGGCGCGACCGGGTTGGATTCCCTTCGACGAAGAAGCGCTGGAACGGGCCATCAAGCTGGGTGAAAAACAGGCGCTGATCCGCGCCTTGTCGGCGCTCGCGGACGCACCCCCGGAAACGATCCGCCGCGTCCTCGATTCGAAGTCCGCCGGCGCGGCCATCGCGCTGGCGTGGAAGGCCGGTCTATCGATGCGGCTCGCCTACCAGATCGAGACGCAGATCATGCACCTTCCTCCCGACGAGTGCGTGCCGGCGCGGCGCGGCAGGGACTTCCCCTACACCGATGACGAGATGGCCTGCCAGCTCGGCATCTTCGACATCCCGCCGCCCAGGAAGGCCCGTTCCAGGTAGTCGCCTCAGCGCAGATGGTTGATGCGCCGGAATGAGAGCGCTTCGGCGACGTGTGCGCGCCTGACCTGATCCGATCCACCGAGGTCCGCGATCGTGCGGGCCACGCGCAGGACCCGGTGATAGCCGCGCGCCGTCAGCCGCATGGCTTCGGCGGCGTCGGCGAGCAGCTTGGCGCCTGCGGGCTCGGGCGTCGCGACGGCATCCAGCAGTTTGCCTTCGGCCTCGGCGTTGGTGCGGATGCCCGCTTCGGCATAGCGCGCGCGCTGCACCTCACGGGCTCTTCCCGCCCGCGCTGCGACGTCGGCGCTCGATTCGGCCGGCGGCGGCAGGGATAGATCGGCGGCGGATACCCCCGGCACTTCGACGTGGATGTCGATGCGGTCGAACAGCGGGCCGGAAATTTTCGACTGGTACTCCTGGGCGCATTTCGGGGCGCGCCCGCACGCCTGGGCCGGATCGCCCAGGTAGCCGCAACGGCATGCATTTGTTGCCTTGCCATCGCGCTTTAGCGAAGCGGGAAAGTACAAGAGGTTGACGGCAACCTCTTCCTTTCCAACGATAATCTTGTCCGTGATGGTTTCGACTAGCTGCCGCTTCTCCGCTTGGCTGAATTCAGTCCAACGGAGGGCTAAGTCTCCGGCATCGGAGACGGAAGCTTGCTTCCCAGATATGGAAATCCGCATCACGTCCAGTTTGGCTTGGAGGCGCGGCAGTTCGTCCTCTAACTGGTCCCGGCGTTCGGAGAGGGGTTTGTGGCGTCTGCCGAAATCGTCCTGCGTCAGCTGTGCCCCGAGGTACAACTGGTACAGCCGCTCGTCCTCATGAGAAATCTTCTCAAGTTCGGCCTGTGCGGCTGAAACCAACGCTTCAGTTTCCCGGATAGCCTCGTTTGCGGCCTCTAGGTGAGAGGAGACCTGTTCGGGCGAGAGGAGGAAGCGGGAAAGCTCGTCGTGATAGACGGCTTCAAGG